>JAILQM010000018.1 GCA_024698965.1 Eubacterium sp. | reverse complement strand
AAAGATGATCTTAAAAGATCACAAGCGTCCTGACGGAAGAGCAATCGATCAGATCAGACCTCTTGCAGGTGAAGTTGATATCATCCCGAGAGTACACGGATCTGCTATGTTTACAAGAGGACAGACTCAGATCTGTACAATGACAACTCTTGCTCCTTTATCAGAGAAGCAGAAAATTGACGGACTTGATGACAATATTACATCTAAGAGATATATTCATCAGTATAACTTGCCTTCATACTCTGTAGGTGAGACAAACCGTTTAAGAGGACCGGGAAGAAGAGAAATCGGACACGGTGCATTGGCTGAGAAGGCTCTTATGCCTGTAATTCCTTCAGAAGAGGAATTCCCATATGCAATCAGACTTGTTTCAGAGACATTCGAGTCTAACGGTTCAACTTCACAGGCTTCTGTTTGTGCATCTACAATGTCACTTATGGCTGCAGGTGTACCTATTAAAAAGCCGGTTGCCGGTATCTCGTGTGGTCTTGTTACAGGCGATACAGATGATGATTATCTTGTACTTACAGATATTCAGGGACTTGAGGACTTCTTCGGAGACATGGACTTTAAGGTAGCGGGTACTCCTGACGGAATCACAGCTATCCAGATGGATATCAAGATTCACGGTCTTACAAGAGCTATCGTTGAAGAAGCTATCAGAAGAACTCATGAAGCAAGAACATTTATTTTAGAGAATACAATTCTTCCTACAATCTCTAAGCCAAGAGAGAACGTCGGAGAATTTGCTCCTAAGATTTCCAATACCAAAATCGATCCTTCAAAGATCGGTGATGTTGTCGGACAGAGAGGAAAGACAATCAACACACTTATCGAAAGATGTGATGTTAAGATTGATATTGATGATGACGGATTTGTATCTGTTTGCGGTATGGACCAGAAGGGTATCGATGAAGCAATCAGACTTATAAACGTTATTGTTACTGACTTCGAGGAAGGACAGATTTTTGATGGAAAGGTAATCAGCATTAAAGAGTTCGGTGCCTTCATAGAATTTGCACCGGGCAAAGAAGGCATGGTACATATTTCAAAGATTTGCAAGAGAAGAATTGAGCATGTTGAAGATGAACTTACACTTGGACAGAATGTAAAGGTTATCTGCCTCGGAAAAGATAAGATGGGAAGATACAGCTTCAGTATGAAGGATGTAAAGCAGGATTGGGAGTAACTGCATAGGAGGTATTAACTGTGGAAGAAAGAAGAAAACACAAAAGACTTGAGCTTAATGCCAAGATCGAAATCGAGAGACTTGATAACGGCGGAGTAACTACCGTTAAGATGGCTAATGTTAATGTAACAGACCTTTCAATGTCAGGCATGGGATTTACATCCGATGAAAGACTTGAGGTTGGAAGCTATTATGATGTTAAGCTTACGATTTGGACTAAAGAGACTATTGACGCAGTGCTTGAGATTGTAAGAGAAGTTGACGCAACAGACGGTGTGCATAAATATCAGTATGGCGGAAGTTTTATTGGTATGACTGAAACCGATGCGTTAAAGATTGAAATCTATCAAATCTTCAACGAGTTAACATAATTTAAACACCCCGACTGCGTTTGCGGTCGGGGTTTTGTATAAGGAGAATGAAAATGAGCTTTATTATTTCAGACAGAATGACCGGGGTTGAGGGATCTATGATCAGAGAGCTTTTTAAGCTCGGAGCCGATCCTTCAGTAATATCTTTCGGAGGCGGAAACCCTTCGGCAGAGACATTTCCTGTTAAGGAGATTGAAGAGATTGCATCAAAGGTGCTTAAAGAAAATCCTGTTTCGGTGCTTCAGTACGGACTTACAGAGGGATATACTCCTTTAAGAGAGACATTAAAGGCATATCTTTCTAAAAAAGAGGGATTTGATTTTGAGAAAAACGAGCTTTTTATAGTATCGGGCGGACAGCAGTGTGCCGATATTGCGACAAAGGTTTTGGTAAACGATGGAGATGTTGTGCTTACCGAAGACCCGGCTTTTATCGGATGTCTTAATACGTTTAGAACTTATAATGCAAAGCTTGTCGGTATTCCTATGGAATCCGACGGAATGGATATTAATGCTTTAGAGGAAGCTCTTAAGACAAATAAAAACGTTAAGATGCTTTATACAATTCCGTCATTCCAAAATCCTACAGGTATTACAACTTCTCTTGAAAAGAGAAAGAAGGTATATGAGCTTTGCTCTAAATACGACATAGCAATTTTTGAAGATAATCCTTACGGGGAGCTTCGTTTTGCCGGGGAAAACGTTCCTACCTTAAAGAGCATGGATAAGGACGGAAGAGTACTTTATGCGGGAAGTTTTTCTAAAGTAATGGCACCTGCTGTAAGACTTGGATATCTTGTTTTTAACAAAGAAATTCTTAGCCCGGTAACTGTTGCAAAACAGGCTACCGACGTACATTCCAATGTACTTTTCCAGTATATTTGCAATGAATATATGACAAAGTATGATTTTGAAGGTCATCTTGAGAAGTGCAGAAGCGTATATAAGGCAAAGGCCGACCTTATGCTTTCGGAAATCAAGAAGAACTTTAATCCTAAGGTTACTTATTCGGTTCCTGAAGGCGGACTTTTTATGATGGCATTTTTACCGGACGGAAAAGATGCATATCCTTTTGTAAGGGAAGGTATTGAAAGAAAGGTACTTACAGTGCCGGGAGTGGCATTTTCCGCCGATCCTTCCAAGAAATTAAACGGATTTAGACTTAATTACTCTACTCCTTCAGATGAGCAGATTGTTAAGGGAATCGAAATTTTAGGTAAGCTTACCAATGAATGGTGCTAAAAATTTGATGAAAATATAGTTACGAGTACGTATTTTTGACCTCCTAAAAGATTAGAATTACAGCATAGAAACGAATGAGTCTGTAATTTGATTTTTAGGAGGTCATTATTATGAAAGGTTATTATACTTCTGAAGGTTATATGGGTTATATATCAGGCAGATATATGTTGTTTGCCAACGAAGGCGAATACAAAGAAATTTTTGACGAAACCAATTAATTATTTTGTGAGTGACAAAAGGTCTTTGTAGAAATTAGGGTAGGAGATATTAACGCAATCGGCATTTTCAATATCGGTGGTTCCTTCCGCTGCAAGAGCGGCTACGGCCATAGACATTGCAATGCGGTGATCCGCGAAGGAATCCAAAGCTGCGCCTTTTAAAGCGCCGGTTCCGTTAATTATCATTCCGTCATCTGTTGCGGTGATATCTGCGCCCATTTTCTTTAAGTTTGTAACTGTTGTATAGATGCGGTCGGATTCTTTTGCTTTTAGGTCTGCCGCATCTTTTATTATGGTTTGTCCTTCGGCAAAGGCTGCCATAACAGCGATAATTGGAATCTCGTCAATAAGAGCGGGAATGATTTCGCCTTCAATTACAGAGCCTTTAAGCGGCTGACTTTTTATAAAGAGGTCGCATACCGGCTCGCCGGATATATTCTTAGGATCGAGATATACTATTTCCGCTCCCATGTTTTCGCAAACTCTTAAGATGCCGGCCCTGGTTTCATTAATGCCGACGTTTTTAATAAGTATTTCCGAGCCCGGGATGATAAGGCCTGCAGCTATGAAATATGCGGCAGATGATATATCGCCCGGAACGGTTATGTTTTGGCCTACGAGTTTTGGCTCGGGTTTTATTGTTGCGGTTTTATTCTCAGATGTTATCTCGGCGCCGAAGCCTTTAAGCATAAGCTCGGTATGATTTCTTGAAAGATAAGGCTCAGTTACGGAGGTTTCGCCGTCTGCATAAAGACCGGCCAAAATTATTGCCGATTTAACCTGGGCAGAAGACAGGGGAGAAGTGTAGGCTATTCCCTTTAGTTTTGACGGATTAATTATGAGCGGAGCGCAGTCATTGCCGTTTTTACTCTTAATATCTGCTCCCATCATTGAAAGGGGTGTGATAATGCGTTTCATCGGGCGGGTATTTAAGGACTCATCGCCTGATAAAGTACTTGAAAAACTCTGCCCTGAAAGAATGCCGCTGATAAGTCTTGTTGTTGTGCCGCTGTTTCCGGTATCCAAAATTCCCGAAGGGGAAGTGAGGCCGTGAAGACCTTTTCCGTAAACGTCAACATGCCCTTTTTCTTTATCTACGTTTATTTCAATACCAAGCTTTTTAAAGCAGGAGATTGTTGACATGCAGTCGGCCGAAAGAAGACAGTCCGATATTTCGGTATGTCCTTCGGCGAGAGAGCCGAACATAACGCTTCTGTGTGATATTGATTTGTCTGCGGGAACTTTAAGCTGCCCTTTTAGTTTATTTACTGATTTTAATACCATAATTTTATTCCAATTCGTATACTTTGTAATCAAACTTGTGCATGAGCTCTGTTGCGCTTTCTAATGATTTTGCATCATAGAATTCTATTTCGAGAGCGCCTCTGTCGTATTCTCTGTTGTGTACGATTCCGATATTTTTGATGCTTATGCTGTTTACGGCAAGTCTTGTGGCGATGGTGGCGATTTCACCGGGTTCGTCGGCGAGGTCGCAGTGGATTCTGTAGTCTTTTTCTATAATACCGCCGGTGTGATTTGATATGCCGCTTCTGTATTCACAGGCAGATGAAAAGAAACTTTTGACTTCGGAAGTATTGTCTTTTTCAATCTGCTCTTTAATGTAATTTAATGAATTGATGTATTCATCCAAAAGAGGAACTACTTCGTCTTTGTTTCCTTTTGATATTGCAGTCCACATATTAGGGTCCGATGAAGATATTCTCGTAATATCTTTAAAGCCGCCGGCAGCTATGGATTTTAATACTTCCTTATCGTCATCGTCGTTTTTAACGAGATTGACGAGGGCTGCGGAAATAATGTGCGGCACATGGCTTACGCAGGCTGTTGCAAAGTCATGTTCACGGCTGCCGAGAGAAATCGGAATCATATCAAGAGAGGAGATGAAGTTTGTAAATGTTTCTTTTTTACCCTCACTAACATTTTCTTCGGGAGTTGTGATAAAGTACACGTTCTCAAAAAGAAAGGCATTTGAGTTTTCATATCCGTCTACCTCAAGACCGGCCATTGGATGTCCGCCTATAAAGCAGTTTGAAAGACCGAGCTCTTTGGCTTTAATATGTATATCTTTTTTCATGCTTCCGGTATCTGAAACAATGCAAGTTGAGTTTTCCGGAAGAATGTCTTTTACAAGCTCAAGCGTTTTGCAGTTAACAGGTACGGGTGCGCACAGAAAAATATAGTCGCAGTCCGAATAGTTTCCATTGAGTTTTTCGGTATATATATCAATAACTCCTTCTTTTTGTGCGGATAAAAGAGAGTTTTCATTTGTATCACAGGCACAGATGAAGGAATCCGGGTATTTTCTTTTAATTGTTTTGGCAAGAGAACCGCCGATAAGACCGAGTCCCACAATGCCGATTTTGAGTTTTGAATTCATAAATAATGTCTTTCCTTTCGTAACTTTAATCATTATATAGTGAAGAAAGACACAAGTCAACACTCTGACGCTTTAAAGTGTGTTAGTGATTTGTAAACAATTCAGATAATTTATTAATTGTTTGTATTGATATAAATACAATAACTAATATCCTTGTATAATGTCTTGTCTTTTGGTAATATAAAGTTAGCTTTTTCTCATTATTGAGAAGACCTCTTTCGAACGTGAATTATGCGGAAGAGGAGCATTTATTTACAAGTCTTGAATATATTAAGATGGGAGGTATTTTACAATGAAAGCATATGTAAACGGAAAGATCAGAAATGTCGCTGTCCTTGGCCATGGCAGCTGCGGAAAGACATCACTCGTAGAGGCCATGGCATATGTATCGGGGATGACAACTCGTATGGGGACGATTGCTGATGCAAATACTATCAGTGATTATGACAAAGAGGAGACTAAGAGGGGATTTTCTATAAGTACTTCACTTATTCCTATCGAATGGCAAGATACAAAGATTAATATTTTGGATACTCCGGGTTATCCGGGTTTTGTCGGCGAGGTCGAAGAAGCTGTCAGTGCCGCTGATGCTGCCGTTATTGTGGTGTCGGGAAAAAACGGTGTTGAAGTCGGCACTAAGAAAGCGTGGAATTTATGTGAGAAGTACAATCTTCCGAGAATATTCTATGTATCAGATATGGATATAGACGATGTTTCATACAGACAGGTAGTCGAGGATCTTACGGAACTTTACGGCAAAAAAATTGCGCCTTTCCATCTTCCGATTCGTGAAAATGAGAAGTTTGTCGGATATGTTAATGTTATTTCGATGACAGGTAACAGATGGGATGACAAGGGCAATGTGTCTGAGTGCCCGATTCCGGATTATTCAATGGAAAACTTAAACAGCTACAGAGATACTCTTATGGAAGCTGTTGCTGAAACCTCGGAAGAGTTTTTGGACAGATTTTTTGCGGGAGAAGAGTTTTCGGATACGGAAATACGTTCTGCCCTTAAGGTAAATATTGATGATTGCAGTATTGCTCCGGTTACAATGGGATCGTCTATACTCGGACAGGGTGCATATACGCTTCTCGATGATATTGAAAAATATTTCCCGAGCCCGAATATGAGAACGGTTGCAGGTCTTAATATTAAGACTAATGAAGTATTCCAGGCTGATTATGATTTTTCAAAAGCAAAGAGTGCTTATGTATTTAAATCAATAGTAGATCCTTTCATCGGAAAGTATTCGCTTATTAAGGTTAATTCAGGCGTACTTAAGACTGATGACCTTATGTATAATACAAGAACAGAGAGTGAGTTTAAGGTTGGTAAGCTTTATGTACTTTGCGGCAATAAGCCTCTTGAAGTTCCCGAACTTCAGGCAGGTGATATCGGAGCATTGGCAAAGCTTCCGGATACACTCACCGGTGATTCACTTGCAACAAAGGCAACTCCTGTAGTTTACGGCAAGGCAGAAATTTCGGAGCCATATCACTATATGAGATATGAAGCCAAGAATAAAGGTGATGAGGATAAGATTTCTCAGTCACTTCAGAAACTTGCGCAGGAGGATGTAACGCTTAAAATAGTTAATGATGCAGCAAACAGACAGTCCCTTATTTACGGTATCGGAGACATTCATCTTGATGTAACCGTAAGTAAGCTTTTGGACAGATATAAAACGGAAATCGTATTATCGGAGCCGAGAGTTGCTTATAAAGAGACAATTCTTAAGAATTCAGATGTTGAGGCCAAGCATAAAAAACAGTCCGGCGGACATGGACAGTACGGTCATGTAAAGATGACATTTGAGCCTTCCGGTGATACGGAAACCCCTTATATCTTTGAGCAGAGAGTAGTCGGAGGGTCTGTACCTAAGAACTACTTCCCGGCAGTTGAAAAAGCTTTACAGGACTGCGTGCTTGCAGGTCCGCTCGCAGGATACCCTGTAGTCGGAGTTAAAGCTGTACTCTATGACGGATCTTACCACCCGGTAGATTCATCCGAGATGGCATTTAAGGTAGCGGCTACACAGGCGTTCAAAGACGGATTTATGAAAGCCAATCCGGTACTTTTAGAGCCTATCCTTTCAATGAAGGTTCTTGTGCCGGAGGCTTACACAGGGGATGTTATGGGTGATCTTAATAAGAGAAGAGGCCGTGTTTTGGGCATGAATCCACAGAATGACGGTACAACGGAGATTGTTGCCGAGGTACCTCAGTCTGAAATATTTACATATACCATGGATTTGCGTTCAATGACAGGAGGAAACGGCTCATTCTCTTATGAATTCGCCCGCTATGAGCAGGCTCCTCATGATGTTCAGGAGAAAGAGGTAGAGAGAAGAAAGTCTGAAGAAGAATAATATATTTCCGGAAAGGAGAGCTGGAGAATATTAAACTTTAAGCATGCGGTTGTACTTTATTGTACAACCGTTTGCTTTTTCTGATATACTCTATACGGAGGGTTTTATTATGGAAATAAATCAGGCTAAGTATTTTATGGCGATAGTAGAACACGGCACTTTCAGAAATGCCGCGGAACATCTTTTCATCAGCCAGCCGGCACTTACCAAATCTATTCAAAAACTTGAGGAAGAACTTGGGGTTTTGCTTTTTGAAAGAAAAGGAGTGCATATTGAACTGACTCAGCCCGGAAAAATGTTCATACCTTATTGCAGTAATCTTCTAAATACTATGGACAGCGGTATAAGGGCTGTAAAAGAGGCGGCAGGTGCGCAGTACGGACACATTTCTATGGCGGTTTCGTCCGAGGTGTTTATTAAGCATCTTATTTACGACCATTTACGTGATAATCCGGATGTTTCGATATCGTGTCAGCTTATGTCAAATGATGAGATGGTTCATGGACTTGAGCAGGGTTCTTTGGATTTTATAATATCCGAAAATAAAGTTGTTGCCGATCAGATAAAGTGGGAGCAGATTTATTCGGGCGGTCTTACGGCGCTTTTAAATAAAGACGATCCGTTGATAGGGCGCAAAGAGATTAATATGGAAGAATTAAAAGACAGATATTTTTGCATAGGTCATATTAGGTCTAATATTGTGAGCCATATTTTCAATCTTTGCAGGGGAGCAAACTTTGAGCCAAAGATAAGATATCTCGGATACGATCCGGACCTTTCGGGCATGCTGCTTGACCTTCCGGGATCGGTAATTATAAGTTCGGATTCTATTGATAAATGTTTGAAGACAACATCCATATCGCCAAAAGAAAGTCCGGACCCCATCAGGATAAAGGGTACAAACGGAACTGCCTGTATGGGTATAGCGTATAAACCTTCTCATTACCGGTCAAAAGCAGCTGATAATTTCATGAATTTTATAAGGGATTATTTTAATAACCTATAGAATAAAAACCTCATTACGAGGTTTTTTATTTTGCCTAATTGATAACTTTTGGTTAATTAAAGTTGGAATTATTGCAATTAGATTTCATCTATAGGCAGTGATATTATCAAAATATAAAATATTTAATTAGGAGGTAAATATGGGTAAAAGAAGGGTACTTATCATGTATGCCACGATGACCAAAAACACTGAGAAAATTGCTCAGGTTTATAAGGAAACATTTGAAGCATACAATTGGGATGTAACTTACCTCAGACTTAAGGGCAATATTGACTGGAAAGAAATGCAAAAAGATCTGTATTTTGACGATTATGACGTAATTTGTCTCGGAAGTCCGATTGTCGGGGGTTCACCGCTTCAGATTGTTCAAAAACTCTTCAGCTTTGGGGGCGGAGGAGAACTTGAAAAGAGTGTTCAGAAGAAACTCGATGAAAACAAAACCGGTTCGGAAGCAGCAGAAGCGGCAGTTCCGCCTAAAGGTCCTATCTGGAGAAAAAACAGAGCGCCTTATGCAGGAGTGTTAAATAAATCCGACAGCTGGCCGCTCGGAATAGTATTTTCTACTTACGGAGGAGGGTTCTACGGAAGTATGGAAGCTGTACCTACTCTTGAGATGCTCGGGCATTATCTTAGAAGCTACAACGTAAATGTTGTTGGGAAATTTTGCTGTGGCGGAAAAGAGACGGGACCTGCAGGCATTCCGAACGGCGTAAAACCGCCTAAGGATTTTGTCCCGGGGAAGGACATATCGTCTTTAGAGCCTGCCGATGTTGTAGATGCCACTGTTTACGAGATGGCAGACGGTACAAAGATGCCGGGAAGTTATTTCTTCCATTACGATCTTGAATCAAAGCCCGGGGAGAGGGAACTTGCCAAGGCAAAATATTTTATTCAGGATTTTATTGAAGATTATTTCATGACTTATGACGGAAATCCGGCTGTGGCGATTTCCGAAATTATATCAATTTCATAGTGTTAGTTTTTGGGGATATTTTAAAAGGAGAAGTGTTATGACGGGATTACTTTTGTTACTTATACCGCTCGCGTTCGTGATTTATACGGTATATAAGGGACTTAACCCTACTATTTCAATGCTTATTGGGGCTTTGCTTGTCTGTGTTGTTGAAGGAATTAATCCGATGACGGGAATCATCGGTTCACAGATGGAGCCAAGTACGTTTGTTACAGGTTTACAGAGTGCCTGTGCAATGTTCTTTTTTGTATTTATTATGGCTAATCTTTTCGGTCAGGTTTACATGTGGACCGGAGGAGCCAAGTCTATAGCTAATGCACTGACGAATATTGTAGTAAGAAATTCTACCGGGTTTAATGCAAAGATGAAAGCCATTTATGCATTTATGGCAGTTTCAATTGTATTTGGATTCGGAGGACTTGATGCATTTGTATGTGTATTTACGCTTTTGCCTATCGGACTTATGATGTTTGAAAAATATGATATTCCGAGAAAGCTTCTTCCGGCAACTTTATTTGCCGGAGTTACAACAGCCGTTTGCTGTCCGGGAACACCGCTTTCCTGCGGAAACATTCTTGCGTCAATGTTTTTGGGAACAAAGACAACTGCAGCCTTTATTCCCGGTTTGGTCGGAGTTATCGTGATTTTCGCCTGTGATGTTATTTATCTTTACAAGGCAGTTAAAAAGGCGGAACTTAACGGAGAACATTTTGAGAGGGGTGGGGCTAATATGCCGCCTGATAACGGAGATGAAAAACTTCCGCATCCTCTTCTTGCACTTTTACCGCTTCTTACTGTTGCGATAATGAATCTTGTGTTTGGTATCAATGTTTCGGTCAGTCTTCTTGCAGGCGTTCTTGTTGCATGCGTTACAATGTCCGGAAGTATTATGACTCCGGAGTCTAAGTTTAAGCCTTATCTTGAGCTTGGAAATAAGGGTATTGCGGCAGCGGCTATGACATTTGTGCCTATGGCAATTCAGATGGCACTTGCAACTCTCATACAGGCAACAAACGGATATGCATTTTTATCGGAAATTTTTACAAACATGGCAACATCCACAAACGCCCTTATTGCGTGGGCTACATCGGCTTCGTTATCAGGATTTTTGGCAGGAAATGCAATCGCCGGACTTCAGCTTTCGGCAGGAATATTTACTCCTATAGCAGAGCAGATCGGATTGTCTCTTCCGGCCGCACACAGAATCGGATGTTTCGCTATTTCAATTTTGGATACCATACCTATTAATGCGGCGGTAATTTCAGGTCTTATGACCTGCGGACTTACGCATAAAGAGGGATATATGCCGATATTCAGAACTACCGTGCTTTATATCTTCTTTGGTATGATTGCGGTTATTGCAATGTGTATGCTCTTTCCGGGGCTTGCAACATCATAATATATAACCCACCTAACAATTGCCCGGCATCTTTTGAGGTGCCGGGCAAAAACTCAATGAAAGGATAGTATTATTTATGGGAAAATACGATAATTTATTAAAACCTATAGTGATTCGCGGAAAGGTCGTTAAAAACAGAATGATATCCGCAAACTCACTTCCTCATTTTCTGCAGGGACCGGAGACTTATCCGGCTGACGGCATTATAACCCACTATGCCAACAGGGCTAAATCGGGGGCGGGAATAGTGACTATGATGGGCATTAATGATTTTAATGAAGACAAGCATATGCCTATGAACACTGACGGACCGCATTTCCCTGATTTTCATTTATATGATTCGCAGAGCCAGAATTATCTTTTGCAGATGGCTGATGCAATTCATTTTGAAGGTTCTATTGCCTGTATGGGATTTTTTGTGGCCAGCAATAAATATCCGATACTTAAAACAGAAGGTCCTATGGATGAAGGTCATTTAGAGTTTAAGACAGTTGAGTGTCCTATGGAACCTCTTTTTGATCCGACTCCGGAAGACTATGATAATTATCACAAGGCTGCCAGAGAGGCTGTAAGAAAATGTGACAAAGAGACAATGGACTGGGTTGCGGAGTCTTA
>JAILQM010000063.1 GCA_024698965.1 Eubacterium sp. | reverse complement strand
TTAAGAGTTTTTACATTTGTATCAACCTCGGTAAGCTTAAGCTCTCCGTTGGCTTTTACCTCGTAATCTACCTTCTTTGTTCCGCCTTCGCCGTTGTTTGTTGCCACCGAAAGCTCAGTTGTTTTTCCGCTTTCATCGGTAATAACCGTTGAATTTGACACAGCTCCGTTTTCCTTTGTTACCGTGCTTGATACTTCTTTAGAACCGTCGGCATTTACAACAGTCTCTTTTTCCGTTGTCTTTCCGTCACCTTCTACTTTTTCGGTAGTGGTTGTTGTTACAACATTTCCGTCTGCGTCTTTTACAGTCTCTATGCTCTTTGTTGAGCCGTCTTTATTTTCTGTTATTTCTTTTGAAACCGTAGATCCGTCTTTATTTTCCGTTACTTCTTTTGAAGTAGTTGAACCGTCTTCGTTGGTTTTAGTAGTAGTATTGGTTGTTGAACCGTCCTCATTGGTTACAGTGTTAGTATCCGCTGCCGGTGTGCTTGAGCCTGTTCCCGCACTTGAGCCTCCTCCCGCACTTGAGCCTCCTCCCGCACTTGAGTTTCCTCCCGCACTTGAGCCTCCTCCTGTGCTTGAGCCTCCTCCTGTGCTTGAGCTTCCTCCTGCACTTGAGCTTCCTCCTGCACTTGAGCTTCCTCCTGCGCTTGAGCCTCCTCCCGCACTTGAGCCTCCTCCCGTGCCAGAGCCTGTACCCGTATTTGAGTTATCTCCCGTATTTGTGTTATCCCCTGTATTTGTGCTTGCGTCTCCTGAGGCAGTGAGTTTTACATATCCTTCGAGTTCATTTGCTCCTTCACTGTTAGATGTTGAAAGTTCTGTACCTCCCGCAAGAGTAGTAGCTTCATTACCGCTGTTATATACGGTTGCGGTTGCTCCCGTGCCAATCTTTAAGTTTCCGCTTTTTATAATGCCGGCCGGAGCTTCAACAGAAACCGCTCCTCCCTCAATATCTAATTCATAAACATTTGAAAATGCATAGCCTTTATCAGCTGTAATATTAAAAGTTCCTTTTTTCATTATACAGTTGTAATTGCAGTAAACTCCGCAGTATTCTGCATTGGCTGTGCTATCTGCTTCACCGGTTAAATCCACGCTGCCTTCTGTATTAATAGTCATGTTGTAAATTGACATATAATACGCATAAGGTGAATAGTTTGAAGTATAAGCGTCCGATTTCGTAAGCTTACCTAAGGATATCTTTAAACTTGCCGAATCGGCTACCGACAAACTACTTCCAGAAGCCCCCGCCGATAGTCCTGTATAGCTCTTACTACTTTCCGACACCGTTGCATCTCCAAGAGTAACATCAAGCATAGAGCTGTTATTTAAAAAGATTGAGTAACCGTTATATATTTGTACTCCTATAGCTCCTCCCGTGGTATCTGCGGTTTCTACTTTTAACTCGGCAGAATCCTTAAGCGTTAAATTGCCGTTGCCAGTATATACACCGCAAGAAGTAAGGCTTAACGCCGATCCGGATTTTGCACTTATAACACTCCCCCCCGAAACCGTAATATTCTTTTCAGAACTTATTCCTCTAGTACTATACGATGCTTTACCTGCCTCAGCGCTAACGGTTCCTCCGTTTATTTCCATATCTTTTACTGTATATATTCCATAAGTATACTGCGGTGTATATGACTCCGAATCCACTGTTTTTGCCACTATTGTAGCATTGTTGGCTACCAGACTCGTAGTAAGTGAATCTTCAGTATCTCCGGATGCGTATATTCCGTATGCCGAATTAACGCCATCACATCCGATATTTGCTACTGCTTTTAACTTGCAGCCGCTTTCACAAATAAGAGTTTTATAACTAAATACTCCTATAGAAGTAATAGAAGTATAAAATTGATGCGTTCCCAAACTTACCGCAGTAACATCAGCTCCGTTTGTTATCTCTGTTTCACCACAATTAACATTTATTCCGCAGATCTGGCCTGTAGCACTTATTACTCCGCCGTCTATCTTAAGTCCGTTGTTTGCGACAATTCCATAATTACTACTATTCCATTTGGTTGTGACGGTAAGCGATGAACCGGCAGATCCTGCTTTTATAACCGGTGCTACACTACTTGCTGTTTCTCCTTCTTGTAACGTTTGAATATTTATGCCGCCCGTTATTGTATTTTCTCCGTTATATACAAGTGTAAATCCGCTCAAATTTCCGTATACTATAAGATCTGCATTTATTGTTGCATTTGTAAGTGTTAATGTTTGTGTTTCAAGATTAAAAACAACATCTCCTGTAATTTGGGAAAAATCATTTCCGGTAACAGTGCCGCTTCCCTGTACGTTAACATTACCAATCGCTAAATAAGTCTTTTCACTTTCCGCCTTTGCTATTAGCCCATTTACCGGCATTCCCATAAATACCATTGCAAATACCAGCATAAAACTGAGAGTTCTTTTTGCAATCTTTCTTTTCATCTTTTTCCCTTCCTTTCGCCTCTAAGCATATATACATTAATAAACTCTTAGGTCTCTCTCTGTATATATCATTTTATTTATTCGGTGAAAAAAAGGAAGTATCCTTTGGTTACCTCTTACTCTCCCTTAAGGAATTTTCTGATATCACTTCTGTTTCTCATCTCGGTTTTTTCCAAAACAGACGAAACCACTCTCTTAATATAACCGTAGGAATAATTGGTTCTTTCGGCGATTTCGTGATTTGAAAGCCCGTCCGCTATACTGCAGGCAACCCTAAACTCAAGGTCCGAAAGCTGCTCTTTCAAATCGTTTATCGCCTCATTATCGTAGAGCGAAGATGACGCCAATACATTTATTCTGTTTTTTATTCTTGCAAGAAAAACGCTTTTCACAAACGGCTTCGTTATATAGTCAACCGCTCCGTATTCCAGGCCTTTTATCTCAAAATCCGGTCCGTCAAGTCCCGTAAGAAAAATTATAGGTACATTTTGTCCGCCTTCAATTTCTTTTATGGCTTTAAAAGTTTCATAGCCATCCATCTCCGGCATATCCACATCAAGCAGTACCAGCTGAAAACTTATTCCCTTTTTTATATACTCTATTGCCTGCTTTCCGGATTTGGCAAGGCTTACCTCATAACCTGCGCTTATAAGCATATCCTCTTCAATATTAAGCATGTTTATATCGTCGTCTACGCAAAGTATTCTGCTTTCCGCCATAATTCTACCTGCCTCTCCTTTCCATTTCCTCTCTGATAAGCTCCTCGGCCCTATCAAACTCAATATCCTTTATCAGAATTTTAATCCGCTCTTTTAATTTTTCATCGGTAAAATCTATCTCATCCAAATACCTAACAGCAGGACTGCCGTTTCCCATCCTTAGCGCCTCAAGGAGCTTTTCAATGGTTTCGCCTTTATCGGATTTTTCGTTTGAAGATACCCGGGATTTACTCTTTTCCTCTTTTGCCGCTTCGAATTCTACCAAAAACTTGCCAAGGCCTTCTTTAACCCTCATCCATTTCATGATAAATAGTGGCATTGCGGCTTCGACATATTCTCCGTCACCTTCCTTGGCCCTGCTTTCAAGTCTTCGAGCCGAGTAAAACAAATCCTCTCCGCCCACATTTCCCGAATTTCCTTTTACCGAGTGGAAAATATATGCTGCTGCCGCATAGTCTTTTTCATCTATAAGAGACTTTAGCTTCTCCATATTTTCATCCGCACTCTTAATAAAATAATCCGCAATTCTCGAAAACTGCAGCATATCTCCGCTTAAGTGTTTAAGCGCAAGCCCTATAGAAATGTCGTATTCCTTTAAAATATTTGTAAATCTTCTCATTGTTGCTTCGTCAAACCTTACCGTCTCTTCCGTCTCCACAACAGTTACCAGATTTTTCGGCAGATTCTTCATAAGAGACTTTTCAAGCAAATCGCTTTCAACCGGCTTTAAAAGATAATCGTCAAAACCTTCTTTTAAGAATATCTCCTTCATCTGCGGTGTTGCATCCGCGGTAAGCACTACAATAGGCACCTTTTTCTTTCTTTTTTCGTCTATTCTTCTGAGCATCTTCATAGCTTCAATTCCGTCAATTTCCGGCATCATATAATCCATGAAAACAAGGTCGTAATCCTTTTTTTGATACATCTCACAGCCTTCGGCAGCCGACTCTGCAAAATCAACCTTTATCATCGTTCTTTTCAGAAGAGCCTTTAAAACCACAAGATTCATATTGTTGTCATCAACAGCAAGTATTCTTGCCTCCGGCGCAATAAAAGTCTCCTGCTGCGCCATAACATCTGCCGCATGAGAGCCGTTTTCCATATATAAATCAAACCAAAATACGCTTCCTTCACCGTAAGTACTCTTTACCTTGATTTCTGTATTCATCATCTCCGCAAGTTTAGAAGAAATAGCAAGTCCAAGTCCCGTGCCTTCAATACTTCTGTTTCTTATAATGTCGGACCTTTCAAAGCTTTCAAATATTTTCTTTTGGTCCTTTTCGGTAATGCCCATTCCGGTATCGGATACTTCAAAATGTATAAGGCATCCGTTATCATCTTTGGAAAGCATTTTTACCGAAAATACAATAAGGCCTTCCGAGGTGTACTTTACAGCATTTGATAAAAGATTTGAAAGTATCTGCGAGAGCTTTCTTTTATCTCCGTAAATATATACGGGTATGCTTCTGTCATCCTCAAAAACAAATTCGATGCCTTTTTTGCCCGCCTCTTTTGAATAAAACACCTGCAGGCTGTTAATAATCTCCGGGAATGAAAAGTCTTCATAAAACATCTCTTCTTTTCCCATGTCTATTCTCGTCAAATCCAAAAACTGATTGACTAAAAAGAGGAGCTGACGTCCGGCATTGTCTACATTCTGCGCATACTCGTTTATCTGCGTATTTTCTGATTCTCTTAAAATCATCTCATTCATACCGAGAAGCATATTTATCGGAGTTCTTATTTCATGACTTATATTTGCAAGAAGAACGCTTTTGGCTCTGCTCGACTCTAAGGCTATCCTCTGCTGTTTTCTGTATTCCCAGATGTACATAATAAAAATCATACCGATTCCGAGACTCGACAGCAAAATTCCGGCTATCTGATCGGCAATCTGATCCTTTTCCGTTTCAAAAGCTTTTACATACTGAGGATTTAAGAATGAAAAATAGCACAGCCATACATAAAACATTATCTGCACCATCTCAACAATGTAAAGCAAAAGGCCGCGGTACATCATCAGAGTAAAAACTATTCCGAACATAAAAAAATATGGCATAGATCCGTAGAGTCCACCCATTTCCAAAAAAAGCCACCCAAATAAGAACATAAAAATGCCTACTGAGGTGATTAAATATCCGATTATATATTTTTTTGTCCTATCGACAAAAATCAAAAGACAAACGCTGGCCAGGGCCGCGCCCACATTTATAAGCGAGCTTATATAGTCACCCGCCGTAAAAAGCGACTGCAGAGCCCCCACAATACTAATCAAAATCCCGGCTGTTCCGAGAATTTTAAACAGCGTTATATCAAGTTCTTTTTCCTTTGTATAAAATCCAAGAAACCTGTCCTTTAATCCGGTTTTCATTCTTCTCCCTCCAAACTCTATAAAAGAGCTTTATAAATATCCCTCTTTGAAACTCCTCTGTCCTTTGCCACAAGTTTCATTGCCTCTTTTCTGTCCATCCCCTGATTTTCATAAATGGCCATGTGCTCTTCTATCGTAAGCTGCTCCCACTCGAGCTGTTTTTCTTTTTCCTTTTCCTTATGTGATTTCCCCTCTATTACGATAACGAATTCTCCCTTGGGCTCATTTTCTTTGTAATAATCCATGGCCTCGGAAAATGTAGTCATAAAAACTTCTTCATGCTTTTTGGTAAGCTCTCTTACAAGAGATACTCTTCTGTCTCCAAGCTCATCGTTTAGTTCTTTTAAAGTAGCGCAAAGATGATGCGGCGCTTCGTATATGACTATCGTTCTGCTCTCTTCTTTTAATTCCTCGAATATAGCGCTTTTAAGCTTTTTATCCTTTGGCAAAAATGCCTCAAAACAAAATCTTCTTGTCGAAAGCCCCGAAAGAGTAAGTGCCGTAATGCAGGCCGCAGCCCCCGGCAGAGATGTAACCTCTATTCCGGCCTCATAGGCCGCCTTTACAAGCTCTTCGCCGGGATCTGATATTCCCGGAGTTCCGGCATCTGTAATAAGAGCAATATTTTCTCCCGCAAGCATTTTATTTACAAGAACGTTTGCCTTTTCTATTTTATTGAATTCATGATAGCTCGTCATAGGCGTTTTTATTTCAAAATGATTGAGGAGCTTAAGCGAATTTCTGGTATCCTCAGCCGCTATTAAATCTACTTCCTTAAGAGTTCTTAAAACCCTAAAAGTAATATCCTCAAGATTGCCTATGGGCGTTGCACATAAATATAGTTTTCCGGACATTTTTATTCTCCACTTCGATATATTTCCAAAAGCTGTTTAGTATATTCTCCGTTCGGCTCGTAAATAATTAGCGGTTTATCCACACGAAGCTCAGGTCTGCCGTCTTTTATCCCCTCGATAAGTACCATGTTGGGCTCTTTATGAACATAGGGATATACGAGGCGCATTCCCTTTGGCTCTATTTTGTATTCTCTCATAAGAGAAAAAATATCAACGAGACGAAGAGGTCTGTGTACCATGTAAAATCTTCCGCCCGCATTAAGCATTTTTGACGACTCTCTTATAATGTCCTCAAGAGAGCAAAGCACTTCATGCCTGGCTATCGTGCGCTCATCGAGGTCGTTTTTGATGCCGCTTTCGCCTCTCATATACGGCGGATTGGTAACCACAATATCAAAAGAAGATGCTCCAAAAATCTTTGAAGCATCTTTAATATCTCCCTGTACTACGCTGACTCTGCCTAAAAGGCCATTATGCTCAATACTTCGCTCTGCCATATCAATATTATGACTTTGGATTTCAAGCCCTCTTATAAAAGTGCTTTTGGTAAGTGCCGCAAGCATCACGGGAATGATTCCGTTGCCGCTGCCGAGATCAAGAATTTTCTTATCACCCGGGGCTTTAACATAGTGGGAAAGCAAAACGGCGTCCATTCCAAAGCAGAAATATTTGGGATTTTGAATCAGCTCATATCCCTTTATCTGCAAATCGTCGAGCCTTTCACCTTCCTTTAAATTATTCGTCATCATCGAGTCTTGACGATCCTCCCTTATCCTCAAGCGCCTTAAGCTCCTTGTATTCTTCGTCGGATACTCTTTGCGCGTGTTTCTTTCTGGACTTAAATTTAAGCTCGGAAACCGGATATTCCCTTACTTCCTTCTCGTTTTCGATTTCAACAACAACTTTTACGGTCTGTCTTAATACATTTACGCTCTGTACTTCTCCGGAAAGATTGTCAAGCGTTGCCTTTACTCTGTCTCCCACATTTGGAAGCGTGCTGTTTAAGTACTCATAAGTATCCTGCTCGTTTTTGAGGCAGCACATGAGTCTGCCACAGGCTCCGGATATTTTTGTCGGGTTAAGAGAAAGATTCTGATCTTTTGCCATCTTAATTGAAACCGGCGCAAACTCCGAAAGATGTGAGCTGCAGCAAAGGCATCTTCCGCAAATACCTATTCCTCCCAAAATCTTGGTCTCGTCTCTTACACCTATCTGTCTTAGCTCTATTCTGGTGCGGAATACCGCCGCAAGGTCTTTTACGAGCTCTCTGAAGTCTATTCTTCCGTCTGCCGTAAAGTAAAATAAGAGTTTATTGTTATCAAATGTATATTCAGCATCCACAAGCTTCATCTCAAGCCCGTGTTTTTTAATCTTTTCCTGACAGATTTTATAAGCGTCTTTCTCTCGCTTTTTGTTATCCGCCTCTTTTGCGTTATCCTCTTCTGTAGCTACTCTTAAAACGGGTTTAAGAGGCTGAACTATTTTATCGTCTTCTATAGGTTTGATTCCCGTTATAACGGTGCCGTACTCCACGCCTCTTGCAGTTTCAACAATAACATGGTCTCCGGCCTTCATCTCCATCTTCTGCGGGTCGAAATAATACACCTTTCCCGCCTGACGGAAACGCACTCCTACAACATCTATCATTTCTGATTCTCCTTTATTGTCTCTAATAATAATTCCATCGTTAAATCATAGTTCACATTGGCATTTAATCTTATCTTTGCCTTTTCCAAAGCGTTTAAGATTTCCTCCAATCCTCCATATGAAATATGGTTGGCCTGTTCTTTTATTTCTCTTACCTCATCCGATACTTTAAAAATAAGGTCGTTTGGATTTTGAGTCGCTTTAAAGCAAAGAACATCCCTGTACCAGACTTTGAGAATGTCGAGATAATCCGTAAGCTCCATATGGTACTCGTTGATTCTGCGAATAGCCTGAGCCATTTCATAGCTGTCCATCTCATTGCCGTCTTTTGAACCGATGCGGATTAAAAGCTCTACCGCAGAGTCTCTGATCTCTCCGAAATCTTCGGACTGAGCCAATAGCATTGCTTTGCCGGGTGCTCCCTGAGCAAATGCTGCAGCAAAATCCGCTTTATCCTCATCTACGTTACATTTTTCTATTAAGAAAGATTTGACTTCATCATCGGGAACAGCCCTGAAAGATAAAGTCACACATCTTGAAGTGATGGTTGGTAAAAATTTGTTGCTACTTGATGAAAGAAGAATAAGAACCGCATACTCCGGCGGCTCCTCGATTGTCTTAAGAAGTGCGTTTTGCGCTGCTTCATTCATCTTCTCCGCTTCATCAACAATATATATCTTATAAGGACGAGAATAAGGCTTGATTCCTATGGTCTGGTTTATCTGCCCGCGAATGTCGTCTACTGATATCGTCCTCGGTTTTTCATGTTTTACAAAAATTATATCCGGCTGGCTCTCACTCTCCGCCTGTTTGCAGGTATGACAATTGTGGCACGGTTCATCTTTGCCTTCTTCACAAAGAAGAGTCTGAGCAAAGGCCTTTGCCATCATCATCTTTCCGGAGCCGTTCGGTCCTTCAAAAATATATGCATGTGAAATTCTTTTTGTTTCAATCTGACTTTTAAGCTGCTTTATAACAGTTTCATGTCCGATAATTTCATTAAATCCTGCCATATTTCCTCCTGAGGTATATGAGCTTTATCAGGTAAGTATATCTAAAAGCAGTCCTCTGATTTCTCCTATCTTTCCGAGAATCGATAAGTGATCCTTTTCGTCTTTCATAAGCTCTTGTGCTATATCGTCCAAGTTTGCGTCAATGAGTTTAATAATCCCGTAAACTCTGTGACGACCTCTTCTGTCCAAAAAGTTTTCTCTCGAAAATTTATGTGATCTGTATACCACTTCGTTTAAAAAATCTTTGACAAGCTCTCTGTATTTTCTCATATCCCTTATGTCCATATGCTTTGCAAGCACATCACCCTGTTTTGTGATACTGTCCATAAGGTTGTTTATTTTAGTCTGAAGCTCTGCTTCTTCTATGTTACTTGCAAGCATGAATTTAAAACTGCCGTCGGCAGCTTGAGCAGAGGATGTTTGATTGGTCTGATTTACAGGCGTTGTCTGATTAACCTTAATATCCATGCTTTTCTCCTTTTAAGGCTATCTATAAGTGTACCATAAATAAAGCCTTGTTAATATCTCTTTTACAGAACTTTTCCCAAATACTCCTCTATCATGCGTATGGTGCTTTTGAGTTCGGCATTCTTAAAACCTCCGTTTATCCCGGCCGCATCAAGTCTTTCTTTTGAAAAATCCTCTTCATCGGCAAGATATCTTCTGCACATTTCCGCATAGTTCGGAGATTTTTGAAGCTTTTCTCTGTTAAGAGCTCTTTGAAGTCTATCCCCGTTATCCAAATAAATATATATAGGCACAAGGCTCTCTTCTCCGAAATATTCCTTCATCTTTTCATAGGACTTCGGCGTCCCAATAATGAGATAATTGTTTTTACTTAAATCTATCTGTCCGTCATCAGCAGTAAAATACTGCCACAGGCCTCCGACAGTGTAATATCCTCGAATTTCGATGACTCGGCCTTCGTCCATCATCTTCTTTGCTTCATCATTCGTGCAGAAATGATACTCCCTTCCTTCCGCTTCGCCACTTCTTATAGGTCTTGTGGTATAAGGGATTACCCGCTTTAGTCCGTATTTATTTTCTCTGAGCAATGCCTGGTAAATCGTGTCCTTACCGGATGCACTCTTTCCCATTATCTGCACTATCTTTCCCATATTATATTACCCTGATAAACTCTGCGCTTATATCATCCGGCCCCTGAATATCGAGCCCTATGTTTCGCGCATTTTCTATAGCTTCTATCTGTTCCTTTTCTATGACTTCCCCCGGAACAACTATAGGTATTCCCGGCGGATAAACATATACAAATTCGGCAGAAGTCCTTCCCTCAGCGCCCGAAAGAGATATTTTCTCTCTTCCCGCCTCGTCAGCCTCATATATCTCAAGCTTTTTATTTGGCTCGGGAAGCTTTTTTGAAAAAACGTCTTTCCCTTCGCCGATTATCTCATCTATACTTTTGAGAGCTGCCGCAAGTCTTTTAAATCCTGCTCTTTCATCTCCGACAGACGAGAGCGCAATCGCATAATTTCCTGCCGCCATCTCAAGCTGTATTTTGTATTCTTTAAGCAAAATTTCGCTTAGTTTTTTTCCGTCTATATCAGTGGCGGCTGTACTTATAAGTATCTTGGTTATGTCGTAATCATACACTCCTGCAAGATCTTCTTTTTTTATTACATGAAGTCGTTTAAGGTCTTTTGTCTCATCCAAAAAATCTTTTATATTATTAACCAGATTCTCTATATCTTTTTTACCGTCTTTTTCTATATATCTTATGCAGCTGTCAATCGATGCCGTAAAAAGATAAGACGGACTGCTTGTCATAAATATTCTTAAATACTTTCTTAGCTTATCACTGCTTTTCGCATTACAGAGCAAAAGCGCACTCTGAGTGTAAGAGGGCAGTGTCTTATGAAGCGACTCTATTATATAATCCGCGCTGACTGCCTTATCCGGAAGAAGATTGGATATTCCAAGGTGAGCTCCGTGAGCACTGTCTACAATTAGCGCCGCTCCGTATTTATGAGCTATCTTTGCAAGATTTTCCACGTCGGAAATCACTCCGTCATAGGTAGGGCTTGTAACAACGAGCGCCTTAATTTCCGGATGCTTTTTAAAGAGAGCCTCTGCCTCGGAGAGCTCAACCGAGCCGTTTATCCCCATCTTTGTCTCTTTGGGATAAAGGTAGAGACATTTAAGCCTTCTTATAAGAGCTGCGTGATAGACGCTTCTGTGACAATTTCTGGCAATCGCAATTGTATCGCCCGGTTCTGCTGCCGCAAATATTGAAGAAAGTATTCCGCAAGTCGTACCGTTTACAAGAAAATATGCTTCTTTGGCCCCTCTTACACGCGCCGCATTTTGCTCGGCTCTAAGCAGTACGCCTGTCGGATGATGCAAATCGTCAAATCCGTCTATCTCGGTTATATCGAGATTTCTGCCGGCCGGGAGATGCATTCTCCTCTTATGCCCCGGCATATGAAACGGATAAATGTCTGTCTCGGAATATTTTTCCAAAAGATTTTCAAGAGATGTATCTTCTACCATTTTCTTCTCTTACTTCTCATCTTATGTCTTATAATATAATAATTTCTTTTAAGGTAAATAAGTGCAGCTATTACAACTACTATAACCGAGGCCAAAATCATGAACAAAAATATCTTTGCGATATTAATTATTATCGGTTTATCTACCTCGCTTCCCGCAGCCGTATCACTCGGGTACGAAAAACTTATTTCCGACAAATCACTTAAACTAATCTCCGCGCTTCCTACCTGCTTGTCCCCGTAAGTATAAACAATCGTACCTATGTTGCCGTCTTCACTGTATTCTACGGTTGACTGCGCCGCGGAAAAATCCACATTCACCGGAAGAATAATTTCTGCCGTCTCATCGATTATTATCATCGAATCACTGCTTGAAAATACCGATGCGTCGCTTGTAAAAAATGTCTCCTGATTTTCACTGTAGAGTTCATCGTTTTCAACAATGTTCCAGGTTTTAAAATTATTAAAACAGTACTCGAAAAGCTCTGTCGTATCGAGATAATGATTCGGGCTAGTGGTATTCATTACCACGCATACAAGCTCCATATCATCCTTTTCGGCGTAGGTTACAAGTGTACTGTTTGCTACCGTTGTATATCCGGTCTTTCCGCCGGTGCAATAATCATATAAATATTTAGTGGTTGTCAAAGGATAAAGCATGTTGTGGTGATTTCTTAAGTAGGTTATTTCGTCATGCTTGTTTGTCGGCGGTATCTGATAGGTTTTGGTGCCGCAGATTATTCGGAATGTCTCATTCTGGTATGCCGCCCTTGCTATAATCGCCATATCTCTGGCCGAAACATAATGATCCTCGTCCGGAAGACCGTTCGGATTGTTAAAATGCGTATTTGTGCATCCAAGCTCCTCGGCCTTTTCATTCATCATTTCAATGAATGTATCGTAATCGCCTCCGACGTGCTCTGCTATGGCGTATGCGCATTCGTTTGCCGATTCAAGCATCATTCCGTAAAGACATTCTTCTAAAGTCATCACTTCTCCAACATCTCTTGCAATACTCGAGCCTTCTGTCTCATATACCGCTTCATATGAGAATGTGACCTCTTCGTCCATATCATTATTCTCAACTGCCAAAAGTGCAGTCATAATTTTAGTAATACTCGCCGGATACAACTGCTCATCGGCATTCTTTTCGTACAATACCGTTCCCGTAGATATATCCATTACAATAGCACTCGGTGATTCTATATCCACATCACTCGGCCAGCTCTCGTCCGCATATACCGGAACGGAATATACCGAGATGACCATTGATAACGCTAAAAACACACTAAGTATTTTTCCAAAACTTTTCATTTACAGTTCTGTCCTTCCTTCTAGCGCCCTAAGCAGGGTTACTTCATCAATATACTCAATGTCTCCCCCAACCGGCACACCGCTGGCAATTCTTGTCACTTTTATTCCTGCCGGTTTTACAAGTTTGCTTATATACATTGCAGTCGTTTCGCCTTCAAGGCTTGAATTGGTTGCAATTATAACCTCATCAATGTCTTCCTCGCTAAGCCTTGTCATAAGTTCTTTCAGCTTGATATCCGCCGGGCCTATACCGTTCATCGGCGAAATCGCTCCATGAAGCACATGATAAACACCGTCAAACTTGCCGGTCTTTTCATAAGCCGCAAGATCTCTTGAGTTTTCGACCACCATTATTATTCTGTGGTTTCTGCTTTCGTTCTTACAAATAGGACAAAGCTCATCATCCGTAAGAGTGTAACATTTTTTGCAGTATCTCACATTCTCCCTGGCCTCGATTATCGCATCCGAAAGAGCCTTAACATCGTTTTTCGGCATTGACAATATATGAAACGCCAGTCTTTGAGCGGTCTTTGAGCCAATACTCGGCAGTCTCGAAAGTTCTCCTATCAGGTTGGAAATCTGCCTGCTGTAGTATTCCATTTATACCATCCTTTCGGCACTGCCAATTAGAACGGGAATCCTCCGAGTCCGCCCGTAAGCTTTGACATTGCCTCGTTATTTTTCTCGTCAACCTTTCTGAGTGCCTCGTTTACCGCTGCCACAATAAGATCTTCAAGCATTTCAACATCATCCGGATCTACAACCTCTTCATCAAGCTTAACCTTAAGCACTTCTTTCGATCCGTTTACTGTTACTTCAACAGCTCCGCCTCCGGCTGTTGCGGCAAACTCCATTTCTTCCATTTCTTTAGCTTGCTGCTCCATCTGCTTCTGCATCTTCTGAGCCTGCTTCATCAAATTATTCATATTTCCCGGCATCTGTCCTCCCGGGAATCCACCTCTTTTAGCCATTATTATTCCTCCGTTTTTTCAATCTCTATAGGCATATTTATTATTTCAAACAAATTCGGGAACACATCTTTTCCCGGATGACCGGTATCATTCTTTTTAATGCGAATATCTACCTGCTTTTCAAGCATTTTTTCAACGAGTTCCTTTAGGTCGGCCTCTCTTTTCTGCATAAAGCCGTAGGACATTTCATCGTCAAAATATATTGCAAGAGTCCCTTTTCCTTCATCTACAGGCACTCCTTTTTCCAAATATGTACTGCCCGGTGCCGGGAAATTTCGTTTAATACTCTTCCAGTTTGCGATTATCTTTTTAACATCTTCGCTTAAGGCCTTCGGCAGCGCAACCTTTGGCACAGGCTTTTGGGCCGCCTCCTGTGGAGCTGCGTAAACCTGCGTTACTACCGCATTTTTCGGGAGCTCTTCCACTTCTTTTTCCAAACGGCTTACTCGCTCTGCAACATCATCTTTGTTTTGTTCCATCTGAGGTTTGCAAAGCTTTATTAAAGCCACCTCTATATCTATTCTCTTATTTGTCGAATACCTGAGATTATTCTCAAGCTCTGAAAATATTCTTATAAACCTTATAATAACGTCAAGGTCGGTCTCGGCCGCATCCTCTTTTACCTTGGCAATGTTCTCATCCGACATCTCAAGAAGCTCATCTACGTCTGCGCCGCTTTTAACTATCATAAGATTTCTGAGATACCAGACAAACTCCGAAACAAACTGCGATAAATCTCTTCCGGCTTCGACAACCTTCGTTATCTCGCGAAGAAGCATTCCCGCATCCGATTTTAACGCTCCTTTAAAAATATTGCGGAACACCTCGGTATCAACTGCTCCAAGCACCTCAAGTACATGATCGTAAGTCAGAGTATCCCCGAGATAAAAAGCTATGCACTGGTCCAAAAGACTTAACGCATCTCGCATCGATCCGTCTGCAGCCTTTGCTATATATGCAAGAGCTCTTTCTTCGGCATCCACATTCTCCTTTTGTGTGAGTTCAATAAGTCTGTCCTTTATTACCTCGGAAGTAATCCTCTTAAAATCATACCTCTGACATCTTGAAAGAATTGTAATCGGAATCTTATGAACCTCTGTTGTTGCCAGAATAAATATTACGTATTCCGGCGGCTCCTCAAGTGTCTTAAGCAGGGCATTAAATGCTCCCGTTGAAAGCATATGTACCTCGTCTATAATATAGACCTTGTACTTCCCTTCGGTCGGCGGATAAGCCACTTCTTCCTTAAGCTCTCTTATATTATCAACGCCGTTGTTTGACGCTGCATCTATCTCTATTACATTCATGGACGAGCCGGCCGCAATGGCCTTACATACCGCACATTCTCCACACGGACTTCCGTCTTTCGGATTCTCACAGTTTACGGCTTTTGCTACTATTTTTGCCACAGAAGTCTTTCCCGTACCTCTTGTGCCGCAAAAAAGATATGCATGTCCAAGTCTGCCCGTATTTATCTGATTTTTAAATGTTTTTACTATATGATCCTGTCCTTTTACATCCTCAAATGTCTGCGGACGGAACTTTCTGTACAATGCCACATATGACATACTTTTACCACCTTCAAGACTCGCTCAATTACCCTTTATTTTATCATAATTCTTGCCTCTTTGCATTACTATCAAGTATAAAAATAAATACCTTGCATTAACGCCCGCGATATAATATAATATCTTTGTACAAAAGAGTTGGACTTTATCTGGCTCTAAATATAAAACAGTGTGAGATTTTTGCAGTACGGTCTCACACTGTTTTCTTTTTATTCTGCAAGTCTGTTTATCTGAACAGCCATATATCCGGCGCCGTATCCGTTGTCTATATTTACCACAGCAACTCCGTTTGCACACGAGTTTATCATTGATAAAAGCGGAGCAACTCCGTTAAAGTTTGCGCCGTATCCTACAGAGGTTGGCACTGCTATTACAGGCACCGAAACAAGCCCTCCCAAAACGCTTGCAAGGGCACCCTCCATTCCCGCTATTGCAACAACACAGTTCGCCGAACGAATATCATCTATTTTCGATAGTACTCTGCTAAGTCCGCTTACCCCAATATCATAATGTCTAACAACATTGGCACCGAAAAACTCAGCCGTTAAGGCAGCTTCTTCGGCAACCGGAATATCAGCGGTACCTGCCGAACAGATTGCTATTTTCCCTATCCTCTTTTTACCGGGCTTTTCTATCTTGATTATCCCGGAAACCTCGTCGTATTGAGCATCCTCCAATACGGCTTTTACTACTTCGTACTGCTCTAATGTAGCTCTTGTACCCAAAACTTCTCCATTTGTCTCATAGAGGTTTTTAAAAATTTCCGCAAGGTATTTATCAGGCTTTCCGCTGCAATATATAACCTCCGGAAACCCTGTTCTTTCCTCCCTTTCAAGGTCCGGTTTTGCAAATCCGAGATCTAAAAAAGAGACTTTGTCTAACAATGCTTCGGCCTCTTCAACCGAAAGCATTCCGCTTTTTACCTTCTCCAATATTTCATGTGTATTCATAGGCTTATTATATAAAAAAAGCGCCGGGCAGTAAATGCCCGACGCCTTGATTTATTAAGTTAAATAAATTACTTTATCTTACTCGTACTGTGAAGCATCCCAGTCATATCCTGTGATGTCAGCAGCTTTCTTAAGGATAGTAATCATACCGTCCTTCTTGCCGTTAGGCTCAGCTGTTGCGATAGCAGACTCAGCCTTAGCTTCGAAGCAAGCTTCCCAGAATCTTGCAACGTCTTCGTCAGAAAGTTCAACGAATGCGTTTCCTGTAGCTTCTTCTACTGTAGCCTGATCAGCTGCGATTGCATCATCATAAAGACCTGCTGAATACTCTTCAACTTCTGCTGCTGCATCTTCGATAGCTGCTCTCTGCTCGTCAGAAAGTCCTTCCCACCAAGCAAGGTTAGCTGTAAGTGGGTTACCTGCTGTATATGTTCCATCAAGTGCCCAGTAAGCTGCGTTATCCTGCCATGACATAGCTACCATTGGAGCAAATCCCATCTGTGTAGCATCGATAAGTCCGTTTCCAAGAGCCTCATATGTATCGCCAGGTCCGATAGCTGATACCTGGAATCCAAGGTACTCGAAAATAGCTGCATCCATGTTACCGAATGAAGATGATCCTGCAATAAGAGAATCAAGATCTGTAAATTCAAATGTTGCTGCAAGAGCGTTTGCGCCACCTGCAATAACGTCTAAGTAAATAACTCCGTTATCAGCAGCTTCGCCCTGGATAAGAGCTGATGTCTCTTCGTCTTCGAACATAAGAGTATCGAAGTAGTCAAGAGCTGCCTGTGTGCTTCCCGGTGCGAATCCTGGGAATGCAAGATAGTTAAGTACATCAATGTGTGGCATATGGCCCATGAATGCCATGTTAGCACCACCTGTAGAAACAGCCTCTAACTCTGCAGCTGTATCATAAACTGTACCGCCCCAGTAAACGTTGAGTGTGATGTTTCCGTTTGTAATGCTTGAAAGGTACTCCTGGAAATGCTTAATGATTTCTCCACCTGTCTCTGTCTCGTTATAAGTTGTTGTTAAGATGATCTCAAGTGGTTCAACTTCATAAGTACCTTCTGCTGCTGCAGCATCATCTGTTGTTTCCTCAACAGCCTCTGAAGATGCAGCTTCCTCTGTTGAAGCTTCGCTTCCTCCGCATGCTGCAAGCATTGATACTACCATTGCAAGCACAAGCATGAGTGACACAAGTTTCATTTTTTTCATGTTTTTCTACCTCCTACTTAAAAACATATATATGGTCGCTTTCGCGTTACCACCTAACATTAATCGCTCAAACTAAACTCCGGCCGCTCCGAGTACTCTCGGAAGGAAAAGAACGATATCCGGGAAGAGTGCAAGTATCATAACAACCGCAATCTCACAGATAAAGTACGGAATTACGCCTGAGAAAATTTCAGCCGGCTTAACTCTAAGTGCGTTTGATGTAGCAAATACGTTCATACCGATTGGCGGTGTAAGTCCGGCAATCTCGCACATAAAGCAAAGACAAATTACAAGTACGTATGGGCTGTATCCTACTGCATTAAGTACAGGGAATACAACAGGTACTGTGATAATGATAATAGAAACGATATCCATTACGCATCCACAGAAGATGTAAAGTACTACAACAAGCATGAAGATAAAGAATCTTGGTGCATGCACGCTTGCGATAAGTGTTGCAAGGTTTGATGCAAGACCTGTCATAGCGATGAACGAACCGAAAAGCTGACCTGAAATAATGATTGGGAAAATTCCTGCTTCCATTGTACCTGCTTCCCAAATACAATGCCAAATCTGCTTGATCGGAAGTTTTTTAACGATTGAATAAACAACTACGGCTACTGCTCCGATAGCACCACCAACTGTTGCTGTAAACCATCCTGCGAATGTACCACCGATGATAAGACCGAATAAGCAAATAATCGGAATGAGAAGAGTAAGAGTTTTAAGCTTCTCTTTCATCGGTACTTTCTCTCCGCCTCCCGGAGGAATAGAACCCGGGAAGATTTTTCCGATGATTCTGACAGTTACGCAAAGAAGAATCGCTGTCATAAGTCCCGGAATTACACCTGCCATAAGAGCTGTACCTACATTCATTGTAATAGGTGAAATCATACAATACATAATGATTGCCATTGATGGCGGTATAAGAGTTGAAAGAGCTCCGGATGCAGCAATACATCCGAGAGAATATTTTCTGCTGTAACCTGCAGCCTCAAGTTCAGGCATTGATAACTTACCGAATACGATGTTACCGGCAATTGATGATCCTGAACAAGCTCCGAATACGGCATTTGCTGCTACTACTGTAAATAAGAGACCACCTTTAATTCTTCCGAGCCAAGCATGCATTGCCTTGAATGCACCACCGGCAATTCCGGTCTCTCCGGCAAGCGAACCTACAAGCATAAACATTGGCAATACCGCATAGGTATAATTCGCTGCCAAATCAAAAGGCGCTGTTCTAAACTTGGTAAACATTACCGTTGTATCCCAGTTTGTAGCCCACATAAATCCTAATGCGGCACAAGTAAGCATTGATATAAATACAGGGACACCGGCAAAGATAAGCACCATCATGATAAGGAATACTATGATTCCTATAACTGCTGCGTGTGTCATTATTCAGCTCCTCCTTCCTCCGGTTTTTTAACAACCGGTTCCTCTTTCTTGCAATAGAGCCTTATTAAAGCCCATAAGAAGGAGATCGCCAATAAAAAGAATCCAACAACAAATATAAAGATAAACGGCCAGATTGGGAAACCTGCACCTGTGGTTGAACTTTTTGTATGGTTGGCTATGGCCTGTGTCATACGGCTAATACCCATAACACCTACAAACGAACACATAACAATACCTAAAAGACATCCGATAGTATTACAAACCTTCTGCACTGCACGTGGGAAATGGCTTGAAAGAATGTCGATTGTTGTATGACCGTTGTCAAGTGTTACATAGCAAGCTGCCAAAAATACAACCGGTACATGGAAGTACTGGATAAGCTCTGTTGACATTGGGATTCCATGATGGAATAATTTTTCTCCTAATACATTGAAAAATGCAACGAACATGATTCCAATAAGGAATATGCCTGAGAAATTAGATAGAACTCTTAAGATGTTCACGATTAAGCGGTCGGTTTTTTCAAACCAACCTTCGCGGTTTTCACTCAACTTATTTTCCTCCTAACACTAAATATAAAAACATTAAATGGTGTTCCCACTCACCAATGAGTGAATTGTAGCACATAATAAACAAAAAGAAAATACCTTTTGTACATATTATTGTAAAAAATGCCCATAAAACCACGGAAAAATGGGGGTTTAATAGGCATTATGTACATATAAAAATACAATGAAAAATCAACAAAAAAATTAATTGAAATATAAGTTTTTCCAAATAAAAAAAACCTTGTATAAACAAGGCTAAATGAAATGAGTTGCGGGGGTAGGATTTGAACCTACGACCTTCGGGTTATGAGCCCGACGAGCTTCCAAACTGCTCCACCCCGCGGCATAAAAAAATGGATGGTGATGGATTCGAACCATCGAAGTCGTAGACAACAGATTTACAGTCTGCCCCCTTTGGCCGCTCGGGAAACCATCCATATAAGGCTTTAAAGCCAAAGCCGATGATCGGACTCGAACCGATAACCTGCTGATTACAAATCAGCTGCTCTGCCAATTGAGCCACATCGGCAAATTTGATACGCAGTATCAAATTCGCCGATGTGGCGACGCTTATTGAACGATAGTTCAATAAGAGAGCCCTAAACTATTAGTGGCGACGCTTCTTGAACGACAGTTCAAGAAGAGAGCTTTGATACTCATATCGTTTAAAAAAGAGGATCCTTTTCAAGATCCTCTTAGCTCCCCGAGTAGGGTTCGAACCTACGACCCTTCGGTTAACAGCCGAATGCTCTACCGCTGAGCTATCGAGGATTATGCGCGTACCTACGAGCGATGCAATTTCATAAAATAAGAACATTAGAAGTTCACTTCTACATGGACTTATTTTTGAAATTATAGCGCGACAGCGCGACATGAGCAAGAACACGAAGTGTTCTGCGAATGCGCATCGCTAAACGTACTATGTACACTCAAAACTTCACACAGATTATTAGATTTGAAACCATGACCTTTTGGTCAAGACTTCGACCTATTAGTGGCAGTCCGCTTCATACATTACTGTACTTCCACTCCTGTCCTATCTACCTTGTCGTCTTCAAGGGGTCTTATTACCTTATAGGTAGGGATATCTCATCTTGGGGGAGGCTTCACG
>JAILQM010000015.1 GCA_024698965.1 Eubacterium sp. | reverse complement strand
AGAATATGGACCGGCGTTCCGAAAACGGTAATCACGGTTATCTTGGCCGCCTTTTCTCTTTGGTGTATCTATGTGACGCTTTTTGCCACCTTTTTAGAGGAAATCAGACTTACCTCTTTTATGGCTCTTATAATACTGATGGGATTTTTGATTTATCCATCCAAAAAGGGGGATATTCGCCCAAACTACATCCCGATCCACGACATAATATTCATGGTATTGGGAACAGCCTCATATCTTTATTTTACATTTAACGCAAACACAATAGTAAACCAGGGTACACATTTTTCATGGTTCCAGATTGTTATAGGTATAGTTGCAATCGCTGCTCTTGTTGAAGTAACAAGGCGCTGCGTAGGTATTCCTATTCTTATAGTTGCAGCATTTTTTGTAATTTACGCTTTAAGCTTCGGACTTACGAACCCGGACTTTTTCGGCAGAGTAAGATACCTTGTAAGAAATCTCTTTTACACTAAGGGCGGTATTTTTTCCACCCCTGTAAATGTATGTTCAAAATATATTGTGGTATTTATTATTTTCGGAGCTTTCCTTGAGAAAACAGGAATCTCGGCTTTCTTTATAGATCTTGCCAATTCTGTTGCGGGTAAATACGCCGGAGGACCTGCAAAAGTAGCCGTTATCTCTTCCGCTCTTTGCGGAATGGTTTCAGGTTCATCTGTAGGAAACACCGTAACCACAGGATCGGTAACTATTCCGATGATGAAAAAGACCGGCTACCGCAATGAGTTTGCCGGTGCTGTAGAAGCCGCCTCTTCTACCGGCGGACAGATAATGCCGCCTATCATGGGTGCTGCGGCGTTTTTGATGGCTGATTTCATCGGTGTGCCTTATTCAAATGTAATAGGACGAGCCGTACTTCCGGCCATACTTTATTTCTTCGGAATATTTATCACAGTTCATCTCGAAGCCAAAAGGCTTAAGCTTACCGGAGTGCCTAAAGAACAGCTTCCAAAATGGAAAACTCTCATCAAAAAGATTTACCTTTTACTCCCTCTGGTTATGCTCATCATCTGGGTTTCGGGCAACTATATGACAATGCAAAAAGCCGCCTCACTTGCCATCATCTTATCCATAGTTGTCGGCTTTATAAACCGTGATGCCAAGCTTACTCCGGCCAAAATTTTAGATGCCCTTCAGGCAGGCGGAAAGAGCGCAATTACTGTCGGTGCAGCATGCGGAGCGGCAGGTATTATCTCCGGAGCCATCACAATGACAGGCCTTGCAAACGAACTTATTAATGTAATAGTCGGCGTTGCCGGAGACAAGCTCATCATCGCCCTCGTACTTACAATGCTTTGCTGTATTGTTTTGGGTATGGGCGTGCCGACCACTGCAAACTACTGTATCATGGCCGCAACAACAGCTCCTATTCTTGTCAGAATGGGCGTGCCAATCGTTGCAGCTCATTTCTTTGTGTTTTACTTCGGAATCGTAGCCGATATTACTCCTCCGGTTGCTCTTGCAGCTTATGCAGGAAGTGCGATTGCAAAGAGTAATCCTATGAAAACCGCATTTACGGCATCTCGCCTTGCCATAGCGGCCTTTATTGTGCCTTACATGTTCTGCTTTAATCCGGCAATGCTCTTTATCGATACTACAGCAGCAGAAGTCGCTCTTATAGCCGTAACGGCTGTAATCGGTATCTTTGGCCTTGCAGCCGGGCTTGAAGGTTACTGCTTTACCGATATGAATCCTGTTATACGTATAATTATTATCTGCGGAGGACTCATGCTTATTTATCCCGGTCTTATGACAGATGCCGCAGGACTCGTATTGGTATTCGGTTCACTTATTTTCGAGTACATCTCCGCCAAACGCGTAGCTGTATAGAGGAGGTTAAATTATGAATAAACAATTATTATGCCCCGTAATTACTATAGGAAGAGAATACTGTGCATACGGAAGAACAATAGCCGCAGCGCTTTCCGAGCGTCTCGGTATTCCGTACTACGATAAGGACTTTGTTGATAAAACCGTTATAGAAAGCGGTTTTTCGGCTGAGGATGTTCTTGCGGAAAGCGAAACAATGAGCGGCCTTTCAAAGTTTCTCGATGCTATGCTTAACCCAACCGCATCTTATACAAGTTCCTTTGACCGCATCTTCGAGGCTCAAAAAGATGTTGTACTCGACCTTGCCAAAAACCCTTGTATTCTCGTGGGAAGATGTGCAAACGATATCCTGATTAAAGAAAATATCAAATGCTACAACATCTTCTTATACGCCGATTTAGACTTCAGAATGAAAAGAGGGCAAGAGCTTCATCCCGACATGGATGATGAACATCTTGAAAAATATATTAAGAAACTCGATCATCTTCGAGCTACATACTACAAAAAATACACCGGCAAAGACATAAGATATTTTGAAAACTATGATATTTGTCTTGATGTCGGTGCCATCGGAGTTGACAAATCCATCGATGTCCTGGAATCTATCATCTGCATTTAAATTTTAGATTTTATCCTTTATTTATCCCCCGCAATCTTCGGATCCGGGGGATTTTTTCTTATATTATGTTGTATAAAAGTGCAAATAATGCTAACATTATTTCAAGTATATTATTAGAGGACAAATTAGAGTATGAAAAGAATTTTACACTTCTTCGGCCTCGAAAAACGAGGCAAAAATGTTGATGCTTTTTTGGATACGGCAAACTTCCGCTCAAGTATATATATGTCACTTCTTGTTATAGTGCTTGAGTTATGGATGATAATAAGTCTCGCCGTACGATATTTTAGCGGCGATACCAGCCGCTCTACAAGCTGGTATATAAGTCACCTGTTCTGGTACGTCTTATTCCTAAGTACAGCCTGCTGTATGCTTACATTTTCTGTTATGTATTTAAAAGGAAAGACCAAAAACACGGTGCTCGGAAAAGTAATAATGATGATTTTCTCTGCGGTATCGCTTTACTTCGGAGTTTCCATCTCATACTCCGATTATATTAAAGGCGAGCAGATTCTTTGCTTTGTTATGATGGTTGTGTTTGTTTTGGGACTTTTGAACTGGAGACCTGTTATTGCAATACCGCTTTCTGCATTTATCTTCCTTTGGTTTTATCATATGATGGAAAATGCTCCGGACAAAGCCATATCCTATGCCACCCAGGTTAATTATTTTACATTATGGCTAACAGTCGTAACCTTGTCTTTATCCGTTTACCAGCAAAGACTCTCTGAAGCCAAGAAAAAAGAAAGCCTTGAAACCGCTTCTTTATTGGATGAGCTTACCGGCATTCCCAATATGTTCTATTTTCGTAATAAAGCAAGCGAAATTCTCTCAGAAGACGGCGTAAACGGCAAACTCTTCCTCTATATAGATATTGCCAATTTTAAGGCTTATAACGACAAATACGGCTTTGACAGCGGCAATGAATTCATTTCCTTTACCGCAGGAGAAGTGGCAAGGTGTTTTGAAGGCGATTTATTTGCCCGATACTCTGACGACCATTTCGTAGTTTTGGCAAAACGCGAAAATTTCATGGAGCGCTTATCGCTTCTTGTGGAAGTTATCGCAAACAGATGCTATTCTCCGCAGATGAATATTAAGGCCGGCGGATTCATCCCCGTGGATTCATTTACTGACCCGTCAATTGCTTTAGACCACGCCCGTTATGCATGTTCAACAATCAAAAAACATTCCGAGCGATTTTACTGTGAATACGACAATGACATGGCCAGCGATTTCCAGAAACGCCAGTACATCATCACTCATATAGACGACGCAATTAAAAAAGGCTATGTAAAGCCTTATTATCAACCTGTTGTTTTAGCCGAGGACTACTCTATCTGCGGTGCAGAAGCTCTCGCAAGATGGATTGACCCGCAGTACGGCTTTCTTTCTCCTGCCGATTTTATACCGGCACTCGAAGAACACAGGCTCATCCAGCGATTAGATAAAGCCATATTAAAGCAGGTTTGCGAAGACCTTCATAACGGCCTTATTTCCGGGAAGAAGGTTGTGCCCGTTTCCGTCAACTTCTCCCGCCTGGATTTCGAACTTGCCGATGTCAAACAGATACTTGAAGACTATATTAAAGAATACGATATACCGCCCGACTATCTACATGCGGAGATTACGGAAAGTACTCTTACGGCAGATGATGAAAAGTTACAAAACACTCTTATGCAAATAAAAAACATGGGTATATCACTTTGGCTCGATGATTTTGGAAGCGGATATTCATCTCTAAACACATTAAAAGAATACAACTTCGATGTAATGAAAATCGATATGGTATTTTTACAGGGATTCGGCAAAAACGAAAAATCAAAGTCAATCCTTAACAGCATTGTAACCCTCGCAACTATGATCAGCATGGAAACTCTGACCGAAGGCGTAGACAACGAAGAACAGGCTGAATTCCTTAGGAAAATCGGCTGCAGAAGACTTCAGGGATATCTATTTGGTAAGCCAATGCCAATAAAGGAATTAAGGGAAAATTTCAATTGTTTTTAGCATAATAAATAAAAAAGATGCGGCGCATATCAAAATGATATGCGCCGCACCTTTTTTGTTTTATTTTACACATTTTTAAATCTGGAAACCTCTCCGTTAAGCTGTGCCGAAATATCTCTGTTCGACTGCATTTCTGTTTTGATGTTGCCCATAAGTTCAACAAGCTCTGATGCGTTTTCGGCAATGTTTACTATTCCCTTTGCGCTTTCTTCAATAGCAACCGAAATGTCATTAAGTCCTGTATTCATTGTAGAAATTGTATCCTTAATCTCGTCTGTGTTATCTGCAATTTCCACAAAGAGATTGTTCATGTTATCAGCATCTGCTTCATAGTGTTCAACCACTTCCACAAATCCGTCATAATCCTTAAGAACTTTGTCATCCATAAGCGTAAGAATAGCTTCTGCATTATCAGCAAGCTTTTTAACGGCTTCTGTAACCTGTGCACTGATTGTCTGAATGTTATTTGCGGATTCTGCACTGCTGTCCGCAAGAGCTCTGATTTCATCCGCAACAACAGCAAATCCTTTTCCGGCTTCTCCGGCTCTTGCCGCCTCTATCGAAGCATTAAGAGAAAGAAGATTTGTCTGGCTGCTTATGTCAAGAATATCTCCCGTAAGTTCGTTTATCTTTGCAACACTACGACTTTCCTCAAGAGCGGCAACAAGTGTGCCTCTGATTTCTTCCATACTTGCGCTTGTCGCATTCTTACCGTCAACAGTTGCTCTGTACATTTCTTTGGCACGGTTCTTGATTTCGGAAACAATGTCTGTTCCGTCATTTACACTGTTACTCATGTTTTCAACCTTGCCTACAATGTCATCACTGCCGGATGCGATAGTTCCGATAGTAGCTGACATTTCTTCCATACTTGCAGACATCTCTTCCATTGTAGCCGAAATGCTGTAAGCACTCTCATTTGAATCGGCAACTTCCTGAGCCACATGATCTGCGGAATTTGTAAGTTCCTCAGAATGTCCTTTGAGAGTTCTGACAAGTCCCTGCAAGGTCTCAACAAAGTTATTGATACCTTCACTGAGCTGTCCAACCTCGTCTGAAGTTGTAACAGGAACTCTCATTGTAAGATCACCTTCGTTATTATCAATCTTTTCGATAATCTCACCGATTACTTTACCTGACTTACTTGCAGGCATAGCAACAGTTCTCTTAACCGAAAGCATAACTATAATAAATATAATAACTGATACAATAAGCGCAATCACACTAATGGTTTTCGAGTTTGTAATAAGACTGCTACTCTCAGTGGCAATCTTTTCCATTGCGGCATCATACGCCTCCGAATAAACCGTCTCAGCTTCATCGCAAGGCTCTTTCATTGCCTTGTTCTGATTTGTAAGTTCGAACGCCGTTGCGTCGTCATTTGCAATAGCTGCATCATAAATGCCTGTTGCAAATGTTGCATAAGTCTGGCATTCCGTATTCCAGCTTTCAAACGCGGCAATTAAATCCTGATTACCGGTTGAATTAACGAGTTCTTCCATAGTTACAAGAGATGCCTGAAGGGTTTCAATAGCAGTCATGAGTTTGCCCTGAACTATATCCTCTTCTTCCGTTCCTACTTTGTAATATGACAAGTTCGCATAAAGCTGAATCTGCTGGAACGCCACAGCCACCTCTCCTTTATAGAGTTGCAGCGGCATATAATTCTGTGTAAGTACATCGTTTTTCTTACTTATGGAATTAAAAGAATTAGTATTAACTACAGTACTTGCAGCAAATACCAAAAACAGTACCAGCAGCATGACAAATATTCGTGTTCCAATGCTTTTTTTCATACTTTTTCCCTCCTATATACTCTTTAAGTATATAGAAATCTGACAATTTGTACAGTCTTATGCGATAAATAAGACAAAATCCTTATCTATGGTTATAGTTAAGGATTTTGCCTTAGTTTTTCTTTCTTTCAAAACTACATTTTTCGCATATGCAGATACTGCATTTTTCTCATTAAGTCCTTTGTCTTCTGTCTCCATGGCTCTTATAATATTCTGCCTTACACCTGTACATATCTTCGTCGGCCCTGCTGAATACAGAAGCAAACTCCTTATCAACTTCAGGATTAAAAACCGCCACACCCCTTGAAACAGAAAGGTCGTCTTCGTATTTATCATTTGACGAATTAAACAATCTTATTCTCTCATCAAATCTCGCAAGCTGTCTTCTGATTTCCTCCTCAGATTCTTCTCCTGTAAGTACTATGAACTCATCTCCGCCTATACGATAAACATTCTCGCTTCCAAATACCGTTTTAATGTTTAATACGGCATCTTTAATAAGCATATCTCCATACTCATGCCCTTTCGAATCATTCATACGCTTAAGTCCGTTTATATCAAAAACATAAACAGTAAACGCCGCCATCTTTTCCTTTATAAGTCTTTCAAGTCTCATCTCCTCGGCAAGATAAGCCGCCTTGTTTTGAACTCCGGTCATTACATCAAGATATGCCTGTCCGTGAATATACTCAATATAATCATTAAGCTCCACACTTATTTTTCTTATACCATCGGCCAAATCTCCTATTTCATCATGATTTGTATAATCTATTTCCTGATTCAGCTCTCCTTTAGCTATTCTGCTTGATATCTCCGTCAGCTCTTTTATAGGATTTAAAACACGCTTGACCATTTTCACAGATATAAACGCTACAATCACAAGAAGTACAATAAACAGTATTGTGAACTGGAAAATCATTCTGTTTCTGAATATGAAAAGTTCGGATTCCGGAACAACCGTAGCCAGCAGCATTCCGTTTTCAAGTCTGCTGCAGATAATTCTATATGATAAGGTTCCAAGCGAATATGTGTAATTTTCTCCGGTGTCGGCATATTCATCCGAAAAATATTTACTTGCTGCCGCAATTTCTCCGGTAAACTCATCCTGGTTTAACCCTCCCGGATAATCCATATGATATAAAAGATTTCCGCTTTCTCCAACCAGCATTCCGCTACTGTTTTCGTAAATATCTTTATCAACAACCTCATGTATGAGCGTCATGTCTATATCCATTCCTATTATACCCAAAAAATCATCGCCCTGATAAACAGGTATTACATAGGAAATCATATAAACACTTATATTTTCATTGGTGTACGGCTCCATCCAAATAGGGCCTCCCGCATAAATAGGCTCATAATACCAGCCCACATGTTCCAAATCATCTTCTTCATACGCAAGAATGTCTGTCGGCGTAAGATCCTTTAATTCGTCATCTTCGGCTCTCGTAAGAAAGAATCCGGCAGTTCCGCCGTAAAGTTCGGCATTGGCACGAAAATATACAGATTCCATATCTTCTATTATGTATGCCATATCATAAGCCTTGTTCTTTACATCCTCATAAATGCTTTCCCTGTAGCTTTCGCTTGTCTTAAACTCCTCAACATCTGTGGTCTCTAAAATATAATCTTCAAGAGTTTCCACAGCACGTTCAACACCGGAAAAATATGTATTAAGTTCTGTAGTGCCTTCATCCGTAATCAGCTCCATCGATTTAGAAGCATAAGATTCGACCTGCATGCCCTGATAGAAAACACTTATAGCCACAAGCAAAGCAAACACTCCCAAAAAAACGCCCACAAATGTTGCTACAAGCCTTATTCGGATTGATTTCATATCATTATCCTCTCTTTACATTATTCCCGCCCAATTCTTTAACCAAATACATACTTTGGACAGCCCTGTAATAATTCTTCTTTAAACTCTCATCAAGCTCAATATATGTAAGTCCGACGGAAACCGTAGTATCTCCGATATCGTGTACTGCCTTACAAAACTCTTTGCATCTTTCTTCCGCTTCGCTGACCGGCAGCTCAAAAAGCACCAAAAATGAGCTTTTATTCCACTGAATAATCTGACCCTCTTCGCCAAAGATTTCTCTCGCAGTTCTTACTACAGAATGAATAATCCTTTCTGCTTCCGGCCGTTTTTCCACATTCTCGAATTCATCTATCCCAAACTCTGCAATGCTTTGATACTGAGTTGTATTCAGCTTGCCTTTTTCTCCGTAAACCCTGATAAAGTAGTCGCGGTTCGGAAGTCCCGTAACGCTGTCCACATTACGGTTTATGTCAGAAGAATCTGCTGATTCAATCTGCATATTCTTTGTTGCAATAAAGAGTATTATCAAAACCAGATTCATAATTATAAGCTCGGCAAAGAAGAACTGATAATTATATCCGAAGTTTCCCGACAAAAGATTGCCTCTTATTACCATATACCAGTCATACTCTTCAATGTATTTAACAACCGCATAACCGGCTTCTCCATCGATCTCGTACAAATACTCTTCATCATCTCCCTCGGGCAGTTCAATTCCCGATACATAAGATGATTTCGTCGCATTTTCTCTGCTGCTGAGCTGAACAAGACCGTCTTCCGAAATATAGTCAATCGTAACTCCGTACTGAGTTTCAAGTTCGGAAAGAAGCGTCTGCATATTCTCCGTTTGAATTCCTACGCCTGCAACACCCAAAACCTCTCCCGATTCTCCTACAACTCTTCCGTCGATGAAAATCGTCAGCTGATTTCTGTTTGCTTCATCCGTCGAAGAATCCAAGGAATACAAGGCGTCTCCTTCGACAAACTTTTCATACCAGTGATCGTACGCATCACTTTCCGGATCTACAATTTTACTGATTCCGCTCTCGGTATAATATCTTTTGGTGTTATCTGAAATAACGTAAACCAAAGAAAAATCAAACCTGTTTTTAATCGTTCCCAGGTAAGCATTCATCATCTCAACCATTTCTTCTTCACTGTATTTATCTTCTTCTATGAGCATGGTTTTAAGAACGGAATCGCGGCAAATCATGTTGGAAACGGCAATAGGTTCCGCCAACGCTTCACCCACCGTAGCTTCAACCATTTGCGCAGTCAAGATTCTGTTGTTTTGCTCAGCATCTCTGTCTATTCCCAAGATCAGATATGCAAACACCGACGCTGCTGCCACCACAAATATAAGAAGTGCGGCGAGCAGTTTAAATCCCTTCTTTTTCATACATTTTCTCCGTTATTTCTCAACATAAATTATTCCAAATGTACCCGCACCGCAGTTAAGAGAATTTGCAGCGGATGCGCGTCTTATAATAACATTTTCAAAATTGCCATCTTCTATAAGCTGCTGCTCGAGCCCTGCAACTTCGCTCTGCAAAAGACCTATCACTCCTACAAATACAGTTCCCGTGTCAAGCCTGTATTTATGTCTGAGCACTCTTTTAATATAATGCTTTTTAGCATTTTCCATGTTTCCGAAATAAATGCCGTTAACACTCATTGCATCCCTTTTTACTCTAATTACAGGATGCATTTTAAACAATCCGGCCAAAACGCTTATACCCTTGCTTACTTTGCCTACATTTGCAAGCTGATTTAGATTGTCTATAAGAAATGTAGTCTTTATTTTAGGTCGCATGTATTCAAGATAAGCAACAATCTCTTCCACACTCTTTCCTTCTTTTGCCATCTCATCAGCCTTAAGAACCATAAGAGTTACTCCTCCGGACACCTGACCGGAATTTACAACCGTTATATTTTTCATCTTTTGTGCAAGCACCGCCGCGCATTCAAACGAATTGCTTATCTTCTTTGCCGTGCTTATATAGATAATGTGCTCAGCCTGTTTTAAATTATCCTCAAAGAAATTTCTGAATGCCGCTTCATCAGGCGCCTTTGAATACATTTTGTTTTTATGTTCTTTCAGATAGCTGAGTGCACATTCCTGTGACACCTCATGACCGTCCATAAAGCTTCCTCTCTCTGTAAATATTCTTATGGATATAACAGGAATTCCTCTGGATACCGAGATATTCGGCGGAAGATCTGACATACTGTCGGTTACGATCATAATCTTTTTCTTATCATGTTCACGAATATAGTTTTCGGCCAGTGTTTCAGCATGAATTGTCATATATTCTCTATCATGAGATTTTTTTCTTCTGTCCGTATAGTTTTTAGCATCTTCAATCATATGGTAAAGCTCTGTTGTACCGAAAGGCTTATACACAATATGCGCAATGCTATCTTTTGGAAGGTCTAAATCTCTTGCGGTAAGCACAGCAAGATACACATCCTTTAGACTCTCATAATAGTCACGGTTTTCCTCATATCTTACATCTTCTGTCAAAAGGCAAACTTTATTATAGGCCACCGTAAGCTCACCCAGCTCTGACTCGTTTCTTACTCTGTATGCCGGTATAGCGAGCCTTTCCGAAAAAGTCTTTACCAAATTTTCATAAAATCCTGTTACAACATTGTTCTTTCGCTCATTAAGATCATAAACCAGGCAAAAACCAAGCTTTTTATCATAAGACATACAAGGCACGGCGTCAGACACTCTTTGCGGAATACTTACACAAACCGCAACGCCGCTTCCTCTCTTGCTTTCGATACGGAAAAAACCGCCCATAAGTTTTACAAAACCGCTCACAAGATAAAGGCCAAGTCCCAAACTTCCCGGTCTGTACTGAACCGTTCTTCTGTTATCAATCTCTTCAAGAAGACGCTCCAAATCAGACTGCTCTATTCCGACTCCGGTATCGTTTACTTCTATGCAAAGATTCACCTCATCGCCGTAGGCCTTTGTGGATATCTTTGCCTGTACTCCACCTTTTTGGGTATATCTCATACCGTTATCTATAAGCTGTCTTAAAATCTTTAAAATCTTATCGCCGTCTCCGACAAAGGCCTTTGGTACTGCCGGATCCAGGTCTATTACAAGCTCCGGCTCTTTATCAAAATGCCTCATATGCCTTTCAGGCCTTAGCTGCAATAACAAATCCTGTATTTCATATATCCCGTTTTGAATTGTTGTTTTTTCGGATAAAAGATCGGAGTATTCCTTTAAATCGGCCATCTGGCTCTCGAAACTGCAAGCAATATCAAAAACGGAACGCAAAGAATCCAATGCTTGAACATCGCCTAATGTGCTATTAAGTTTTTCCCTGAGAATCAAAAGCTCGCCGATATTTTCTCTTGAAAGCTCGCCAAGCTCTTTAGCCACCGTACGCGTATGCTCTCTTGTTATAATATCGCGTTTTTCCTCTTCATCCGCTCTTTTAATATAAAGCTTAAATTCCACGCTTCTTCCGAGAATAAAAATATGAGCAACAAAAGTCGCAAGTATTACAAGGAAAAACTGCAAAAGAAGCTGAGGAAGAGTTATATTAAAGGTTTGCGGCCATTCTCTTCCTTCTTTAGCCATATTGAAAAATACAGTGAAAAAATATGTGAATGTCGTCATAAGAATTATGCTATGCATCATGGCGACAAAATAGATAAGAATAATAACTACAGCAGCAAGTGCAAGCTCCCCGAAATTAGTCTGATGAATGCCGTATACAAAATAGCACGACATCATGAAAAACGCATACAACCACGTACGATATACAGAGTTTAATTTCTGCATTAAAAATACAGCCCATGAATAAGTAACAAAAAACACCAAAACCGGCAAAAATCCGTTTCCCCATCCATGAGTCAAAATCTCTGTAATAAGTATCAGAGCAGTAGCCGTAAATGCTATCAAAATAAGAAGCTGTGCCCCACTTGTAGGTATTTCCACAGTTTGATTTTTATTTTTCATATCTCTCCCATCACAACTTAAAAGACATATGTAATTATAACATAATTACCTCCCCGTTTAACATATTTATTTTATAAATCAGCTATTATCTCTGTAGGAATCAGTATTTTTAGCGGCCATTTAAAATAATTGTCCATAAGTTCCTTATATTCATTAGGCCTAACCTGCTCTCCGGCGCCCATCACAGAGTAAATTACGGTTCCCTCTTTTAAATGATAAGGAAATTCTCTAAGTCCGCATCTTTGATAAAAATCACGCCGTTTTAAGCGTTCTTTCTTATTGTCGCATTCCTCATTCCAGTCCTCAAGGGCAAGAAAAATCTTTTTCCTCTTGTATTTTTCCAAAACGGTTTGTATAACCTTTGTCCCAAAGCCCTGACCTCTGTATTCTTTTTTTATAGCAAAATAGTTAATATATACGAGGCTTTCATTTGTCACAAGATACACGAATCCTATGCATCCATCCTCGGTAAAAATGTTAAAAAAATCCGCCTTGTTTTGCTCCGCCCTTTTTTTTAGTATCCTAAAAGCAATCCTCTCTTCAGGCGGAAAAGCTTCAAGGTACAGCCTTTTTGCCTCGGGATAATCTTCTTTTTTCAGCTTCTCAAATCTCATTTATCTGCTCCCGGCGCCTATGAAAAAGATGATTATCTTCGGCGCGTTCTTCCCGTTTCATTATAATAAATATCTTTGTCCTCATACATCTTATTCTCTGCTTCGTTAATCATAACGATTGCATCCTCATCATCTCTGTATACATATCCGAAAGCCGCGATTTTCTCGTTTTGGTCAATCAGCCTCCTAAACTCTTTCATTTTTTCACTCATCTCGCTCTCGGTAATTCCGTACATAATTACAACAAACTCATCTCCGCTTATTCTGCAAACCTCTCCTTTATCAAAAAAGTTTTCAAGAATCTTAGCGAATTTCTTTATGTAATCATCTCCGGCCTGATGGCCGAAATTATCGTTAATATACTTAAGGGCATTCATGTCGCAAAACACAACGCCTACAGGCCTCCCCTCGTTTTCTCTTTTTAAAATCTCATCATAGGCTCTTCTGTTTTTAAGGCCGGTAAGAGAATCAATATACGAGGCCTCGCTAAGTATTTTTTCCCTAAGATTTGCCTCAGCTATAGTATTTGCCTGAATGAACACATAAGTTATAGATGCCGCAATAGCTATGGCAAGATATGAAAGATCCTGAACGTCATTCCCGATATTAAAAATAGTAATTAAAAGCGGCAAAAACATATAAGAGGCAAGTGCCACCACTCTTCTTAAACCTATCTTTTTTGAAAACCTGAGAATCAATATATATAGATAAAGCAAGCTCGCAGCCGATAGTCCAAAGACAAACACATCCCATGACCGGTTTTGGTAAAGGCCGTTTTCAACCGTAAAAAGTTTGCCGTTTATCGTGCCGATTACAATAATAAAAACATCAAGTATATTAACAATTACAACCGGGATTGCCGCCTTATAAGACAGCTGAGTTTTTTCGCGTATAACCGAAATCGTATATAACGAGAAAAAGATCATAAGAATCGCGCTGAAAAAGTATGAGAACATAGTCAGAACAACAAGAATACTATCGCTATCAGTTTTACCGTCCAAAGCATAGCTGAAAAGATCGGCTGCTGTCCCTAAAATCGCCCAAAACAGCACATATGCGAAATGCCTTGTAGACGTCCTAAAGCTTCTGTTTTGCACACTCAAAAAAATGCCCAAAAGCATAATAGCCAAAAATATTATACTAATAGCCTCTGCAGTAATAACAACCGTATACATACACACTCTCCAAATCCTGCTTTACCCAATCAAAACCTTTGCCAATCTCTTTCCGCAAACTACTCCCAAAATACAAAATGCGCAACTAAGCACAACATATAATCCGCCTTCCACATATTGTTTATTGTCCAGCAGATTAAAGGCTTCGAGCGAAAATGTCGAAAACGTTGTAAATCCCCCGCATACTCCCGTCTTCCAAAAAAGCACGGTATTAGGCGATACACTTTCCCTCTCACTTGCGGCTCCGACCACAAATCCTATGAGCACAGCGCCAAGAATATTGGTAATAAAAGTAAGAAACGGAAATACCGTTTTAACCGGAATAAGACTAATGGCATATCTTGCCACAGCACCCAGTCCTCCTCC
>JAILQM010000104.1 GCA_024698965.1 Eubacterium sp. | reverse complement strand
TATCTTTCTTACTAATGTTGTATATAACAACCGCACTTAGATATGATTTGTTCGGTGAGCATATTATGAAAGAGTTTTCGATTGTAATATGTGTAATGTGTGTGCTGGTAATGTACATTTTGGTTAAAAACACCGTTGTTGTAAAGCAAAATGAGATGTTTCGGTGTGAAAATGATGTGTATAGAAAATATATTCAACTGCAAAAAAAATATGTAAGTCGGATAGTAAAAAATAGTAATCAGTTAAGAAAGTTTAAACATGACTATCGTTCTCACATGCTGGTCCTGCAAAACTACTATACAGAAGGCGAATATAAAAGTATGGGCCTATATCTTGAGAGGATACTTGGTAATAGTGGGTTGGAAACTAAAGGTATATATACCGGTAATATGGTGGCGGATGTTATTGTTAATGAATATAGAGTATTAGCTGAGGAGAGAGGAGTGGAGTACAGTTGGAAAGGGGTTATACCGAAAATACTCGTTATTTCTGATTATGAATTATGTGTGCTTCTTTCGAATATAATTAAAAATGCTTTGGAGGCTGCAATAAAGGTAAAAAAACAAAGGAAGTTTATAAATATTCAAATGGTCACGTTTGGAAAGCACATAGAAATAACAATAGAAAATTCTTCAATTGGTCAGCTAAAAGTGGGAAGTGATGGAATGTTAAAGACAACAAAAGATGACCATGATAATCATGGGCAAGGGTATGTGAGTATTAAGGAAATAGTTAATCGATATGAGGGGAAATTAAACCATAGCTTCGAAAGTGGATGTTTTAGATTAGAAATAATAATATAGGAAGTCGTTTTGTACAGAAAAAATGTTGTTTGTACAAAATGACTTTTTTGTATTTATAGGGGACTATAAAATATAAGTATAAAAATGGAAAGGGGGAAAATATATGGACTGGTTAGAACTGTGGTATTGGTTACATGGCGGAAAGTAGTATTTATCTAAGCAAGAAAGAAAGGACGGATAAGATGGGAAAGAAACTAAATAAGTTATTGATGGTAATGTGTTGTGCGTTTGTGTTTATAGGATTTTTTGGACAAAGTGTATATGCAAGCACGGGAACAATTGTGTCCGTGTCAAATATAAATTTAGGATCATCCGGCTCAGGGGTTCAGGCAAGTGGCTCGGTTGAAGCTGTTGTAAGAAATTATACATATACCCTTGATATTCCCTCGTCAAAAAGCAAATTAACAACCAGTTATGTACAATCTAACATAAAAAAGAGTGTAAAAAATTATGTTACAACTTTAGCGCATGGGCGTATCAGTGGAATGACATGTACGAGCGTGAGTAAAAGTAGTACATATTGTACGGTGACATTTGTAGTAAATACAGTTGGTGTACAAAATGACTTATATTATTATCCTTATGGATGGTGTACTTTAAAACTAAAATTTTATTATTAGAATCTGAAAAACAAAATTAAGTAAAAAAGATGGCCCGTCGGGATACTAGTTACCCGGCGGGTCGTTTTACTTGGAAAATATTGACAACAAATGCGAAGTAAGGTATTATTAGTGAGTCGTGCGATAGTAGTACAGTTGGTAGTACGCCACCTTGCCAAGGTGGAGGTCGCGAGTTCGAGTCTCGTCTATCGCTCTTTAAGGGTATTCATTCGCAGCAGGATGAATATCCTTTTTCTTTAAAACAGAAGGCGGGTGTGATTATGGATAAAAAACATTATTCGTTTTATCAAAATACCGAATGTGAATTTTTTCCTTGTCATAAGGGGATAGATGAAAAAGATTTTAACTGCCTTTTTTGCTATTGTCCGCTTTATGCATTAGGAAAGGATTGCGGCGGAAATTACAGATATAATGATAAAGGAATTAAGGTCTGCAGTGATTGTGTTTTTCCTCATGATAGGGGAAATTATGATAAGATGATTGAAAAGACCAAGAAGATAGTGGAGATTGTAAGAATTGAAGATGAGTGATTGGAGACAAACCCTGGTAAAGTTTTATGCATTCGCAACGCTTGTGATGATGCCGCTTTACTATGAGAACGGATATTTCAATACGCTTATGGCCAAAGCTCATATTTTTTGGGTGACGGCAGGCGTAGTGCTTGGAATGGCTGTTTTGGTTGAGGCTGTAGGTTTCCATTTTGGAAAATGCAGACTGTATTCTTTTAAGGAAATTGTTTCGAGCCTTAATTTGATGGATATAAGTGTAGGACTTTTCGGAGCTGTGGCTGTTTTGTCATGGCTTTTCAGTGACTACAGATATGAGGCGTTTACCGGAAGCGAAGGCTGGCATATGGGTGCCGGAACTATAATACTCTTGGTGCTCATGTATTTTTATGTTTCGAGAAATTTTGAGCTCGATGAGAAGATATTTGCATTTATTTTAGGTGCCGCAACAATCCTGTTTATTCTCGGAATGCTTAACGGAATAGGCGTAGACCCTTTGAGTTTGCATGCAAAGCTTTCGGATGACGAGATGTATGAATATATTGCAACAATAGGAAACGTAAACAGCTATGCGGGATATTTATCCCTTATTATGCCTGTTGTGATGGGACTTTTTATAATAAGCTACAGCCCATGGCAGACAATATGGTCGGGAATAGTTGTAGTACTCGGATTTATCAGCCTTTTTATGGGTAACAGTGACGGAGCGTTTTTGGGAGTCGGCTTTGGTCTTCTTTTCCTTATTACTTACAGCCTAAGAAGAGGTTGGAAGTATTTGAGGCTCTTTACATGTGGAATATTTTTCGGAATTGCAGCCATCATCTGCAAAGCTTTTGAGGCGTTCTGGCCGGGAGAGATGGTGAGCTTTTTGGGCGTGCCTAAATTCATCTTAGACAGCAATATTTATATGCCGATAATGGCGATATGTATTATTTTAATCCTGAGATATCCTTATTGCAGAAATAAACTCACCAAGGGAGTATGTAATAAACTTTCTGTTGTTTTTGCTGTTATAGGAATCATAGGTGTAGTGGCTGTTATCGGCTATAACGCACTTATATTTGACGGCGAGTGGGGAACAAAGAGAGGCTATATCTGGGGCTTTGCTTTGTCCGTATTTGAAAACGGAAGCATAAGGGAGAAGCTTATAGGAGTAGGACCTGACTGCTTTGGCATACCGGTAATGGATACTTTTGAGGATTTTGTCGAAGAACATTGGGGCAAGCGCGTGGTAAATGCTCATAATGAATATCTTCAGTATCTTGTAACGACCGGTATTTTGGGAGTAATAGGATATGTTATGATGTATGTATCCGTTGTAAGAGAATTTTTGAAAAAGACATTTTGGTGTGAAGAAAAAGGCATTTGGCTTTTTGGAGTTATGGGTTATGCGGGACAGGCATTTGTAAATAATCCGCAGGCTCTTAACATGGCAACTTTGTTTTTGTTTTTTGGTATTTATCAAAGTTTCAGATATAATCCGGGGATAAAGGACAGAGCTAAAAGAATCGTGCTTCGCGAGATTTATTTTGCTGAGAATACGGAGGAAAGTGATGAGCGCTAAGGAAGAAGTGTTAAAAACTCTCGAGGAAAATCGAGGAGAATATTTTTCCGGGCAGCAGCTCGCGGATTCTATCGGAGTTTCGAGAAATGCCGTGTGGAAGGCGGTAAACTATCTTAAAGAAGAAGGTTATGAGATAGAGTCTGTCACAAACAAAGGCTATTGCCTTAAGGAAAATACCGACATACTCTCGGCGGAAGGTATCTTGTGCTACGCCTCACCTTCGGAAATACATGTATATAAGGAAATAGATTCTACAAATGAAGAGGCGAAAAGGCTGATTACAAAAGGCGCGCCTCACGGAACTTTAATTGTTGCCAACAGACAGACGGCAGGAAAAGGAAGAAGAGGAAGAGCCTTTTTTTCACCGGCAGATACCGGAATTTATTTAAGTGTGGTTTTAAAGCCTGATCTTGAGCTTACGGAAAGCGTTCTTATAACAACGGCGGCATCCGTTGCGGTTTCCAAAGCGATAGAGAATGTATATGGGATAAGATGCGGCATAAAATGGGTTAACGACGTGTATTATAATGAGCATAAAATATGCGGAATACTGACGGAAGCTACGGCGGATTTTGAGACCGGAGATATGCAGAGCCTTATTGTCGGAATCGGAGTAAACATTACTACAAAAGAGTTTCCGGATGAGGTTGACAAGGTCGCCGGAGCGCTGCTTTCACAGGAAAATCCGGGATTAAGATGCAGACTCTGCGCGGAGATTTATTCCGAACTTATGAAAATGGCTGAAAGTCTCCCAAATAATGCATTTATGGAAGAATATAAAAAACGCTCAATTGTAATAGGAAAATACATAAGATATACGAAAAAAGACGGATGGCTCACCGGAAAGGCTGTGGGCATAGATGATAACGGAGGCCTTATTGTGGATTCTGATACCGAAGGAAGGATTGTTTTAAGCTCGGGAGAGATTAGTATCAGAGTCAATGAATAAGGAAAAAGAAAGGGACATAAAATGCATAACGAAATACTTACAATAGGACCGTTTACAATTTACGGATATGGGCTGATGATTGCCATAGGCATAATTTCGGCATATTTTGTAGGAGAATACAGAGCCAAAAAGGCAAATCTTTCACCGGATATGATATTCAGCCTTGTTATATGGTGTGTTATTGCGGGGTATATGGGATCTAAGATTCTGTATTCTTTAACTATAATAGATCAGGTTATAGAGGACCCAACGGTTTTGCTTAATTTCGCGGACGGATGGGTTGTTTACGGAGGAATAATCGGCGGAATAATCGGAGGATGGCTTTGCTGCAAGGTGCATAAGGCGGATTTTATAAGGTATTTTGATCTGGTAATACCGTCGGTCGCTCTTGCTCAGGGCTTTGGCAGAATAGGATGTTTTCTGGCCGGGTGCTGCTACGGAAGAGAGTGCTCGGGACCGTTTTGCGTCACCTTCCACACTTCGAATTACGCGCCGAATGATGTGCCGCTTGTGCCGACTCAGCTTATATCGAGCGCGTGTGATTTTATTTTGTTTTTCATTCTTATAATACTTGCTTCAAAGGTTAAAAAGAAAGGGCTTGTAGCCGGCGTATATCTTTTGCTTTACAGTATTGGAAGATTTGTACTTGAGTTTTTCAGAGGAGATATAGAAAGAGGAAGCGTAGGAGTTTTGTCGACTTCGCAGTTTATAGGAATATTTATGGCTCTTGCGGGAGTGATAATTATAGTATGCGCCCTTAAAAATAAAGAAATCGAAAGAGAAGATACGGATGATACTATCGTGCAGTAATGTAAATAAAAGTTACGGAGAAGAGGTTATTTTAAAAGATATCTCTTTTCATGTGGAAGATAATGAAAAAGCGGCGATTGTCGGCATAAACGGTGCGGGAAAGTCTACACTTTTAAAGGTTATAATCGGAGAAATTACTCCGGATGAGGGTACGGTTACCCTTGCCAAAAACAAAAACATAGGTTATCTTGCCCAGCATATGGAGATGCAGTCGGATAAAAGCATTTATGAGGAAATACTTTCATCGCGTCAGGATATTCTTGATATGGAAGAGCGTCTTAGGAAAATGGAAGATGAGATGACGGGCATTTCTCAGGATAAGCTAAACGATCACATGGAGAGCTATAACAGACTCCATGATGAATTTGAGATGCTTGACGGCTATGCATACAGAAGCTCAGTTACGGGTGTAATAAAAGGACTCGGATTTGATGAGAGCGAGTTTGATAAAAAGATATCCGAACTTTCCGGAGGACAAAAGACGAGAGTTGCTTTGGGAAAGCTTCTTGTCACAAAGCCGGAGCTTTTGCTTTTGGATGAGCC
>JAILQM010000095.1 GCA_024698965.1 Eubacterium sp. | reverse complement strand
TCAAAAGGATTGATGTAAAGGATGGGATGAAATATGAAGTACATATTTTTGACCGTTGATGGGGTGCTTAATACTATTGAACAGATCCAGACCAGAAAATTTACAATTGACCCCGAAAAACTTAGGTATTTTTCGATATTATGCAAGGTTTACGGGGGTTCAGTTGTTGTAACTTCAAGCTGGAGCAGAGCTTACAATGCTACAGACCCTAAAAAAAGTACAGCGGAATTCAAAGAATTGTTAAGATATTTTAAAAAATATAATATTACATTTGCCGGTATTACGCCGGTTTTGAATGGCAGGAAGAAGGGCGAAGAGATTAAGAGGTTTTTAGAAAATCATAGCTGTGAGGATTATATAATTCTTGATAACACTTCGGCCGGATATTATAAGGAGAGTAACCTTATTGTTATTAATCCTAAAAAGGGGTTAAATCCGGAGGTTTTAAGAAATCTCGCGGCCAGAATTGAAAGAAAATGAGTCGATGTTTGCAGCGTCAAATTTGGCGCTGCAAATTATTTTTTGACTTAGACGCATATTTGTAGATCAAAGGAATAAAAATGGAAATTTGGGGCAAATTTGCCGTTCTAACAATAAGTTTCCATAAAACTTAATAGTTGGAAAATACAGACAATAAATTGACATAACAATAAAAACAACAATAATAGTCAAGCATAACCGTCTTACTTGATTATTAATGAAGGATAAACCGTCATAAAAATTTAATCTAACTTTACATTTTTGCAAATTTACAAAATTATTGTTAAAAAGTGAAGATAATGTTAAAATAAGACGTAAAATTTTTAAAAGGTAAAATGTGATGGAAATTATTTATGAGATTATTTCAAACAAGATACTGATAAACGGAATTATTGCATGGGCCGTTGCACAGGTGCTTAAAACTCTTATTCATGCAGGCGTTAACAGAAGGTTTGATTGGCACAGATTGTTTGGGGACGGAGGAATGCCTAGCGGACATTCTGCCACAGTGACGTCTATGGCTGCAACCGCAGCTTATGAATGTGGTTTTGGTTCGCCGGTTTTTGCTCTTTCGGCCATGCTTGCAACAATTGTAATGAAAGATGCAATGGGCGTAAGACTTGAGACCGGTAAGCAGGCAAAGATTATTAATGAAATAACCAATCTTCTTGATCCGGAGGAACCTTTCTCACAACAGCACTTAAAAGAATTTGTAGGGCACACTCCACTTCAGGTGTTTTTCGGAGCTGTGCTTGGTATTATAGTTGCAATTTGGTGCAGATAATTCGAAAATCGGTACAAACGGTAAAGACGGTACGAAATATAAAATCAGTATGTTTTGTACTGATAAATTTAGCAAAAAGGAGCCTATATGGGATTTATAAGAGATATTTTTGAAGAAAAAGTTAAAATCTGGGAAGGCGAAAACAAGGAACTTTACAATACAGTTTGTCATAATTTAAAAAATGCCGGAATAAAGGTTCAGGCGTTTAAAGTAAATCAAAACAAACCTAAATGTGACGGGAATTGCGCTTCATGTATGGGGAAGGCGCCCGAAAGCGAAGACGGCATTATAAATTACAATGCTCTCGGAACCGGATGTAAAGACGATATTTTGGAAAAATCAACCGGATATGATATATATGCAATTTATGTGAAGAAATCAGACGTTTCACAAGCCAGAGGCTTAATGAACTTATAACCTTAATTATTAAAGCAAGTGTTATCAAATTAAATTATGATTAAAAAAGGCTCGTCATATAAATGACGGGCCTTTTTGTAAGTGATTTAAAATGTATTGTCAGAATTATTCTGCTGCATATCCTGCGAAAGTTACACATAAAAATGATACTGTTAATGCTGTAGCGATTGCCATAACTGTTTCCTCCTTTTAGAAAACCAATAATTGTTTCTGTGATTAAATACTAACACTGCAGATTAAATAAGTAAAATGCCTATAGCCAATATAACTATGCCTAAAATGAATGTATGGGACAAATGATTGAGTTTCTCATTTTGGGCGAGAAGGTCGCGAATATAAACATATTGTGCTATAATTAAAGTAAATTAAAGAGAATGCCGGTAAAAGTAGGAGGGTATTATGGAAAACGAAACAATGAAGGATTATGAAGACAAAATAGAAAGGTCCTTCAGAAAAATAAGTGAGGGGGATATCATAAAAGGAGAAGTTATAGGTATTTCGGAGGAAGAGGTTACTTTAGACCTTAATTATTATACTCAGGGAATAATTAAGGTAGAGAATATGAGCAACGATCCGGACTTTTCTGTATTTACGGATGTTACAGAGGGCGAAGAGATTGAAGCAACCGTAATAAGACTTGATGACGGAAACGGTAATATTGAGCTTTCCAAAAAAGAAGCAAATGATGTTCTTGTTTGGGAAAAGCTTAAAGAGATGATGGAAGAAGAAAAAGTATTTAAAATTAAGATTAAAGAAAGTGTAAATGCAGGCGTAATTTGCTATCTTGAAGGAATAAGAGCTTTTATTCCGGCATCACAGATTACAGACAGTTATGTCGAGAATACAGATGAATGGATTGGTAAGGAAATAGAGGTAAAAATTATAACTGCCGAAGAAAACGCAAAAAAACTTGTTCTTTCCGGTAAAGAAGTAAAAAGAGCAAAAAATGAAGAGGCTCTCAGGCATAAGATTTCCATGCTTATTCCGGGAAGCGTTATGGAAGGAAAAATTGAGAAGATAATGCCGTACGGAGCATTTGTGGACTTGGGAGAAGGCCTTAGCGGACTTATCCATATTTCGCAGATATCGCAAAAAAGACTTAAATCACCAAACGAAGTGCTTAAGGTCGGACAGAGTGTAAGGGTAAAACTTCTTAACACAAACGACGGAAAACTTTCCCTTAGTATGAAGGCGCTTGAGGGATTTATGGATAAAGAGAATGATTCGGAATCGGGAGAAGCCGAGGAATATGTATCCGGAGAAGAAGTCGGAACAGGCCTTGCAGGGCTTCTTAAAGGAATAAAGTTAAATTAAAGATTAACTATATTACGGCAAACATCGGAGCCTTAATGAGAAAGAAGTCGGATAATTCTAAAATTTTTTATAAAATTTCAAAAAAAGACTTGAAAAATAAGCCTGTTTCAGTATTATAAGAATATAGAAAAACAATAATATAACTTATAGAAGAAAGGCAGGTATTTTGATTATGGCAAAATGGGTATGTAGCGTATGCGGTTATATTTATGAGGGAGAAAATCCTCCTGAGGAATGTCCGGTCTGTCATGTTGGTGCGGATAAATTCAAAAAACAGGAAGGCGAAATGACTTTGGCCGCACAGCATGAGTTTGGTGTTTATGCAAAAACAGTTAAAGATAATCCGGACATTACAGCTGAAGACAAAAAATATATATTTGATCAGCTTGTAGCTAATTTCAATGCAGAGTGCTCAGAAGTTGGAATGTATTTATGCATGGCACGAGTTGCTCACAGAGAGGGTTATCCTGAAGTTGGCCTTTACTGGGAGAAAGCAGCGTATGAAGAAGCTGAGCATGCAGCAAAATTCGCTGAGCTTTTAGGTGAGGATTTAGAGCCTAATATGAAGGCTACAACAAAGGACAATCTTAAGTGGAGAGTAGACTGTGAGTTTGGAGCAACTCAGGGTAAGGTTGATTTGGCTACTTGCGCAAAGAAGAATAATCTTGATGCTATTCATGACACAGTACATGAGATGGCAAGAGATGAAGCCAGACACGGCAATGCACTTAAGGGACTTTATGAAAGATATTTTGGATAAGAACCTTATAATAAAGGGCTGCCGACAGGGCGGCCCTTTTATCTGATTTTACCGGATAAAGAGGGTGGAGAGTTATGATTTTTAAAAAACTTACAAAAACAGGTGAACTTATTGATGATTCCGGCGTGAAAGAAAAGTATGTACGTGCGGTGGATTTTGTTTTTATTTCTGTTAGTGTATGTTTGATTATTGCGCTGACGGTTTTAAGCGTTCTGGCTATTATATTTTAGGAGAGAGATATGGGCTTAGAGACCAGAAAGAAAAGAATTTATGAAATAGTTGAAGCTTCGCATAAAAATGATAATGCCAGTCACATTTACGACGTTATGATTCTTGTGGCGGTTGTTGCCGGACTCATACCTTTGATGATGAAGGCGGATAATCAGTATACAAAGACAATTGACCTTGTAACTTCGCTTATATTTTTATGTGATTATATCCTTAGAGTTTATACGGCCGATTATAAGATGGGTGTTAAAAGCTATGTTGCATATGCCGCATATTTGTTTTCACCGATGGCTATAATAGACCTTTTGTCGATTGTGCCTATTCTCGGATTTATTTTCCCGCTTTCAAAGACAATTCCGCTTTTTAGAATCTTTAGAGTATTCAGAATCGCTAAGCTTATAAGATACTCGAGGACAATGATAATTATAACCAATGTTATCAGAAAGGTTAAAAGAGAACTTTTTGCTGTACTTGTACTTTCTCTTATCTATATTATTGCAGTTGCCATGATTATGTTTCAGATCGAACCTGACATTTTTGACAACTTCCTCGAAGCGATATATTGGTCTACGGTATCTATAACAACCATAGGATACGGAGATGTTGTGCCGCAGACTCTTGTCGGACAGTTTATAACAATGATTTCCGCTCTTGTCGGGGTGGCTGTCATTGCTTTACCGTCGGGTATTATTACGGCGGCATATATGGAAGAAATACACAGAAAAAAGAAAGGCTACGAATTGTAATCGCAGAAAGGGAAAAACATGCTTAAAGTTGGAATTGAAGGCAGCAAGGAGATTTTTGTAACAGAGGAGCTTACGGCTGAAAGAGTCGGTAGCGGACTTTTGCCGGTATATGCAACCCCTCAGATGATAGCACTCATGGAAAATGTTGCATCTACAAGTGTTGAGGGAGAACTTGAAGATGGCCAGGGAACGGTAGGAACAAAGATTGAGGTTTCTCACGTATCGGCAACACCTGTGGGAATGAAGGTTATTGTTTCAACAAAGCTTGTTGAAATTGACAGAAAAAGACTGGTATTTAAGGTCAGGGCTGTAGACGAGGCCGGACTTATAGGAGAGGGGATTCATGAGAGATTTATAATTGATAACAAGAAGTTTATGGAGAAGGCGAAAACAAAACTTTCTTAGGCGTTTATCTTATTAAGACATTTGTTATACAATATGGATTAATATATACGCATACGAAGCACAAAAGTGCTTGGGAAGTATTATTCTCCTTCCTAACGTAATTATCAATCCTCATTAGAAGACGGCACCGAACCCCTTTCCCCTCACGGCGCCGTCTTTTTCGTGCCAAAAAGTTAAAGAGCAAAATGAGATATAATTCTCGCTTTGCTCTTTATTTTGTGTTATATTATTATTTATGTATAAACTTTAGTACAAAAAAGTAGAAGGAGAAATGAAATGTCAACAGAAAGTATTTGTGTGCTTGTAGCGATTATCGCTTATCTTGTGCTTACTGTTTGTATAGGCGTATATTACAGCCGAAAGGGCAGTGCAAGCGACACGACTAATTTTTACCTCGGGGGAAGAGCTCTTCATCCGGTGGTAACGGCTATGAGTGCCGAAGCATCCGATATGAGTTCGTATCTTTTGATGGGACTTCCGGGACTTGCATATCTTTGCGGTGTTGCAGAGGTAGGTTGGACAGTAATAGGTCTTGCAATCGGAACATATCTTAATTTTTTGTTTGTTGCAAAAAAACTCAGGATATATTCGGCAAAAATCGGAGCAACTACAGTACCGGATTTCTTTGCAAAAAGATATGAGGATGAAAGACATGTATTATCATGTATAGCTGCTCTTGTAATCCTTATTTTCTTCGTGCCTTACACCGCATCGGGATTTAAGGCGGTAGGAACATTGTTTAACAGTCTCTTTGGCTGGAATTATCATGCGGCAATGATAATCGGAGCAGCGGTTATTATCGGCTATACGGTACTCGGAGGATTTTTGGCGGTATCTACAACAGATCTTATTCAGTCAGTGGTTATGACAATTGCCCTTTTGGTAGTTGTTGTTTTCGGAATAACACAGGCCGGAGGATTAGATACCGTAATGAGCAATGCTCAGTCTTTGCCGGGATATCTCGGACTTACTGAAGGATATGATGTGGCAACGCAGTCGGCCGGAAGTTTTGGACTTTTATCTATTGTATCAACACTTGCATGGGGGCTTGGCTATTTTGGAATGCCTCACATTCTTCTTAGATTTATGGCAATAAGAAATCCTCAGGAGATAAAGATTTCAAGAAGAATAGCAGCAATTTGGGTTGTATTCTCAATGGCAATAGCTGTATTTATCGGCATAATCGGATACAGCGTTTCTTTATCGGGCAAAATACCTATGCTTTCGACAAGTTCCGAGTCGGAGACGATTATTGTACAGCTTGCGAATTTAATGAGCCAAAATGGAGTGTTTTTCGCGATAATAGCAGGTGTTATTATGGCGGGAATTTTGGCGGCTACAATGTCTACGGCAGATTCACAGCTTCTGGCGGCCTCAAGCAGTATGTCTGAGGATATTTTAAAAGAATTTTTTGGGATTAACCTTGATGAAAAGAAGTCAATGCTTATTGCCAGAATTACCGTAATTGCAGTAGCGGTTGTCGGAATTATTCTTGCCTGGAATCCAAACAGCAGCGTATTTAGGGTTGTATCTTTTGCGTGGGCAGGTTTTGGTGCTGCATTCGGACCGGCAATGCTTCTTGCCCTTTACTGGAAGAAGAGTACAAAGGCCGGAGCAATTGCAGGAATGATTTGCGGAGGAGCAATGATCTTCATCTGGAAGTTCGGAATCTCATCTCTCGGAGGAGTTTTCGGAATCTATGAGCTTTTGCCGGCATTCATAGTTGCTCTTGTTGCAAATGTAATTGTTTCACTTCTTACAAAGACGCCGTCTGATAATATGATGAATACTTTTGATGAGGTGGGAGATTACCTTAAAAACTAAATAACAGAAAAATCAAAGTTTAGACCGTCTTCGCAATTTGCGAAGGCGGTTTTTTAAAATTTGTGTTGACAAAGAATTTTAAGTTGTGTACAATGTAATTGCTTTAAGCGATACGAAACATAACCAATTGACAAAAATATGCCCGTACAAATAGCAGTGGGTAAAGGAGGATATTAACATGAATTTATATGATTTTACTGTGAAAAAAATGGACGGAAGTGATGCAAACCTTTCAGATCTTAGCGGAAAGGTTGTACTTATTGTAAATACTGCAACAGGTTGCGGATTTACTCCACAGTACAAAGAACTTCAGGAAATCTATGATGATTTAAAAGAAAAAGGATTTGAGATTCTTGATTTTCCTTGTAATCAGTTTGGAGAGCAGGCTCCGGGAAATGATGAAGAGATTCATACATTCTGTACCGGGCGTTTTGGAATCACTTTCCCGCAGTACAGCAAAGTTGATGTAAACGGGGAAAATGCAATTCCTCTATATAAATGGCTTACTAAAAATACAAAATTCGGCGGTTTAAAAGGGCCTGCAAAGCTTGCGCTTGCGCCTATTTTAAAGAAAATGGATAAGGACTATAAGAATAACGGAAATATAAAATGGAACTTTACAAAGTTCGTTATCGGCAAAGACGGTGAGATTTTAGGCAGATTTGAGCCGACAGATGATATCAAAGATGTAAGAAAGATGATTGAAGAAGCATTATAAAATTATTAAAAAAATATAAATTGTTAGCACTCCACTTGACAGAGTGCTAACAAAGGTGTATAACATAGTCACAGGAAGGAAAACTTCCCAAGAAACTTATAAACAACGGCAAAGCCGCTATCATATTTAAGGAGGTAATGATTATGTTAATGCCTAGTATTTTTGGAAGAACATTTATGGATGATTTGTTTGAGGATTTTGATCGCGGAGTAAAGACTTTTAAACCTGTTGATGTTATGAAGACAGATATTAAAGAAAACGACGATTCTTATGAAATCGGAATTGACTTGCCGGGATATACCAAAGACGATGTACATGCTGAACTTAAAGACGGATATCTTGTTATTTCAGCCGAAAAGGAGAACACCACAGATGAATCCGAAGACAACTATATCAGAAGAGAAAGATATTTCGGATCTTGCAGCAGAAGCTACTATGTGGGAGACGCAATGAAAGAGGAAGATATTAAAGCTAAATTTGAAAATGGAGTTCTCACATTAAATGTTCCTAAAAAGACCGCAAATGAGGTTGAGGAAAAGAAATATATCCAGATTGCCGGATAAGGTTTGCGGATAATTTTATTAATGCTGTAAAGTAACCAAAAAATGACCTGAAGTTCAGGCTGTATAAAAAGGGTGTTTTTCTGAATAATCAGAAAAATACCCTTTTTTTATTTCGCAAATTAGTGTATCATATTATAAATAGAGAATTTGTCTAAATTTTTAAAATCTTTGATTGAGATTGTTTAGCTTATGTGGGTGAGGAGAAGAGTATGGCTGTATTTGACGAGAATAATATAATTAATTATTATGATACTTTAACAGGGCTTCCCAATATGGAACGATTTTTAAGTTCCGCGCCCGGTTTTCAATCTAAACTTGCAGGCGAAGGAAAACAATCGGCCTACATTTCTTTTAATTTATGCGGATTAAAAAACTACAACAGTAAATATGGTCTTGAGGGTGGTAACAGATTAATTGCCGAGCTTGGCAAAGCGCTGGAGACTGTTTTTGGAAACGATTGTTGTTCAAGATTCGGAGAAGATCATTTTTATGTAATCACAGAAAATTCTGAACTTATTAAAAAAATTAAAACAGTATTTGATATGATGGTGCCGGCATGCAACGGCTTTACTTTGCCTGTCAGAGCCGGAATTTATGTTGTTAAAGAAGAGGATATCTCGGTTATCATTGCCTGTGACAGAGCAAGGGTTGCCTGTGACTGGGACAGGAATACCTACGGATCGAGGTATAAATTTTTCGACGAATACCTTGAAGAAAAGGTGAAAAACAGGGATTTTGTGTTGACAAACTTTGAAAAAGCCCTGGAAAGAGGAGATTTTCATGTTTATTATCAGCCCCAGATAAGGCTTTTGGATAACAGACTTGCCGGAGCGGAAGCTTTGGCAAGATGGATTGATCCTGATAAAGGACTTATTTCGCCGGGAGTGTTTATTCCGGTTTTAGAGGACAGTAACCTTACTTACAAGCTTGATATTTATATGCTCAAGCAGATTATTAAGGATTTAAAGAAATGTGAAGAAAAAGGAATTTCAAAAATTCCGATTTCGTTTAATTTATCGCCGAACGATTTTAAAATGATTGAACCGTATTCGGTAGTTAAAGAGATTGTAGATAACAGCGGTCTTTCTCATGAGTGGTTCAGAGTGGAAATTACCGAAACTGCGGTTGTTGACGATCCGGAAAAAGTCAGAGAAGAGATTAAAAAATTCCATGATGATGGATTTGAGGTTTTAATGGATGACTTCGGCAAGGGATATTCATCTTTAAATACGCTCCGAGATTTCGAGTTTGATGAAATAAAGATAGACATGGAGTTTGTCAGAAAGCTCAATCATAAATCCAAAAAGATTATTACCGGAATGGTGCTTATGGCTAAAAATCTCGGAATACATACTCTTATGGAAGGTGTGGAGACGGAGGAGCAGGTTGAGTTTTTAAGAGAACTAGGCTGTGAATTTGTGCAGGGATATTATTTTGGAAGACCGGAGCCTTTCGGCAAAACCGATATTAATCTTAAAAAGATGGGCATTACAAGGGAATCGCTTGAAGAGAGAACATTTTTTGGAAATGTCGGACTGGTAAATGTTGTTATTGATCAGCCGGCATCGCTTTTTTTGTTTGACGGAGAGATATTTTATCCGTATTACCTTAATGAAGAGTATAAGGAAACAATTTTTAAGCTTTTCGGACCGGAGAAAGATGTTGATATAACGCTTCAGAGAATAAAGGATTCGGCTCTCGGAGAGCGTTTTAGGACACTTGCCACAAAGGCAATAAGAAATAAAAGAAGAGAAGAGATAGTTTTTGTAAACAACAACAGGTATTTTAGAATTATTTGCGATGATATTGATGTATGTTCTAAGGGGCATATGGTCATGTTTATTTTTAATGAGATAAACCAGGACAGTAATGAAGGAAGCAGCCTGTGGTATGATGATATATTAAGGAATATCGTTCCTGTGTTTAACAAGGTCTATTTGTTTAATTTTGTTGAAGACACAATTGAAGCAATAGTAAGTGACAACGATCTTGAATATTCAAGGGTAAAAACCTATGAAAGCGGAAATATTTTCAGTAAAGGCGGAAATGTAAAAAACATTCATCCGGATGATAGAAACCGATATGAAGGAATTTTTACAAAGGAATTTATTAATAATAAATTTAAGAATCCCAAAATACTCTCTTTTTCAGAGTACTTTAGAATAAGAAATAAAAATGCAAGTAAGTACAGACTTGCCCAGTATATTTTTATCAGAATACCTGACAGAGCAGGAAATGTTTTGCTTTGTATTAGATACGAGGATGAAACCGTAAACAATAATATAATTGCAACGGCTAAAAGAGTTGTAAACAATCTTGAGATAGCCGAGCTCGGAATAGATGTCGGAGGAAATTATAAAAAGTCTTATATTGAAGCTGCAATAGAATCGGCAAGTTCGAAATCTGTAGCTGTTTTTAACGAAAAGCCTGATATAGATAAGGATTTACCGGTGCCATACATTGTTATGCAAAGCACAATAAATAATGATGATGGTAATGTTGCGATTTTGTATGCAAATGAGAAGTTC
>JAILQM010000094.1 GCA_024698965.1 Eubacterium sp. | reverse complement strand
TCCTCTTTTGGAACCCAGGTGATTTTTTCCACGGTTTCAAGGTCATACTCCGCTGCTCTTTCTTTAAGCTCATCAAAGCCTACGCAATAGTTTTCAACAAACTCGTGATCGTACAAATCCTCGTTTATTATTACATTAATAATTCCGAGAGCAAGCGCACCATCGGTTCCCGGCCTTACCTTAAGCCAGCACTCTGCGTTTTTTGTAAGCTCGTTTGGTTTGGGGTCTATAATGATTAACGGAGTCCCGTTTTTCTTTGCATCTTTTATATGCCACTGAAGCTCGCCGTCGGCTCCGGAAATTGCAGGGTTTGCTCCCCAGACAATAATTCCGCCCGGCTTTACGTCTCCGTAATAATCAACCCCGGCAAAAACACCTGCCGTAAACATTCCTGCGTTCATCCTCGGTCCGAGGCAAATAAGCGCCCCCGATGAAGTAGCATTCGGCGTACCCAAAAGATTTGCAAATCTCCAGTACTGCGGAAGGTGATGCCTTCCGGTTCCGGTGGTAAGAGCAATGCACTCTTTACCGTATTTTTCCTGCAACTGACAGACTTTATCCGCTATGATTTCGTAAGCCTGATCCCAGCTTATTCTTTCCCACTTGCCGCTTCTTTTTTCGCCGATTCTTTTCATCGGATAGATAATGCGGTCCGGATGGTACATCTGCTCAATTATACTCATCCCCTTTACACATGCGCGGCCTTTGTTAAGCGGCGCATTTTTGTCGGGCGTGACCTTTACAACCTTTCCGTCTTCTACGGTAAGAAGATGCATACATCCCCCGTGACAACCTCTGCAGGAGGCGTTAATTACCTTTGTCTCGCTCATAAAATACCCCTCAAAATTTTACCAATCGTCCTCTGCTTCTACTGGATCGTGCTTTGTTCTTATTTCTTTTACAAGCATCTCTATCCAGCCTTTTGCTATCTCAATCTGCTCAGCATTTATCACAGCCGGATCAAGCACAAAGCAATAATAGTCATATGCGCTCTCCGAACTCATTCTCACCGTAATATCATCTTTAATAAAAGAGCCGTCTACGCACATAGAATCCACTCCGAACTTAATGTGCTCCGGGCTTATTTTTTCTTTGATAATTTCGTACATAAGATAAAAGTCGTCTTCTCCGGCATATCCGTTGGCCGTTATAAGAATCTGGCCGTTTTTTAATACATATTCACTGGTTAAATTCATTTTGCCTCCCGGTTATTTATATCATTTAGTCAATTCGTATTCTCTATTATAGCATAGGAACAGGGATTATTAAAAAGAAGTTTTTGAAAAGAAAAACAGCGGACGCTCTTTTGGCGCCCGCTGCAATAATTACCTGATTTTTATACGAATCTCGACATTTCTTCCTGAAGTTTATTGATTCCTTCAAGATCGGCATCCGCACCGTCTTTAATTACACTCATTGAATCAACAAGAACATTTACATTTTCGGTAGCATCACTTACACCTGTTGTACACTCACCGATTGTATTTGTAACCACCTTAAGAGATTCCGTAACATTACCTATAGCATCTTTGAGTTCATCCATGCTATTGTTGTATTCTCCGATCATATGCTCAATATTTTCCGCATCGTTATAATAAGTGTCTGCAACTTCTTCGAATCCGACATAGTCTGTCATAATACTTCCGGTAACAAGTTCCATCATATCGTTTGACGCCTCTGTAAGATCGTTCACACTTGCAACAACTCCGCTACTGATTTCCTGAATGTTGTTTGCAGTCTCTCTTGAATTGTCCGCAAGGACTCTGATTTCATCTGCAACAACCGCAAATCCTTTTCCTGCTTCTCCGGCTCTTGCTGCCTCTATTGATGCATTTAAAGCAAGAAGGTTTGTCTGACTTGCAATCTCTAAAATATCGTTTGTAAGCGTTGTGATCTCATCAACTTTCTTAGAAGCTTCAATTGCTTCTTCGAGACTCTTCTGCTTTTCGCCCATACTTGTTACAATACTGTTTTTACTTGCAACCGTTCTTTCTTTAATTGTTGAAGCTCGGTCTTTAATCTCATCAACAAGCTTGCTTCCTTTTTCGGATTCTTCCGAAACATGATCAACAGTCTCAAGCACTCTGTCGGCATCACCCGCAATAGAATTTGCAGAGCCCGCAACTTCTTCCATCGACGCCGAAAGCTCCTGCATAACTGCTGAGATATTCATTGATGATTCAGATGCATCTCCGATAATTGTGTTTGTGTTCTGAGCGGTATCCTGTACCTGTCCGGATGTATCTCTTACCGTACCAATTACTCCGTTAAGAGTTGCTATAAATGAGTTAAGACTTGTTACAAGCTGACCGGTCTCATCATTAGAGCTGACCGCAATTTCTGTTGTAAGGTCTCCGCATCCCGCATTTACATCATTTATAAGTTTTGTTACTTCCTTATTTGCAAGCTTCATAGGCTTAGCTATAGAACGGGCCGCAAAATAAAGTACCACAAGTGCGATTATAAAGCATATAACTCCGACAAGAATCGCTTTTATAATAAGAGCCCTTGTATCAGGCGCAAACTTGCTTGCATCAACCGAAATCTCACATACAAAGTTTTCACTCGTGTCATATCCCAAATAACCGAGCTGATTAGTGTACGGATCTATAAACTCAGTGTAGCCCGTACCCGTACTGATAATACCGTTCCAGCTTTCAGGATCGAGCTCATTCATATCAATAGTAAGAATGGACTCGGTATCCGGACTTGCAATCACTATTCCGTTAAGATCAAAAAGCTTAACATCATAGCCTTCCATATTGACCACACTCTCGGTCATTGTAGCAAGGTCTATTGCACAATTGACAGCACCGATTACTTCTCCGCTTTGAGGCTCATAAATAGCATACGAAATAAGATAAACCGGTCTTCCCGTTGAAGGCGATACATCATTTCCGCAATATGAACCGTCTGTAAGACATGCCTGATACCAGGTTTCATCAGCAACATTATGTATGGTCTCTCCTCCGCAACAATCCGCATACATATCCGCACCGATAGTCACAAAATAATTTTCATATAAATTGCCTGATTTTTCCTGTATCTGAGCAAGAAAATCACACATAATTCCCTGTTCTTTTTCATCTATGGTATCTTCCATTATGTAACGAACACAAGCCGCAACCGCACTTTCATTAATAGCTATAGATTGTGCCAGCACTTTTTGAGATTCAAGATACTGCTCTAAACTGTCACATTTGTCCGTTGCAAGGTTCTGCAAATTTTCTTTTTCGGATACTGCCTGATTTTCCACCGCTGTCCGAGTAAGCAGCACGCTGCTTATCAAAAGCGGAATGAGCATGCACAATACTCCGGCAGCATATATTTTAGATAAAATGCTACCGTTTTTGGCGTTTCCTTTCTTTTTAACACGTTTTTTCCCTTTCATAGTTATACCTCCTATTCACAACTCGATTTTTCTCAATTTTAGCACAAACAATCAAAATGTAAATAATTTTCTATAAACTTTGCCAAATGCTTGAAATGAATCGCCACTAAAAGTATAATTAAGTGTAGAATTATTTTTTATACTTTCTGTATAAGGGGAGACGAGGTAATCTCAAAATGAACAAAAGAACACAGAGAAGAACACTTATTTTGCTCTTGGTTGTAGCTGCACTAACCATTATAAGTGCTATAATACAATACTCTCTTGTATCCTACTCAAACAATCAGGAACATACAAGCAACGGTCTGGCGATGGACAAGGAAGTGTACGCCGATATTCATTTTAGAGGCGACAGTACTTCATCCTGGCTTAAACAGGAGATTGGTCTAACCGGAATTATTTATGATGCGTCAATTTACAATATTTCGTCCCGTACTGTAAATGAATGGACTTTGACCATTAACATTACGGGAGATTGTTATATAAACCAGTTCTGGAACGGCAGAGTCGAAATCCATCAGTTTGTCGGCACAGATAAAGAAGCTGTGCAAACCTTGGATCTTGCAAATTATGATTTGGATAAGATAGAGCTTGAATATATTATGGACGGCTCGGATCTTTTGATTCCGCTTCAAAAGGGAGACTATGTTACATACCTTCCTAACGCCAAATTCAAAGAACAGCCGCTCGCCTCTACCGACAGCGCCGTTGTGGGAACAATATTCTACTATGTTGATGAGCTGGACTTAAGTGATTATACTCTCACTTACAAATACCATTCAAAACTCACCGAAGGACCGGGATTTGCCCTTACTGCCCTTCTTCTTTTGATATGGACTTATCTTCTGTTAATGTCCGTTGTTGCACAGCACATATACAGAAAGACCGAGCGCGAAAATAAGCTCCGGGCCTCTGGTATATCCTGCCTGACCGAGCTGTATAAGATTGTATATATTGTTAATCTAACCGACAATACTATTACTCCTGTTGGTGTAAACGAGGAAGACGACAAGCTTCGTCCAAAAAATTTGACTGCTCAAGAGCAGTTTGACAATATCTTTAGCATCGATCCAAAAGAAGAATACCGCGAACTAGCCCTTGAATTTGCAAACCTTACAGCTCTTCCGGATAAGTTAAGCGAAAGAAACAGTATTGCGTTTGAATTTGAAAGCACAGCTTACGGCTGGTGCAGACTCCAGTTTATAGCTATGGAAAGAGCAGAGGGGACTCCTGTAAATAAAGTTCTTTTCACAACTCAGATTATTAACGAAGACAAACTTGAGCTTGACCGAATGATGGATCAGGTAGAAGCCGCAAGACACGAAAGCAATGCAAAAAGTGCCTTTTTGGCAAATATGTCTCATGAGATTCGTACGCCTATAAACACCATTCTCGGTCTTGATACAATGATCTTAAGAGAAAGCAATGATGTTTCCGTATGCAATTATGCAAGAGATATTAAAAATGCCGGAAACATGCTCCTTGCCCTTATTAACAGCATTTTGGACTTCTCCAAACTCGAAGCCGGCAAGATGGAGCTTCTTGAAGTTGAGTATTCTTTAAAGAAGATGGTCTTTGAGATTGAAAGCATTGTCAAAACACGTATAACAAGCAAAAATCTGGCCTTTAAAATCGAAGTATCAGAGGATCTTCCAAACCTCCTTTACGGAGACGATGTGCGCTTAAAGCAGATTATAATTAACCTTTTGACAAACGCATTAAAATATACCGATGAAGGCGGTATCCGCCTCGGAATTTTCGGCAAAAAGCTTGATGATGATACGGTTCATTTACTTATTTCGGTTAAAGATTCAGGTTCGGGAATAACCCCGGAAAACCAGAAGAAACTCTTTGAGAGATTCTCAAGATTTGACGAAAACAAAAACAGAAATGTTGAGGGTACAGGCATTGGCATGAACCTTGTTCAGGGCCTTTTATCCCTTATGAACTCCGAGCTTCGCGTTGCAAGTGTTTACGGACAGGGCAGCGATTTTTACTTTGAAATCGAGCAGAAGATATTAGATCCTGCTCCGATAGGCAAGGTTGACTGGAACAATAACGAATTGGAAGTCGAAGAATACGAAGTATCTTTCCGTGCGCCTAACGCAAATGTTTTGGTTGTAGATGATAATGATATGAATCTTTTGGTATTCGAAAATCTTCTTAAAGAAACCGAGATTCAGATTGATACGGCTTCAAGCGGTCCTATGGCCCTTGATAAAACAAAAGAATGCAAATACAACATTATATTTATGGATCATATGATGCCGGATATGGACGGCGTAGAGGCCATGCAAAAGATTAAAGCGCAAGAAGACGGAAAAAACAATGACACTCCTATTATTGTCCTTACCGCAAATGCAATGCAGGGCGCAAAAGAGAACTTTATGGCCGACGGCTTTACCGATTTTCTTGCAAAACCTATAGACGAAGATGCTCTCGAAGAAAAGATTGTCCAAAACCTTCCTAAGGAGCTTGTTGAAGAAGGCGGCAAGAAAGTTGTAAAAAATACAGATGATACCCCGTCTTCATCACTTCCGGAAATCGAAGGCGTCGATATTTCATATGCTCTCGAGCATAACGGAAACAAAGAATCGCTTATTCGCGTGTTAAAACAATTTGTAAATACAGCAGATTCCGAAGCCGAAGAGTTAAAACGCTACGAAATCGCGCTTGAAGCAGACCCTAATGATTCCGACGCCTTAAACAGCTACAGAATAAAGATTCACGCAATGAAAACTTCCGCAGCCCTTTGCGGAGCATTGCAGCTTTACGGCTCTGCAGCCGCCCTCGAGTTTGCGGCGCGTGAAGGAGATATAACTCAGATTACCTCAACAACAGGATACTTCCTTGCCTTTTGGTCTAAAATAGAAGAATCTTTTAAGAGCTATTTTGAAACAAAGGTTAAGACTATTACCAAAGAAGGATCCATTAAAAAGGCTACTTTAGGAAACCTTCTTGACCAGCTTATTACAAGTATGAATGCTTATGATATCAAAGCATCCGATGCTATAATAGAAGAACTTGAAAAATATAAAGACGATGCTTCTCTGCAGCAAAATCTTACCGAGCTTAAGACGGCTGTAGCAAATCTTGATGCTAAGCAATGCGAAAAGCTTTGCCAAAAGCTTAAAGGATAACAGACTGTAATTATTACCGGAGGAATATCCCTATGACAGACGAAAAAGACATTAAGGTATTATTTTTAATTAAAAGCAACCTCTCTTTTGTTAACGGAGCCATAAAGGTTTTCCTTGATGAAGGAGGTATTTCAACCGATGTTCTTGAAATATCCGACTGTATTTCAAATCATCCTGCAAAAATGCCGCCGCTTATAGTGTCAGAGGCAGGCCTGCTTAAAGAAAACGACAAAGAGCGCGCTTTCCTGTATGATTATTGTATAGAACAGGCTTCACATTTTGTCGTCATTGACGATCAGGATCAGATAGATGCCCTTATGGAAATAACTGCTCCGACTTTGGTTATAAAATCCTTTAGCAGACCTATAAATGCAAGAGAAGTAGCAGCTGAAATAAAAGATTTACTTGAAAGAGCCGAAGATCAGAGTCTCAGAAAAAATGTGCTCGTGGTAGATGACTCACCTACATTTTTACGTACGATTTCCGACTGGCTCGACGAATATTACAATGTATCCGTATGCCCTTCGGCATTTGCGGCTATAAAGATGATTGCTTCCAAAAAGCCGGATCTTATTTTGCTTGACTATGAAATGCCGGTATGTACCGGGGCCCAGTTTTTGGAAATGCTTAACAGTGAAGACCCGCAAAACAAGCCCCCTGTAATGTTTCTCACATCCAAAAACGACAAAGAAACCGTACAGGAACTGCTTGCTTTAAAGCCTCAGGGTTACATGCTTAAAACTCAGCCCAAAGAATCTATCTTAAGCACAATCATGAGTTATTTTGATAAGGAGAGAAAATCATGATTACATATTACTTTGGATTTCTTCTTGTTCTATCCATACTTATCCTGCTTTACATGGCAGGAAAAAGTTATGAAAATATAAACATATATTATTGGACAATAGTACTTCTTGTGCCTATTATTCTTCTCGGGTACTGGCTCAAGACTTTGGTTACAACTGTTAACGCTGCACTGATTACTATGTGCTACATCTACCTTGACTCAACAGTGCTTTTAATGGTTATTCTGTTTTCAATACTATTTTTCCTGAACATCAGAGTTAATCCCATTCTAAAGATAATTGCTTACGGATGTGCTTTTGGTCATATGTTTCTTATTTGGCTTTGTGTTGACAACGACCTTTACTACAAGTCCGTAACCCTTATAAATACAAGCTTTGGCACTATAACGAAGATGGAGAGCGGCCCGCTCAAAATTATTCATTGGATCTACATTGTTGCAGCAATTCTTGCAATATCGATCACGCTTATTGCGGCCTGGTTCAGACATGGTACATTTTCCAGAAAAACACTTATCACTTATTCTGCATTCACAGCTGTAGGTATTGTTCTTTATATTATAGAATCATTGGTTGATATCGATTTCTCACTTTTACCTACACTTTATGTAGTAGCCGACCTGGCAGTCGCATTAAACTACGACACCGCATACAGTCATGATATAACCGGACTTGTATCAAGGCAAAGAGCCGAAAACTCAACTCACGGTTATGCGGCATTAAGTCTTAACGGACAATTTTTAAGCTGCACGAGAAAAGCTTACGACTTTTTCCCGGAGCTTCAGCTTCAGATAGTTGATACAAAACTTGTAGAAGGCACAACCGTTGCCACTATTCTTTACGGACTGCTGGAAGACTATAATCAAAACAATGTTACCACCAAAAAATTTCAGGTAGGTGAACTTACCTGCGAATGCGAAATATCAACTTTTACGGTACACAAAAGAAAAAAAGTACTTGGATACTTTTTTGAAATAAGAGACATTACAGAAGAAGAAAAAGTCTTTAAGGTAATGAAAGACTACAACGATACCCTTAATGCAGAAGTAAATGCCAAAACCGATCATATTAAGGGAATTCAGGAAAAAGTTGTTGTCGGACTTGCCAATATGATTGATAACCGAGACAGCAATACCGGCGGTCATGTAAAACGTACAAGTGATGTTATTAAAATACTGGTTGAAGAGATTCAAAAGCAGGGACTATATAATATTGACGATCAGATGGCAAACGACATTATAAGATCCGCACCTATGCACGACCTCGGAAAGATTACAATCGACAATTCCATCTTGTGTAAACCGGGAAAACTAACAGATGAAGAATATGCCATTATGAAGACACACGCTCCAAAAAGCGGTGAATTCGTGCATATAATTTTAGATGACGTTGAAGAAGATCACTTTGTTCAGGTCGCCTATAATGTAGCCCGTTATCACCACGAAAGATGGGACGGCAAAGGCTATCCCGAAGGTCTCGTCGGTGAAATGATTCCTCTTGAAGCGAGAATTATGGCTGTTGCCGATGTATATGACGCTCTTATAAGCGACAGATGCTACCGCAAGGCCATGAGTGTCCCGGAAGTTACAGAAATAATGACAGAAAATATGGGCAGTCAGTTTGACCCTAATATGTATTCTGTATTCCTCGGTTGTAAGGATAAGATGGAAAAATACTACAGAGGATGATATTATTACCTCATATAAAGAGGACAGATTATGAGACTTGATAAATATCTAAGCGAGCTCGGCGTATCCTCCCGAAAGGATGCAAAGGCCCTGGTGCGACAGGGAAAGATTACCGTAAACGGGAAAAAAGCCGACAAAGCAGAACAGAAAATAGATCCGGAAAAAGACTCCGTTTGTTTAAACGGAGTCTTACTTGAGTATTCTGAATTTGAATACTATCTTTTAAATAAACCGGCAGGATATGTAAGCGCGACAAAGGATAACGTATATCCAACCGTCATAGACCTTATAGACTCGGACCGCAAAAATCTCGCTCCGGTCGGCCGTCTCGACGTAGATACCGAAGGCCTTCTTTTAATCACAAACGACGGAATGCTTTCTCATGAAATGTTATCCCCCAAAAAGCATGTCGCAAAGACCTATTATGCACAAATTGACGGCATTGTAACAGAAGAAGATGTGGACAGATTTTCAGTCGGCGTAGATATTGGCGACGAAAAACCAACCCTGCCTTCTTCTCTTCAAATCCTTTCGGTTGATGAAACAAACTCCAAAAGCGAAATTAACCTGACAATAACGGAAGGCCGTTATCATCAGGTTAAAAGAATGTTTGAATCCGTCGGCAAAAAGGTGACTTATCTAAAAAGAATCTCCTTCGGGCCTCTTACTCTTCCAAAAGACCTTGCTTTAGGAGAGTTTGTCAAAATAAGCAAGCCAATGTAAGCGTCTCATTTAAGCATAGCTGTATGAGCTTCCTACAACCTTTTTACTTTCATAGCAAGCCTTGTCGGCATTTTTATAAAGCTGCTCAAAATCAACTTCTTCCGCAGATGTATAGAATGCCGCTCCGACGCTTATATTTATCACCTTGTCCGGAATTCCCTGAATTACAATCTTTTCAATTTCATTTAAAAGTCTTTTCAAAATAGGACCTGCAACCTCTTCAGTCTTAACTCCCGGCACAAATACGGCAAATTCATCGCCTCCAAGCCTAAGAACCACATCTTCGCTTCTAAATACTCTCGATAATGCACTTGCAACTTCTACAAGAACCTTATCTCCGATATCATGTCCGTAATTGTCATTGAACTCTTTAAACTTATCAATATCAAGCAAAAGAAGCATTCCCTCTGTTTTCTGCTCAATCTTTTTCCTTATAATCTGCTCTCCGCAGCGGTTAAGTATTTTGGTAAGGTTATCCGTCTGCGAAAGCTTAAGAAGCTGTCTTGCTCTTACAGCGTTAAGTGCGGCAATGAAAAGTATTATTGCAAGAGCTATAATGAATATGGTAACCGTTATTTCAACGGCATTCTGCCTTACAAAATCGCGCCATGAAAACTGCACCTCGGTCTTGTTATTATCCATCGTAAGAGAATTTATATAATTCTCATCCAAAAGATTAAGTCCTCTTCTTAAAATAAGGCATAAAGCCGAATTTCCTCTCTTTACTGCCAGGCACTTATAGTAGGCATCTGAATTTGCAATTATCGACAAATCATTATACTTCTTTTGGGAATTCATAATACTGTCCGGAGTAATGCCTGTCGAAAGCGCAGCGTCAGCTTTTCCTTCGGAAACTGCATCAAGAAGCTCTTCTTCCGTATCATATCTTACAACTCCAACTTGAGGATAAAAAGCTTCAAGATAATAATCCGTAAGCCCATCACTTATAATCGCCACAGTTTCCATATCGTCTACAGAGGTTTGGGTTTTCATAATAAGGCTGATTCTTGTAGGTTCTATTTCTCCTACAATACTAATCCCCTTGCTTTCCGCAACATAACTGTCGTCAAGCGCCGGATACATCACATCAATTTCTCCGGAGACCAAATCCTGCTCAAGTTCCGCAAGATTGCTATAGGATATGCATTTTGTTTTTACGGTGTTTATATTAAGCTCTTCTACAAATATCTTATTAAAAATATTTGTAATCACCTCTGACATATCCCTGGTTTTATCATTCGACAAAATTCCGACCGTAATCTCGTCATTTTCTTCTACCCAGTCTCTTTCGAGTTCATTAAGCCTGCTGCTTATTATTTTTTGAGAAAAATATTTGCTGTATAAATCCTGAGTAAACTCCGGATTAACAGAGTATATATTATCAAGCACAATATTGAGTTCTTTTAAAATATCGTCATTTCCGACAGAAACAGCCAGGTAATACTCCGTAGATCCGATTTCGGTTATCGGCTCCCAGCTGCTTTTTGAAGATGCCTCAAGCTCTACAACCGCATCAATAGTACCATCCTCAAAGTATTCATTTCTCACAAAATCGGACACATATCCTATAACCGTACAATCAATGCCATTTTCCTCTACCCATTCATTAAGCAAGTCTTCCTGAACCGTAAATGCCGTTACTCCGATTTTTTTACCTTCGAGAGTATCATAAAGATTTGCCGCATCAATATCTGTGGAAACGTCGGTTGCGTATAATCTGTATACCTCTTCTCCCATACTTCTTCTTGGGAAAAGCATTCTTCCTTCTCTCTCTTCCGTATATGAAACATCTGCCAAAAGGTCAATTTCTCCATCTAAGAACATATCCCAAAGCTCGCTCCACTCACCTTCTACATACTCATACTCCCATCCGGTATACGCCGCTATCATCTGAAGATACTCATAAGCATAGCCCGACATTCTTCCCGTTTCCTCATCACGAGTCATCATATACGGCATGTCTGTAAAGCAGCCCACTTTAAGAACTCTTGTATCCTCTGTGTCTTTTGCCTCTGCTTCTGTAGTGTAAAAAAGAGCACAAAATGGCAGCACCACAAGTGATGCTACCATTATATATATAATAAATGATTTTAAATTTTTAACTCCCATAGACTCGGTATCCCCACTACTCACTCATACCTGTTGTCGTTTATTATAGCACTTTGGCATAAGAAAGTACATAGGATTCGCCCGGAATTTTTACTCTGTAGTAGTTTCTTCGTCTGTACTTTGACGGTCAGTTGCGGTCTCTTCTTCGCTTCTGTTTCCCGGTCCGCCGCCCATCTGGCCATCGCCCATCATTCCCATTCCGGATGATGTTTTATTGGATGTATATGTAGAGTCTATTGTAAGCTCGCCGCTCTGATTTCCTGCTGTAATAGTATAAGTCTCACCGCTTTCAAGATCTGCCGAACTGTAGATTACGCAGTTTGAACTCTTAATGGTTGTATATGTGGTAATAACATTTCCTTCCGAATCTGTTATCGTAACTTCTGTTCCGGCTTCAACATCTTCATCAAAGGCATAAAGGATAACATTTTGTGTGGATGATGAGTCAAAGTCCTCTGCCATTTCGGAGTATCCGATTGCTGTAAGAGTTCCTCCTGTTACAACTGCGATACCCTGGTTTTCTGTACCTATATCAACAGCGCTGTTACCGCCGTTTGAAGGTCCGTCTACATAGACATCTCCTCCTGCAATATAAATACTTCCGTTTGAATCAAGTCCATCGCCTTCCGCATCAACATAAAGGGTTCCGCCGTTAATATAGATTACCGGATCTTCCTCTGTTGTATCTGTTGTCGCTGCTTCGTCTGTCGCTGTTTCGTCTGTCGCTGTTTCGTCTGTAGATGCAGTATCTTCTGCCGCCGTATCGGTATTCTGACCCATCATACCGCCGCCCATGCCAAAGCTGTTAGAACCTCCGCAGGCATTAAGTCCGTCATCTGTAGATGTTACATTTATATCTCCGTCATTTATTGTAATAACAATTGCTTCAAGGCCTTCATAAGACATCTCTACATCAATTGTTCCGTTATTAATTGTAAGTGCTTCATCCGCATGCATACCGTCATCTGAAGATGAAATCGTGTATGTTCCGTCATTTATTGTAATCTCAAGTGCACAGTGGAATGAATCATCGGCAGTATTCATGTCATAAGTTCCGCCGTTTATCGTAAGATTACCGTCGGCCTTAAATCCCTTCTGGCTTACTGTATCTGCCGAATCATCGAGGTCTGAGTTTGAATCCATATTGCCCATCATGCCCGATCTGTTTGCCATCTCAAGCATACTCGTAAGCCATTCCTTTACATCATCCGGAATAGTCTCGGATGACTCTATATATGATTCAAGATCGTCCGGCACATCTGTAAGAGTGCTCATATCAACACCTTGCATTGAAGTCTCATCACCTGAAGAAAACGACTCATAAGCTTCAAGAACACTTGTTAAATATGTTTTTATCTCATCGGACATATCATCTGCGGATTCAAGCCACTCTTCAAAATCATCAGGAATTTCAAATGACATACCGCCTCTCTGCTGCATTTCACCGTCCTGCATCTGAGGGCCTTCTGTAGCAGCATCATCCGTTGTTGTCTCATCTGTTGTTTCTGAATCAGAAGAATCTGTCGGCATCTCACCATCTGTCGGCATCTCACCGTCTGTCGGCATCTGACTGCTATCGGAATCCGACGAGCCACCCATCATACCAAAGCCTTCTGCCTCCTGCTCTTCGGCTCCGTATCCTGTGGTTACATCAAAATCTCCGTCTTCAACCGTAAGATCTCCGCTTGTACAAACGGCATCTCCTGCACTCTCTATAGTAAACGTTCCGTCTTCAATTGTAAGGGAGTCCTTGCCTTTTATAGCATCGTTTGAAGATGTAACGGTTATAGTTCCCGACTCAATAACAAGATTATCTTTTGTTTGAATACCGTTATTAATATATCCGTTAACAACAAGTGTGCCGTCTCCGTTTACAGTAAGGTCATCCTTCGCAAAAATTGCTGCCTTTACATTATCTTCTAATGTTTCATCCTCTGAAGCATCTCCCGATGCTGAGGTATCTTCTGTTGCCTCATCCTCTGTCGTTGTATCCTCTGTTGCAGCATCCTCTGTTGCAGCGTCCTCTGTCGTTGTATCCTCTGTTGCAGTGTCCTCTGTCGTTGTATCCTCTGCTGTGGAAGCTCCCATAACTGTACTTGATGAAGCCGCCTCATTTGTTTCTGCAGCTTCTTCCAATGCTGTCTCATAGAGGTCTTCCGTTCCGCTTGTTATAGTATTTTCTGTTCCGTCAGCTACCGTAACGGTAAGAGAGCCGGCCTGCTCTTCATATATAACAGCCTCATCTTCGTTTGTAAGGGTAGTTCCGTTCAATATAATTGTTACATCTGCTGTTTCTGTTGCCGATACAATAATCTGAGCATCTTCAGATGTACCTGTTATAGAATATGTACCTCCGGATGTAATAGTTACGGTAGAACCGTCTGCCGAAGCTCCTGTTCCATCTATTTCAACGCCCGAATCCGAAAATGAAACTGTCGTTGCATTTGCTGTTGTTCCGCAGGCAATGCTGCCGAACGCAGTGAACATCATTATAAGACCCATGGCCAATAATTTTTTGTACTTCATCTTATCTATCTCCTGTCTGTTTTGGATTTTTACTTTTGACATTATCATAAAAAATTGTGTTCAAATCGTGTATTTAATATTACAAAAAAGTGAAATTTAAAAAGACGGCTTTAAGTTAATCCCTTAAAACCGCCTTTTAGCGTAATAAATAATTCATATTAAATTCTCCGTTTAAGCTTTGTAATCAACACTGAGTCCAAGGAGCGGACTGTCATAAAGTTCTTCTTTAAAATCTTCCTCAACAGGACGAAATTTTTTCTTTGCATGAGTCTCGGTTTCCCGCTGGGTCCTTTGATCCACCGATGTATCCTTTGGCGACTGCACTACGGCCCTTATCCTGCTTTGCTTTTCTTTATCGCGCTCATCATCTTTTCTTTTTATATATGCTGTTTTTGTTTCCGCCATAGCTCTTTCCATCTCTACGGCAAACCTTGCAATGTTGTTTCCGGTATTGGGAGATGCTTCCAAAGTCTGCTGCAGCTGATTTCCTGTCATATTCGGCGGCCCGTTAAGATAAACCATGCCAACCATAAAAATTCCTCCTTTCATATCCTATATCGGAACAATTAACAGAAACTTTATATTATTATCGGATTTTTACTCGATCTGTTATTCGGAGACCCCAAATGTATCTATCATCCCGTAAGACTGATCGGAAATCTGATATCGTTTATGGAGTGTCCGATATTGCCGAAACCGCTTCATCAAAATATTTTATCAGGTTTTCATCACGCTCAGCTTTGAAGATATTTACTTTTACACCTCCGTCTTCAGAAGTGTATATTTCTTTTAGAATGTAATCTTCTCCGTTTTTAATAACATAATAATCCATATATGAGCATTCATCTTTGTAGTAATAGTCGCCTTCAGCATCAGGATATATTTTATACTCGTGATTGCCGAAATAACCCTTTGTCAGAATTTGGGTTCCCGTAGATATATCGCTCGAAAGCGCAGCCGACTCTGTTTTTTCTATCCACTCATCAAAATAATCCATAAAAAATTTACCCTCATCAGTCTGTGAAAGCTGCGTAAAGTTATACTCTTCTAATGACTTGCTATAAAAAGTATAGTCAGCCGGAATATACTCACCGCCATTATTATAATAGAACGAAAAATCATATTCCCTGTCATCAGACACATCAAATGTAAATACAGATATAATACCCGCAGAAGTATCAAATACACATAAAGGTTCATAAATTTTTCCGTCTGAATCTATCGCAACAACTTCATCGAAAAGTGCTTCATCAGTCGGAAATATAACCGTATTACCCACTTTGGCAGATCCGGCGCCATAATAATACCACTCAGGGTCTGTAGAGTCCTTCTTTACAAAGCAAAATGAAGAGCCACCGTCTGAAACATAGATTTCATATGTGTCGGCCTTGTATGTTCCGGCTATTTCTGTAACGGATAATGAAGATAAGTACTCCTCAGGATCTGAGCATTTTACGGATATTATTTCATCTTCGAGCGGATATCCTCCATATTCATTAGCATTGATTGTAAAAGATAACTGGCGAATTATATATATAGGCGGAATTACAATTAAAGCTATTGCAATTATTATGTACAAAGCAGCTGCAATACGAGGGCGAAGTTTTTTTATTACAAAGCGCACCCAAAAAATTCTGTAAACAATCGCAAGTGCCAGTGAAAGCAATCCTACCAAGGTACATATTGCAGCTTCCATTAAACTTCCGGTAGTTACATATCTTACACTGCTTATGGCGATCCACGCCAGTTCAACAACAAGGAAAAATACAACATACCCCCTCATATCCTTAAACAGCGGGCTTATCATATTAAAACCTATATGCTTCTTTTCAAATTCATAAAAATCCGCCAGATCATCCCATACATCATCAACAATTGAAAAGAAAGTATATCCCTTTTTCTCGTTTTCGGTTATTTCTCTCCAGTATCTGTCGGTATCAAAACTTGACATTTCAGCCTTGTCTGACTGCATTTCACTACAAATCTCAAGAGAGCCGTTAAGCTGCTTTATCTGAGATTTAAGGTCTGCTATATTTTTTTCCAGAACACTCTGCAAATCTGTACTCTCATCAAGCAAATTCTTTATATCATCAAGCGATATACCCAGCTTTCTAAATATCACTATCCGGCGAAGCCTCTCCAGATCTTCATATGAGTATTCCCTATAGCCATTTTCGCCGCGTTCCGGAGAAAGGAGTCCTTCTTTTTCGTAATATCTTATATTTGCCCTCGGTATCCCGATCTCTTTTTCAAGTTCCTTAATCTTCATGCCATTTTGCCTCATATTTAGCAGTACCTCCTTTAGTCTGTGCCTTTATTTGTCTCAAAAATAAGGGGTAAAGCCACTTTACAGTCAAGCATTTTTTTATTCTAGCTTAACATTGCATCCACATTCTACTTAAATAAACCAAAAAAGGCTTCGGACGAGGGAATAGCTTTTTCCAGTTCACTTCTCTTCACACCAAGCCGGTCAAACCCCAGATAACTATATACGCCGGCGAAGCAACTACCGATATTACCGCCAAGATAAATACTGTTTTTCTAATCATTTTAATCCCCTTATTATCTACTAAGTCCAGTACCTATACTATAAAACCATCATTTTATAATATCCCTCCATTTTACCTTTCCGGCAAGTAGTCCTGCCACTGCTATAATAACTCCATTTATAAAAAGCTCTTTGTCCGGATAATGTGTATTGCCTGTGGCATACATATTTGCCATACTGAATGTCAAACACTGCAAAAGCGAAATTCTCATACCACTCTTTGCCGCATCTATACTCTCCATCGCAAGATGAAGACATTATGCTTATCCACTTCGGTCCAAAAGTACGTATGCTAAGTTTTGTTACGCCGCGTAGCGGCATGCCAGGCAGATAGCCGCCTGACATTGCAAAATCTTTTAAGCCTTTACAATATGATGCCGTTCAGCTGGATTACCTATATATAAATATATTCTTATACAATGCTGCTGTAACCCCTTTATGAAGCTTATAAGTTATTCCCCTCCAGGTAATATACTCATTAGTAGCCATTAGCGTCATTGTTTTATCATCACCTATAAAAGTAACCTTAATTTCAGGCTCAAAATCTTTGTTAAGCGGATATAATACCCCTGATACTTTAAGAATTCTTATCGCTACATAAATGTCTTCTTCATCTGTCAATGTCACCTTATCGCTAACTTCTCCATTTTCATCATATGCCAGTATTTCTACTGACGATATACTTTTCAATGACGGTGTATTATAAAGCGGCATTCCAAAATATATATAATGCACAAAAAGAACGATTATTATAGCAATAACTGTAGGCAGCCAGCCATAAAATTTTCTTCTATGTTTCTCCATCAAAGTTTTGCGCCTCCTGCGTAATACTTTTCTGCCATCCAAGTTCCATCCTTACCATTTCTATAGCTTGAAACTGTTTGCCCATTCCAAACCCATCTTCATCTATTATGGTTAGTGGGTAATTTCCGTTTCTATTATCGGCGACCGGATACCACGGTCCCTTAAATAGCACATAGACTATATAGCCTTCATTATAACAGCTATAGAATTCATTTATTTTACGCTGTCTAATGCCGCCTCAACATTAATAAATCCACCACTGGCGCATTTGTCGTGCAGGTTCTCATATTCCGACACATTACAGCATATGATTTCCTTTATCTTTCCGGGAGTTAAAGAACTGTCTTTTGAGAGCACGGCTGCCGCCTCTGCAGTTACAAATGCTGTTGCTACTGATGTTCCATCTACATTATCTACATCATTTTCCGGCAATATTACTCTTTCCTGTATCCCCGGTGCTGCGACATCACAGTTTATGATTCCATACCCACTTGCGTCATAAATTATCCCGCTTGCATCTGAAGCAATAACACTTATTATATTATTATAATCGTAAGAACATGGATAAACACACTGCTCATCAAGATTGATATTGGTATTACCTGCAGCACATACAAATAAGACATCCGGATTATCACTAATAATCTTTTCAAGATTGTCGTTATCCTCAGCTGTTTGCCAGCTGCAATTAATTATATCCGCCCCTTTTTCTATTGCATATTCTATTGCAGAAACTGCATCATCTACAGATCCTGATGTCCCCTCCATAAATTTCAGCGGCATTATTTTCACATTTGGAACCACAGATGCTATTGTTGTCGCAACATATGTTCCATGATAGTCATATACATATTTGTCATATGTACTATCATCTCCATTATAATAATCCCACCCGTCTGACATTCTTTCCCTTAAAGGATAACAGCTACCATCTATTCCGGTGTCGACAACCGCAATAATGACTTCCTCATCACCTATGGTATTCCTATTTACCCCTATATTTCCTAATGTGCCGGTATCAGCCCATGTATATCCATAATCCTCTGCAGATATGACAAGTTCCTGTTCTCCGATAAGCGCATTTGAATACTTTATACTCAAACATATGCTGCCTAATAAGTCTTCCTTTTCTTTCTCGTTGAGACCTCCCACATATAAAATAATATTACTTCCTGCCTGTCCCCATCCTCCGCTAAATGTATGCGACACATCCCGAGTCTTAGGCTTTGCCACCATTCTGTCTTTGTATATATCCTTATCTAGAATGATATCCACTGTTGTTTTTAACGGTATTATCCCTCTTATTTCTGCATATAACTGATACCCCACCGAAACATAATCCTTAGAATTAGTACTCGGCAACTCATCAATAATTATTTCCGCATCGGTTTCATCTTCGTTCTCAATCGCTCTTGTTATGTATTCATATGCATAGTTTCCCGGCTCTACATCAAATGTGTACATAGGGTTAGTATAGTCTATGGGATTTAATGCCCCATAGACCATATATAATAAAATAATAACCACAACAAATACCGCACTTAATACTATCTTTCTTTTCATTTTGCATTACTCCGTTATATAGCTCATATTAGTACTTAACCTTTGTAATTTGCTGCGCTGTCTTATCATATGCTTTGCAAAATGTAATCCCAACTGCAGGAGACGGAGATACACTTACCGTTGGACTACCCCACGCGACTACTTGATGGCCATATTGTGAGATTACTTTTGCTGTATTTCCCTCTTTAGTATTTCTGCATAAAGTCAACTTAACATACCCATTTTGAGACTTTCCGCTATTGTATGATTGTGGAAAAATACAATCTAAATAATTACTCCCTTCTGTCTTTGTCATTGTCTTTGTTCCT
>JAILQM010000081.1 GCA_024698965.1 Eubacterium sp. | reverse complement strand
CTATTTTAACATAGGTATCCGGTCCGCCACAAACCGAAATAGCGCTTTTTGCATCAATTTGCACTATATTTTCTATATTTTTAAGAATCTCTGCCCTCTCCGGCGTAAGCTCCTCATCTTCCTCAAATCCGTCTTCAAGATATTCTACCTTTTCCGGCGGAAGATATTTTAATATCATCTCGTCAAGCTCCTTAGGATAAACAGGCTTTTCAAGATAATCATCAAACCCTTCTTTAAGGAATTTTTCCTTCATGCCGCTCACAACATTTGCCGTAAGTACTATGACAGGCGTGTCTTTATTAAGCGGATAGTCTTCATTTTCCTTAATTATATGCATTGCAACAGTACCGTCCATAGACGGCATTCTGTGATCCATAAAAATAATATCGTATTTTTTCCTGCTTGCTTTTGTTATGCATTTTCTGCCCGAATCGGCAGTATCTATATTTATCTTTGTTCTCTTTAAAAGCTGCTCTACTACCATCAGGTTTTCTGTTGTATCGTCTACCACAAGAACGTTGGCATCGGGCGCGATATATCCCTCTTCGGCTACGCTTTGCTCTGCATACTTTGCCTTGGCGGAGTGCGCAAACTTGCCTATTGGCGATGCGTCGGATATCCCCTGCCTTATAGTAAAATAAAAATCCGATCCTTCGCCGTATCTGCTCTTAAGCTCGAGTTTACTGCCCATCATCTTAAGCAGATTTTTGGTAATGTTTAGTCCGAGCCCCGTGCCTTCAATACTTCTGTTTTTATCCTCGTCAATCCTTTCAAAAGGCGAAAACAATCTCTCGATATTTTCATCTTTAATTCCGATACCCGTATCTATGATGTGGAATGTAAGATCCACATTTTCATCATCTTTCCTCTTACAATATGCCTTAAAAGTAATGCCGCCTTCTTTGGTATACTTTATGGCATTTGTTAAAATATTTAAAAGAATCTGCCTTATTCTTATCTCATCTCCGATAAGTCCCTCAGGTATATTCTCATCTATCTCAAGGTCTATGCTCAGCTCTTTTTCGACAGCCTTGCCCTTGATCATAATCAAAATATCGTAAATCATGGATGAAGCACTGTAAGGCTCATTAAATATTTCCATCTTACCGACTTCTATCTTTGAGAAATCAAGGATATCGTTTATGAGATACAAAAGCGTGTGACCTGCATTTTTAATGTGGTTTGCATACTCCCTTGTTCTTTCCTCATTCGTCACCCTAAGTATCATCTCATCCATTCCCAAAAGAGAATTAATAGGAGTCCTGATTTCATGTGACATGTTAGAAAGGAAGGAAGACTTTGCCTCATTTGCGGCTTTTTCCGCATCTATTTCGTTTCTAAGAAGCATCTCGACGAACTCAGCCGTAGTCTCCCTTGTAAATCTCGCAATCTTATCGGAAAGCGGGATTCTGTTGTTTCTGTCTGAGGCTCTTCTTATATCAGGAAGAACCGGGCTTTTTGGGTTGCTGTCAGCCGCGCCTTCTCTCATCACAAGAGAAACCAGAGCGCAGTTAAGCCAATATATTTTCTTGCCTATCTTAAGAATCTCACCGCAGCAGGAGTTGCCCGCAAGATCCGGCAGAACGGCACTGTAAAAATTAATTTCCTGAAGCTGGTCTTCGCTCAGATACAAATACCTGTTTATGCATACCGTAATCAGCATGCACTCCGGCTGAAAAGCAGCCATCTGTTTGGCATTTTCCCTGGTCTGCCTCATCATATCGGAAATAATGGCAAGCGAAAGCCTGACCTTATCCCCCTTTTTTACTCCGCCCGGAACCCTAAGTCCGCTGTTTCCTTCTATACCGATAATGCCTCTCGCAAGCTGAAATCCGTTCCTGTTTATCATAAGCGGAAATTCCATTATTTCCCTTGCCATTTGAGGGTTTGATTCAACACCGAGATACTTTGTGTAAAGCTCTGTCGCAGGCATATTGTCTATTTCCCAAATAACGTTATCGCTGCTGATATTTGTTATATCATGCTCAATTCCCGAAGGCTCCCAGCCCTGCGCAAAAGATGCCTTAGAATAAAGATTTTTGCCCGAGAAAAATACCGCTACAATGCCGTTATCCATAACCCCGTCTTCATTTATCAGATACATATCCGCATCCTTGCCCGTAAAATCGGCAGAGGCCACAGCTCCTGTTATTGTAAGATCATCTCTGTCTATAGTTACCGTTTCAAAAAAATCATCTGCATTTTCCATCATTACGGCATTTATATATACTCTGACGCTCACAAGATCGGGTGTGTTTTTAATTTTATCCATGAAATTTTCGGCGATGGCTTTTTCTTTAAGCCTGTTGCCGTCAAAAGAACAAACTTCAACCTCTGATGAATCGAAGATAAGAAACGTAAGTACAATACCTTTGTTAACAGCCTCTCCCCTGTTAATACCCGCAATCGAACTAAGCCCGGCAATTTTAATGCCCGGAACCCGTTTTTTCAGCTTTTTAACCAGTGTACCGGTCTTTTTCCTGTCACGATTTTGATCGTTGATTTCGGCAAAGACAACTGAATCCTTTTTATAAAAAGGCGACTCGGCAAGTTTTGAGAGCGCATCCTCCAAATTGCTCTCTTTGGTAAGGGTAAAAGAATATTGATGCATAGACCCCCTCCATGTAAAAACCTTTAATTAACTGTATTTTAACATTTTATTACCCAAAAAGGAAAGATTATTATATAGATTATTTATATATACAATTAAATTAACAATAATGTTATAATAAAACCTATGGAAAATACAGCTCGATTAACCGAATTAAACATCAATGAAATACTTTTATATTTGGGCTATAGAGGTCAGGAAATTTCGGAGGATATAATGAGC
>JAILQM010000047.1 GCA_024698965.1 Eubacterium sp. | reverse complement strand
TATCTGGCAGATACTTATTAACTGTATTTTATCCATTGCAGGGCAGCCGCTTCTTGCTTTAAATACCAAAGCCGGATACTGGGGACTTATTATGCTTATGGCATGGCAACAGATAGGATATATGATGATAATCTATATTGCCGGGCTGCAAAATGTTCCTGGTGATGTCCTTGAAGCCGCCGCAATAGACGGGGCCTCGAATTGGAAAACATTTTGGAGGGTTAAGCTTCCTATGATAATGCCTTCGATTACAATATGTTTTTTCCTTTCGCTGACCAATTCATTTAAACTTTTCGATCAAAACCTTGCACTTACCGGAGGAGAACCTAATCATGCAACCGAAATGCTTGCACTAAATATTTACAATACATTCTATGCAAGAAGCGGATTGCAGTGGAAGGGCTACGGACAGGCAAAGGCTGTACTTTTCTGTATTCTCGTTGTGGTAATTTCGTTTATCCAGCTTAGAAGTACAAGATCTAAGGAGGTGCAGGCATAATGGCAAAAAAGAATAAAATTACAGATGCGATAATAGTTGCTCTCCTCGGAATTCTTGCCGTATTTTATGTATATCCGGTGTTTATGATTTTTATAAACTCATTGAAAGATGAGAGAAGCATCACAACAAATACTGTATTTAAACTCCCGACAGCGGAAACTTTTGTCGGAATAGAAAATTATGTAAAAACTCTTATAGCGCAGGGATTTTTTAAATCGCTTTGCTACAGCCTTTTAATTACTGTAACTTCAGTAGCTGTTATACTTGTCTGCTGCTCGATGTGTGCATGGTATATTACAAGAGTTAATACAAAATTTGCCAAAGGGCTTTACTATCTTTTCGTATTTTCGATGGTAGTGCCTTTCCAGATGATAATGTTTACCTTATCGTCTACAGCAGATTCACTCGGACTTAACAAGCCTTGGAATATTTTTATAATATATCTGGGATTCGGTGCAGGACTTGCGGTGTTTATGTTCGCGGGATTTATGAAATCAATACCGGTGGAAATAGAAGAGGCTTCGATGATAGACGGATGCAATCCTTTGCAGACATTTTTCCTTATTGTATTTCCGATACTTAAGCCTACAATGATATCTGTAGGTATACTTGAGGCTATGTGGGTTTGGAACGATTATCTGCTTCCGACTCTCGTACTTGATATTAAAAAATATAAAACAATCCCAATGCTTATTCAGTACTTCAGAGGAAGTTACGGTAAGGTTGAAATGGGACCTATGATGGCCAGTATTATGCTGACTATTATTCCTATAATTATTGTTTATCTTTGCGGACAAAAATATATAATAAAAGGTGTGGCTGCAGGCGCTGTAAAGGGGTAAAAAATGACTATTAAAGATATTGCAAAAGAATCCGGATATTCTGTCGGTACAGTTTCAAGAACGCTAAATAACCAGCCCGGAGTTTCGGAAAAGGCCAAAAAAAGAATTACCGAAGTTGTTAAGAAATATCATTTTCAGCTTAATCAAAACGCAAAGCATCTAAAAAAGCAGAGCAAAGACGGTATCGCGATTATTATAAAAGGTACTCATAACATGCTTTTTGCACAGATTGTCGAAATTATTCAGGATGAGCTTAAAAAAAGAGGTTACAGCAGTTCGATTTATTATTACTCCGAAGATACGGACGAAGTAAAAAAAGCCATTACAATATCAAGAGAAAGACGACCTTACGGAATTATGTTTTTGGGAAGTAATCTCAATCATTTTGTGAAATCTTTTTCGGCAATCGATATTCCATGCATGCTTGTTACAAACTCGGCTGCATCTTTAAAATTCAATAATTTGTCGAGCGTTACAACAAATGATGAGAATGCTGCAAAATATGCGGTTGAGCAGCTGATTAATTTAGGGCATAAAAATATCGGAATTATAGGAGGACGAAAAGATACGTCTTATACGGCTTTAAGAAGATATGACGGCTGCAGACTTGCTTTTAAAGAATACGGTATAGTATCCGATGAAAAATCATCTTACGAAGAAGCGTATTTTGATATATCGGAAGGATACAGAGCGATGCAGAGGCTTTTAAGCAAAAACAAAAATATTACCGCTGTATTTGCAATGGCCGATGTTATGGCAATTGGAGCAATAAGAGCCATTATAGATAAAGGCTTAAAGGTTCCGGATGACATTTCGGTAATAGGCTTTGACGGACTTGAAATAGGTGACTATTGTAATCCGAGGCTTACTACAATAAGCCAGCAGAAAAACCAAATTGCGCTCAGAAGCGTTGAGATATTAATCGATAAAATCGAAACCGGAGGCAATGCAATTCACGAGGTTGTGCCTTTCTATCTGACCCCGGGTGAAAGTATTAAAAAAATACTTCCGGGCATCAGGAATACTACTAAGGAGGATTAGATATATGGCAGGAATCAGGTTTAATAATGTCAGAAAAACATATGATAACGGAGTAACCGTTATAGAAGATCTGAATCTTAATATTGAAGATAAAGAGTTTATTGTGCTTGTCGGTCCGTCGGGATGCGGCAAATCTACAACGCTTAGAATGATTGCCGGTCTCGAGAGCATATCTGACGGTGATTTATTCATTGGAGATAAACGCGTAAACAATGTGGCACCTAAAAACAGAAATATAGCCATGGTATTTCAAAGCTATGCTCTCTATCCGCATATGACTGTATATAAAAACATGGCTTTTGCACTTGAAATGATGAAGACTCCGAAAAAAGAGATAGATGAAAAGGTAAGAGAAGCGGCTAAAATTCTTGCTTTAGAGCCTTATCTTGACAGAAAACCAAAAGAGCTTTCCGGTGGACAAAGACAGCGTGTGGCTTTAGGAAGAGCCATGGTCAGAAATCCCGAGGTATTCCTTTTGGATGAGCCTTTATCTAACCTCGATGCCAAACTCAGAACCGAGATGAGATCTCAGATTAAATCTCTCCATAAAAGACTTCAGACGACTTTTGTGTATGTAACTCACGATCAGACAGAAGCCATGACAATGGGTGACAGGATTTGTGTTATGAAAGACGGAGTAATTCAGCAGATTGATACACCGCAAAATATTTACAATAATCCTGTAAATGTCTTTGTAGCCGGCTTTATAGGCTCACCTCAGATGAACTTCATAAATGCAAAAGTAGAAGAGGAGAGCGGAAAAAATTACCTTGTATTTGCAGACAACAGGATTGAATATGACAGGGAAGAGATTAACGATTACCGCGGCAAAGAGGTAATAATCGGAATTAGACCTGAAAACATTCATGACCCGGATTCGCATGTTGAGACCGATAAATCGGCTGAATTTACAGCTAAAATCGATATTGCAGAGCTCATGGGTTCGGAGATTTATCTTTATATGAAGTTTAACAACGATAAACTCATTGCCAGGGTATCGGCAAGAACCGATATAAAGACCGACGATATGGCAACTTTAAGATTTGATGTTAACAAATTCCATATCTTTGATAAGGAAACAGAAAATATTATTTGTAATTAATTGAGGTTAATATGAGAAAAAGCGGAATATTACTTCATATTTCTTCCCTTCCTTCTCCCTACGGAATAGGGACACTCGGAAAAGAAGCATATAAATTTACGGACTTTTTGGAAGAGGCAGGTCAGTCGTTTTGGCAGATGCTTCCGATTTGCCCGACAAGTTACGGAGATTCGCCGTATCAGACTTTTTCAACCTTTGCAGGCAATCCTTATTTCATAGATTTTGATCTGCTTAAAGAGAAAAAACTTCTTAAGAAATCGGATTATTCATCTTTGGATTTCGGAAAAAAAGAAGACTCGGTTGATTACGGAGCTTTATATGAAAACCGGTTTAAGGTGCTGCGGATTGCGGCCGAAAACTTTTTAAAGACTGATCAAAAAGATTTTAAAAAGTTTTGCAAAAAGAATTCGTTTTGGCTCGATGATTATGCTTTGTTTATGACTTTGAAATTCATGCACGCCGGTGCTTCGTTCTATGAGTGGGAGAGAAGATACAGGATAAGAGAAAGCAAAGCGCTTTCAACTTTAAAAAAAGAAAAAGCATTTGAAATTTACTTTTGGAAATTTGTGCAGTTTGAGTTTTTTAGTCAGTGGTTTGCCTTAAAAAAATATGCGAACTCAAAAAATGTTGAGATAATTGGAGATATTCCCATCTATGTGGCGTTAGATTCTGCTGATGTATGGGCAGGTCCCAAACTTTTCCAGCTTAAAAAGGATTTAAAGCCAAAAAGAGTTGCAGGTTGCCCACCTGACGGGTTTTCAGAAGACGGACAGCTATGGGGTAACCCATTATATGAATGGGATTACCATAAATCCACTGATTATGAGTGGTGGATTAAAAGAATATCCTATATGTGCGATATCTATGATGTATTAAGAATAGACCATTTCAGGGGCTTTGATGCATATTATTCCATATCTGCAAAAAACGAAACGGCTAAGGGCGGTAAATGGGTTAAAGGCCCGGGTATAGAACTTTTTAACACTCTCGAAAAAAAGATCGGTAAAAAGAGAATTATCGCCGAAGACCTTGGATTTTTAACTCCGTCGGTTAAAAAAATGCTTAAAGAATCGGGATTTCCTGGTATGAAAGTAATGGAATTTGCTTTCGACTCGAGAGATAACGCAGAAAACGATTATCTGCCGCATAACTATATAAATAACTGCGTGGCGTATTTGGGCACTCACGATAACGATACAATTATCGGCTGGATGAAGACCGCAGCAAAAACTGATGTAAATAACGCAAAAGAATACCTTTCACTTAACGATAAGGATAATTACAACTGGGATTTTATGAAGGCTTTATGGGCAACGGTTGCCGATACAACAATCGTTCAAATTCAGGATGTTTTGGGACTGGGCTCTAAGGCCAGAATGAACATTCCGTCCACTACAGAAGGCAACTGGCAGTTTAGATTAAAGAAAGGCGATTTAAATCATTCACTTGCCAAAAAATTAAAAACCTATATGTTAATGTACGGAAGATAGATTAAACCGAAGGCAATTAGCCTTCGGTTTTTTATTTTGCATATATTTTTATGTTAGTAGATTAAATATATATAATTGCGTGAAATCCACATTTAAGGAAAAAGTACGCAGTAAATACATAGTTATAAGAGGGCAACTACCTAAAGCGCTTAAACAGGGTTTCAAAATAATCCGGATACGGAGCTCTTACTTCAACATATTCACCGCTTCTCGGATGTATAAATCCGATAACTCCGGCATGCAGGGCCTGTCCCTGTAAGTGATAAGGATTTTTTCCGGATCCGTATACAGGATCTCCAAGTAACGGATGATTAATTGAAGCCATATGAACTCTGATTTGATGAGTTCTGCCTGTTTCAAGTTTAAATTGCGCAAATGTACTTACGCCGCTTGAAAACCTCTCCAAAACCTTAAAATGAGTTATTGCGTCGCGTCCGCCTTTAATATTTACGGCCATTTTCTTTCTGTCTACGGGATGACGGCCTATTGTTGTTTCGATTGTTCCTTCGTCATCTTTGATATTTCCCGCAACAAAGCCGTAATAAATACGATTTACGCTGTGATCTTTTATTTGTTTGGCAATAATATTATGGGAAAAATCGTTTTTACAAACTATAAGAGCGCCGGTTGTATCCATGTCGATTCTATGGACGATTCCGGGCCTTATTTTACCGTTAATAGCTGAAAGATCGTCTTTGCAGTGGTACATTACGGCATTTACAAGCGTTTTATCGGGATGCCCGGGTGCAGGATGAACAACCATACCTTTAGGCTTATTTACCACAAGAACATCCTCATCCTCATATAAAATATCGAGAGGAATATCTTGAGGGATTATCTCGATTTCTTCATCTTTAGGCACATTTACCCTGATTTCGTCACCGGATATGACCTTGTAGCTGGCTTTTTCCGCCTTATCATTTACCGATACATCATTATTCTTTAATAATTTTTGAAAAAAATTGCGTGATTTATCGGGATAAGCCAAAGAAAGATACTTATCAAGCCTTATTCCTTCAAATTCGTTTTCGACAGTATAAACAAAAAGATTACTCATTTTTCTTACCGAAAACCTCCTTAAGGTCTTCATCCTTATATACGAATAAAATAAGGATACATAATAAAACCGCAGCAACAGTTATATAAATATCCGCCACATTAAATACAGGGAAATTAATGAGTTTGAAATAGAAAAAGTCCACTACATAACCGTTTGTGATTCTGTCAATGAAATTACCGGTTGCACCGCAAAAAAGCATTAAAATTACAACCTGCAAAGCAGCAAAGCTGTGAGTGGTTTTTGCAGCTGCAATCTTTATGTAAACCAGCGCGCAGACTATTAAAAATATAACGGTAATAACTGTAAAAAACGTCTGTTTACCCTGAAGAATAGAAAAAGCCGCACCGTGATTTTCGAGATAATAAAGCTCAAACACATTATCTATAATCACATAAGGATCGGAATCCTTTAAGTATAATACAGCCAGATTCTTGGTAAGCTGATCGAAAAATGTCATTATAAACGCAGTTATAAATGCTATA
>JAILQM010000082.1 GCA_024698965.1 Eubacterium sp. | reverse complement strand
TAGCCCCTGCAAAAATAATGTTTTTGCTTAATCCTTTTTCATCCGCAAGCCTTATAAGACTTTTCGCATCTCCTCCTCCGATAATTACCCACACAAAGTCGATTCCTCTTTTTTTGAGGTAAAAAGAAGCAAGTACTGCTTTATCATACGCCTTCTGCTCTCTTACAGAGCCTACCGAAACTATCTTAAATTCGGCGTTACCAAACTCCGGTGATGAACCTTTTTCGGCAAGGGAAAATATTTCATCATTTATGGTAATGTTTTCAAGCACGGAAACTTTTTCTCTCATATTTGGAAAGCTTTCGGCAAAGCTTTCTACGCAAATATCGGAAATTGTTATAACCTCATCCGCAGCTTCGTAAAACCTTTGGTCATAGTCTTTGTCATAACCTATTTTTTTATATTCGTTATGTATCCAGAGCACCTTCTTTTTTGCCTTTACCTTATCCACCACATAATAGTTTGGGCAGCCGTTCATATAAGATATCGCAACATCATACTCCTTTGGGTTTTCTGAAACTATATCTTTCCAGTTTTCCCAAAGCTTTTGTTCTTCGTTTAATCTGTCGCTGTACTTTTTAACCTGCCATTTTACCTTGCCCATAAACTCCTTAAATCCAAAGTTTTTAAAGATAAGTCCGCCATTAAGTTCTGAGCCCATCCAAAGCACATCTTTTGGAGTTTTAAGAACGTTTATCTCTTTGGGAATCCTGCCTATAAACATTCCGACAGGTCTAAAAACCATAAGGTCTATGCTGTATTTATGAATATCGCCGGACTTTGCGAAGCATTCCAGAAAAGATAAAAGACTCCTTTGTGCTCCTCCGCCCTCCATGTCGTTAATTGCAATAAAAACGCTTTTCATCTGTTTATTTCTCCATTAACTCAATATATTTCTCCACCTCATCCCGATTGCCGTAGTCACGCGACGAGAGATAATCTTTTATGCCGTTATAAATACTTTCTCCGAAAATAAGAGTGCTTATTTTATTTGCAACTCCCTCTGCATTAAGAGGAGAAATGATTCCCTCTTTTCCGTCTTTAATCTGATCTCTTACGGTAGGATAATCGGTTACCACAATAGGCTTGGCCAGGATTTTGGCCTCATCCAGCGCAACGGATTTACCCTCGTGCTCAGAGGTCTGCACCATAATATCTGCATTGTAAATATAAGGATAAGGATTTTCTCTTACTCCTATAAGCTTAATTACATCTTCTGTATTTGTCTTTTTAATAAGGTTTAAAAGCTCATCGTATTTTTCGCCGTCTCCGAGTATATACCAGCGAAACTTAATCTTCATTTCCTTTAAAACAGCTGCCGCCTCTATTGCTATATCAAACCTTTTGGTCTGAACCAGTCTGCCTATAGATATAATCCTTACCTGCTCGTTTCCGTATTCTTTCGGAATGAATTCCACAGCCCGTTTTTTTATCACCTCTGAAGATGTAATATTTTCTATGCAAAAAATACGGTCTTTAATCTCCGGAAACTCTTCCTTTAAAATATTTACGCACTCTTCCGAAACAGAAACAATGCCGTCTGCCTTTTCAAAGTAGGGCTTGTCATATTCTTTGGAAAAATTTTGTTTTCTGTAATCATTATGAACCCATATATATTTTTTAACGGCATCAACCTTATCTATCAGGTAATACCCCTGCTCTCCCGGGCTGTAGGCTATTGCCACATCATAATGCCATAAGAGTCTCTCGATTTTAGGAGAATAATAGTTAATCCATCTGTAGCCGCGCGCAGCTTCGGTATTGCCTTTTTTAAGTCTCGAAAGTAAAGTGCCGACCAGTTTGGTAATGCGGCAATCCGCCCTGCACTCCTTAAGCGGCTTATAAAGCGCCTCTAAGTTTTTCGGTGTCTCAAGTATATTTACATTTTCCGGCACCTGACTTAAAAACAGTCCTTCATGTCTGAAAAGCAAAAGATCTATATCGTATTTATCCTTTGGGAGCTCGTTTAAAAGATTCACCAGACTCTTTTCGGCTCCTCCGTTATATAAAGACAGCATTATAAAAAGTACTTTTTTCATTGTAATTCCTTCTTTCTGCAGGCACTCTCATATACTTTCATAAGTTTAGGATAATGCGCCCCGGCAGTATATTTTCTTTCAAAAAGCTGCCTTGAAGCATTTTTCATTTTTTCGTATTCATCTTTTTTCAGCGAAGAAAGCAAAAGGATTTTTTCCCTAAGCTCGTTTACATCACCCGGTTTAAAAAGATAACCGTTGTTTTCTATAAGTTCGGGTATTCCGCCAATATTTGCTCCAATAACAGGTATTCCCATTTGCAGAGCCTCTATCGCAGAATACGGTCCGTTTTCATACCACTGCGACGGCAAAATCACGCTCTTTGCATTCCCTACAATATCAATAAGCTCCTGCCCCGACTTAAAGCCCAGGATGTTTACATTTTTGATATTTTCTTTTTTAATCTTTTTTTCAAGGCTTTCTTTAAGCGCGCCTCCGCCCACTATATTTAAAACTTCATCCGTAGTCTTAATCGCATCTATTAAAGTCTCAATTCCCTTTTCCTCGGAAAGCCTGCCGAGATAAAGATGCTCTGATTTACCCGAGTTTTTAAAATCCGGAGTTTTTCTGTCCAAAAAATTCGGAATGCTTATGAGCCTTTTTTCATCTACGCCAAACTCTTCAAACTTCTTTTTGTAAAAATCACTCGGCGTTATAATAAAGTCAATCGCGTCGTAGCTTTTTCTTATTTTATGCACATAGCCTTCCGCAAAAGATAAAGCACTTTTAAGCTTAGAATCTTTTACGCACGTATTTTTAAGGCAGTTAATGTATTTTTCTCCCTTGCATTTTTCACATATTTTTCCGTGAGAAAGCATCTTATAATTAGGGCATATCATCTTAAGTTCATGCGCCGTATAAACGCACGGGAGTTTGAATTCTTTTATTACATCAAGAATTGAAGGCGAAATCTGGTGCTGAAAAAGATGGAGATGCACTATATCGGGATTCGTATCTTTTACAAGCTTTTTAAACTTTCTTTTTGCCTCAAAAGAATATATAATGCCGGCCGCAGCCCTCATCTTATCTAAAACGCCCATCCTTGCGTTATAGTCCACGCCTTCGACAAAATATTTTTCGTATTTTGAAGGAAGATTGTTTTCGTTTTTCATAGAAAACTCTATTACCTCATGCCCCATTTCCTCAAGCAGATTTTTAAGAGCAAAGTAATATGTCTCGCTTCCGCCCACAATATAATGAAATTTATTTACCAGTAATATTTTCATACAGTCTACCTTAATCGAATTTTCCGAGAAAAGCCTCTTTGTAAAGCCCTGTTATTCTTTCCCAGGAATACTCGGACTTTATTCTGTTTTTGGCCTTTTGCCCGATTATATTTCTCTCTCCCTCAGGTATTTTATCCGCCAAATCAATAAGAGCCGAAAGATTTCCGTCTTCCAAAGTCCAGTATAAAGCGGCGTCTTTTGCCACCTCTTCATTAAATCCGACCTTGTATAAAAGATTTAGTTTCGTACTTCCCAAAGCTTCCAACAGAGACGGATTTGTTCCTCCGACAGAATGTCCGTGGAAATTTCCGTAGGACTCCTCTCTTATTTTGGTAAGAAGCTCTTTATCATAAACGGTTCCCGTAAATTTGATTCTTTCATCCGCCGAATAACCCAGCTTTTCTTCAAGATAAAAAAGCATTTTTTTATTGTCTGTGGTAATAATTGCCAGATCCTTGTCGGATGAACTTTTCATAAATTCTCTTATTATCGTCTCAAAGTTGTTTTCCGGCACACATCTCCCGACAACTGTGTAATACTCTCCCCCAATGCCGTGTTTTTTTAGCCAGTTTTTGTATTTATCCTCACTGCAGATGCTTTTTTCTAAAGCTGCCCCATATGCGATAAATGTGGTTTTTGGATTGTATTTTCCGTATTCTTTTAAAATGTATTTCTCGATATTTACGCTGTCGCAGATAATAAGATCCGCATTTTTTACCATGAGTCGTTCGGACTCTTTCCAGTATTTTCTTACCGGAAAAGACCATTTAGCTCTTTTCCACTCGTGACCGTCAGGATTTATGTAAACTTTCCCGCCGAGAGAATGTATTTTTTTTACATACTTTTTCATAAACGGCCCTATTCTGCAGGCCATAATAAACACAGCCGGATTTTTGATTCCGTTTTCCCTAATATGTTTAATAAAAAGCTTAAGCGCTGCCAGGTCGTAATATATTGCTCCGGCAGCCCTTAAAAATTCCGGCACATTTATAAGAAAACATTCAGAGCCAAGATACTCGTATCTGCCGGTTTCTTTATTAACGGATAAAGATGAAAGCGCCATAGCCCCGTCTCCGTTTTCCTTACACGCCACATGATAGGTTATATTCTCATCATCTTTATGGCAATTTAAAAGGTTCGCCACAAACGACTCATACCCTCCGTACATGCCAATGCTTTTGGCCCCTACAAGATATACATGCCTGTTATCTTCCATATCAAAGCCTCTTTTATAATCTCTTTCTGTAGTAAATAATGCATGAAACCACAGCAGCTATAACGGCAAGACCGCAAACAAAATACGCACCGTATTTTGAAAATTCAAATCCGCCGCCGGACTCTTCATCTGCAGGCAAAACATTTACGGTATAAGTTCCGATCTTTGTTACAACCTTATTTCCGTCTTCGTCTTCATAAGAAAAGCTCAAGGTTATTTCCTGCTCGCCTTCTTCGGTAAATACAACATAAAAATCATCATATTTAACCTGGCCGCTGTTTATAGAGTCAAGAGTAAATTCCTTTGTATTATCAGATACGTTTCCGTCAACTATGAGCTTAATATCATCAACAGCCGAAAGGGATTCGTTTGAATACCCAAGGCTAAGGTAACTCTTAAAACCTACATATGCGGTAGATGAAACATTGGTTTCGAGAGAAACTATTCCTTCGCTTACATAGGCAGGAATTGAAATATAGCAGTTATTTTGCTGAGCCGCATTTGAATACATATAATCTGCCGTAATATTTAAAGTTGCAGCTTCCGCATCAAAATCATCGCTTACGGTAAGAGTTATTTCGGTTTCAATATTTGCGCTTGCAGCAAGGTTTCCGACATAAACCTGATTGTCGCTTCCGTATGCCGTCTTAAGGTATCCGTCCGCAGAAGCTACCGTTATCATTACTCCGTAAACAGCTGTATTTATGCTTGTATTATGAAGATTGAGCTTTAAGGTCACATTGTTTCCCGGCTCTAAAGCTCCCTCAAGTATTTCATAGCTTTCAACTTCCACGAAAGCCCAGCCTGTAGCTGCATCTACATTAACAGTCTGTATTGTCAACAAGGCAAAAATAAATGCTGCTGCCACTAATCTGTATATCTTCACCTAAATCACCTATGCCTTTCCCGCTGTTTTATAAAACTTCTTTTTTACAAACTTCTCTTTTTCAAAATAATCAAAGTCTTTATTATATCTTCTGTACTCATCTCTATCGGCTTTATTAATAATTGTGCCGATAATATTTGCCCCGGCCGCAGCTAAAGTATTTGCGCTTTCGGCAAGTCCTTTTTTGGTCGTATCTCCGATTGCCACGGTTATAATTGTCGCATCCGAGCTTAAGGCCGCAATATTTGCATCCGACGAAACATTAACCGCCGGCATATCATAGATTACAAAATCAAACTCTTCCTTTAATTTTTCCCTGAACTCTTCAGCCTTATCCGAACATAAAAGTCTTACCGGATTATCGATAAGCTTTCCGCAAGGCACATAGCTTAGGCCCTCTGTGTCGGTATTGTAAATTACGCTGCTTAAGTCTGCCTTATTCATAAGATAATCCGAAAATCCGACTGTTGCGCTTTCATTAAGCCTCTTATACTCGTTCTTTTTTCTCATGTCCCCGTCCACAAGAACCGTCTTATATCCTGAGGCTGCAATCGATGCGGCAAGATTTATCGCCACAGTTGTATTTCCGCATCCCGGCTCACTTCCGCAGAGAGTATAGGTTTTATATCCGTTATTCTTTTTGTTAATGTGAATGTTCATGACAATCTGGTCGAAAGCATCATTTAATACATAATTGTCATCACGGTATATGCTAAGTGTTTTACTCATTGTCTTCTCCTACCTTTTAATGTTTTTATCGGGAACGACTCCTATTACCGGAAGCTGCTCATATAAAGAGCCTTCCCTGATTGTACGAACCTTTTTATTAAATATTTCCATTATTACAACAACAACCATTGCAAAGATGAGGCCTAAAGCAAACATTTTAAACACTGATTTTGCAAGGTTAGCTGCCGCATCATAGCTTTTTTCGTAAGAATAAGCTTCATCAAGCACCTGAACCTCATCACTGCCCAAAATATTATTCATCTCCACAACAAAGGCGTCCGCAACGGCATCGGCTATATCCATAGCCATAACCGGATCTTCCGAAGTTGCGGTGATTATTACCATAGATGAATCATAATCGTAATAAACCGTCTCGTATTCATTGGTCGAAAGATTAACCTCAATCATCTCCTGAATTGCAGCTCCGTTTAAATCATAGTCTAGCTGGGTTGCGGCTCTGTTACATACCTTTAAAGATGAGGCCACATCCACATAATAATTCATTGCTGAAGTTGCCTCCGTTGAGTCGCTTATCGATCCGTAAGATACACTGTATACGCTTGCGCTTGCTTCATACTTGTCCTTAAAATCCGGCATACCCAGAGCAGCGCCCGCTATTGCGAATAATGCGGAAATCCAAAGTAAGAACTTCCATCTTCTGGCCAGAGCCCCAAGACATCTTGCCACATTGATTTCGATTACATTTTCGTACTTCATTAATGTCATCCTTTCATGCTATAATGAAAAAAAAATTTACAGGAAAATTGTTTATGTCAAAATTCAAAAAGATTTCTTTTTCATTAGTTTTAATAATAGTTATCATCTATATAATAAGCGGGTTTTATAACCCTCTTACCACTACCTGTTATACTTTTTCATCTGATAAAATACCGTCTTCTTTTGACGGTTATCATATTACGGTAGTTGCCGACTTTCACTGCGCTTCTTTCGGTGAAAACGAAGAAAAGCTCATCTCTGCAATTGCAGAAACAAATCCCGATATAATTGTATTTACCGGAGATAACGTAGATCCGACTCTCCCAAAAGAAAACCTTTCCATTCTTCTTTCGGGGATTAAGGATATAGCTCCGATATATTTTGTTCACGGTAACGACGACTATGCCGACAGCTCGTATTTTACATACGCCGTAAATACCTTTGCCGAGTACGGCGCCATAGATATGACGGATACCTCTGTCACAATCTCAAACGAAGATGATTCCATAATCCTCTCCGGCCTTGATTTTTATGATGCGTCCTACACCCTAAGAAACACTTTGGGTAGAGCAGACTCTGACTATTTTAATATTCTGCTCTACCATGCCGCCAACAACTTTGATGAAGTATCACAATACGGCTATGACCTTGTATTGTGCGGTCACTCGCACGGAGGTGTGATAAGACTTCCTATTATCGGCGGAATAGTAGGTAATAACAGAACGATTTTCCCTAAATACTCCAAAGGTGTATATATCAAAAACGGGTCAACCATGATAGTCAGT
>JAILQM010000010.1 GCA_024698965.1 Eubacterium sp. | reverse complement strand
AAATAATCTCTGTTTGCATCCTGGTAGTCCGGGAAAAGCCCAACATAATTATTAATCGGCAAGCTGTATGCAAGCTTTTTAAACAGCCACAAAGGAAGCATCTCATATACAACCGTCTGATTGTCTTCCGCTGCAAGAGATTTGCCTCCGTCTATTTTTCTGAGTTCACCCTTTTCATAGTCATACACCACAAGGATTGTGTTTATCCAAAGGCCGAGCGTATTGGCATTTCTTTTGTCTCTGCCGTTTGTAAGAACGCCGACAGGGAGTCTCTTTATTCTTCCGTTGGCGCATTTGTTAATACACTCTATGTATAAACGGCACCCCGTCTCAACCGGATGCTTTTTAAACTCCTCGAGAAGTTCCTTGTCGGGAGTCCAACAAACCGTAATATTGTATGCTCTAAGCCTCTTAATATAAGACAGATATCTCAAAAGCGGTCTTCTTAAGTTTCTTATTACATTTCTGTAAAATGCCTTGATTTCTTTTCTGTTCGGTCTTGAAGAATCGGAAAACTCGCTGTAACTTCTAATACCTTCAACCTCTACATTTCCCTTAAGAATTTCTTCTATTCTCTCCGCAACCAAAAGATGCGACATTCTGTCCCAAATGCAGTGGTGTGTATAAACTCTTACCTGATAGTCTTCCTCAGAATATTTGAGCACAATAATTCGGCTCATCATCCTTCCTTCGGAAAAATCCTTTATGCAGTTTCTTATGTTTTCCATATCTGCAACAATCTTTTCCCAGTTTTCCTCGTTTTCTTCCCTGCGAATAACAGGTATTTCCCACTTGTTCGGAGAATAAAGCACAAAAGATTCCCTGTCTTTTGTCATCCCCGTTCTTAAAATCTCCTGCTCGTTTACAAGAGTTTTTAATGCTCTTACAACGCTGTTTTCGCTTTCCGCATTTTTTATATCAATTATGCTGCATAAAATTCCGAGATAATCATTCTGACTCATGAGCATGAAATATCTCTGGAACTGCATTATCCTGTAATATTTTTCAATTTCTCCGTTTCTGTTTGCATCGTAAAGGTCGAGAGCCTCTATAACGCTACTCTCCCTTACCTTTGCATCTCGCGGCACAATATAAGTATCCGCACAGCCTTCCACCTTAAGCTCGCCCCTGGTAAGCTTAGAGTTTAAAAAGCTTGTAAAATCGGAAAGCGTCTCGTGATTGTACAAATCAACAATTCCAAGCTCAACTCCGAATTCGCTTTTTATCATTTCAAGAAGAATTACAGCCTGAAGCGAGTTTCCTCCTTTGTCAAAAAACGATGAATCCTCATCCGGCTCTACACCGTTTAGCGCCTGCTGCCACAGGCTTTTTATCTTATCATTTATTTCACTCATCTATTTCATCTCCTAACAATTTGCGCCCTATCCCCTGTTAAAGAATCTGCTTGAATGGAATTTCTCTCGCAAATTATATATATTCTCAATCCAGTTCTTATATTTTTCCTGTTCTCCCGGTTCAACCGAAACAGCCTTTTTCATCCAGTTATGACAGTAATAACAATAATTGCCCTTGTCTCCCAAAACATCTTCGCCGCTTTCGTTCTCAAGATAGCAAACCTTGTCGCGGCAGTTATAGTTATTTACAAAATGTTCCATAAAGCCGTCGAGTTTTTTATTGTCTATATAAAGGTTCGGCAATGAAAAGAACGCAGAATACTTTATAAGTGATTCCATCTCTATGTCTCCTTTTTGCGCCGCCTCTATATAGGCCTGCAAATTAAACCTGTTTCCGCCCGAATCATTTCCTACCCAGTTGAAAAGATCCAAAAGATTGCCGTCAAAGCTTTCTTCGCAATAAGCTTTTGCAACGCGGCATAAAAACTCAGTACTTTTGGTTCTCTCAACGAGTTTTATAACCAGATTGTTATTTCCCGTTTCCTCGCAAAGTTCCTCATAATAATGGAGGTCTTCCGGTCTTATCCAATCCGAGCAAATCATATTTGTAGGCTTTTCTATTTTTCTGCCGTAGCAGTTTACGAGATTGTAATCATAATACTGCGCGGCCGAAGCGTTGTTTGTTCTGCTTGAGCACGAAACCGCTCCCGCATGACTTAAAGAAAACGGACAATCATGCAGACATCCGTTGTTTGCTATTACCCTGAATCTTACGGGGCTGCTGTTATAATTTTTCAGAAGCTGTCTTAAAAACGGGAAATTTCTCGTGCAGTTTTCCATAAGCGTTATTTCATCCGCACCCATTTCAATCCAGTTTCTTATCTTTGTCATAGAATCCATATAAGCATAGACTCCGATGGTTACCTTCATATCCGGAAACTGTTTTTTTATAAGCTGCAAAAGATACGGAGAACAAACTGTAATCCACTCCACCCCAATATCATGAATCTCGCCGATATAATCGACGAGTTCACGATGTTCTTCGGGTATAATATCCCTGTTATTCAGAGTTAAAGGATTAATAAGATAATTAAGCTGTATGCCCATGGACTTACATCTGTCACTGTATTTTTTTATCTCATCCCAGCTTACTTCTTTAAGTGCCACGGAAGCTCGACCTCCTCCGACTTTATCGGAGGAGAGTTTCCCGAACATGCTTATGATCTGATGATTTTTATCCACCTTCTCAATGCAGTCTAAGAGCTTCATGTCAAAATTTGTACCTAAATCAAGTTTTATATTGCCCATTTTTATCCTACCTGCTTCTTTACAATTTCTTCCATTTCTTCAATGGTCTCAAAACTAAAGAATAAATCTTTCGGGATTTTTGTTCCGACCTCGCTTTCAACCCTCTCTATAACCGTAAAGAGTTTAATGGAATCTCCTCCAAAGTCATAGAAATTGTCATCAAGACCGACTTCTTTTCCGAGAACTTCCTGCCAAATCTTATGAAGCTTTTCTTCAAGCGGATTTCTCGGTGCGATCTTTTTCTTTTGTTCTTCCGGCGTAAGAAGGGCAAGAGCTTTTCTGTCCACTTTTCCGTTACTTGAAAGCGGCATCTGCCCCAGCACATGAATATGAGAAGGAATCATATATCTCGGAAGATCCTTCATAAGTTTTTCTCTTAAGGCTTCCATTCCGTCCTTAATACTTCCGGTTACAGCCGCGCAAAGGACCTTAGAGCCTTCAACTTCTTTTATGTATGCAACGGCATCTTCAATAGTTTTTATTCCCGACAGTGCTTTTTCAACTTCACCGAGCTCTATACGATGTCCGCGAAGTTTAATCTGGCTGTCTTTTCTTCCCATGAAGATCATATAGACCTCATCTTCGTCTCTTACAAGCCTTCCGTAGTCTCCTGTGCGATATATTTTTCCGAACTTCGGATGATTTATAAAGCTTGTTTCATTAAGTTTTTCTCTTCCGAAATACTCTGTTGCCACGCCTTTACCGCCGATGAAAATTTCACCCGGTACTCCGAGAGGACAATATCTGCCGTTTTGATCGAGCAAATACATCTTCTGATTTGCAAGCGGTCTGCCGTAAGGAATGCTCTTCCAATCCGCCTTTACCTCATCTATCGGATAATAAATTGACCAAATCGAAGCTTCCGTAGCGCCACCCATGCTTATCATCTGAGCGCCCGGAAGATGATGCATAATATCTGCCGGAAGTGTAACCGGAATCCAGTCTCCGCTCATAATAAATAACCTGAGCAGATTTTCCTCATATACAGAGTTTTCGCTTTCTTTTTCGCTTCTTTCAAGCTCATTCATATACATCTGTACAAAAGCCGGAACTGAGTTCCATACTGTAACTTCTTTATCAAGCACAGTCTTTGCCACGCTTCTTATGTCCTTCGGCTCGGAAACCATAACAAGGCAAGCTCCCGCTTCAAGAGAACCGAATACATCGTAAACCGACAAATCAAAGCAAAGCGAAGACATTCCTATAAACCTGTCATCCTCTGTTACTTCATATCTTGAGTTAATGTCTTTAATTGTATTGCACACTGCTCCGTGAGAAATAACTACGCCTTTCGGCTCTCCCGTACTTCCGGATGTATAAATAATATAAGCCGTCATTTCAGGGTGAAGTTTTACATGTTCTTTTTCTCTTGTACTTGTCTTAAGGCCGTCAAGAACACACTTGCAGTCCGCATCTTTTATTATCTTATTCTGTCTCTTTTCAGGGTTTTCGGGATCAACCGGTACATAAGCCGCTCCGCATTTTAATACGCCTAAGATATTTGCTATAGACTCTTTTTTTCTGTGAGCTATTACCGCCACATGGTCTCCCGCTTTAATTCCCTGCTCGGCCAAATATCCCGCAACTCCGTCGGAAGCTTTAAGAAGCTCCGCGTAAGTATATGTGCTGCTTTCATCTTCAACCGCTATATTATCCGGAACTCTCTTTGCACTTTCTGCAAACATTTCATATAAATCCTTATATGAAAAATCTTTTTGCGTAGAATTATATTCTTCCCATGCACTTAAATCCTCAGGAGAGAGTCCGCAAAAATCCGATACCTTCTCTTTTTTATCCATAGTCATGAGGTTGTATTCAAACCTGCCGAACATATTCTTCATCATGGTTTCATCAAAGAGTTCTCCGATGTAATCCCATGTTACGACAAGTTTTCCGTTTTCTTCCCCGGCCTGACAATCAAGATATACCTGCGAAGTCTGGGAAATTGCGTATAAAAGTTCTCCCAAATCGCGGTCTCTTTCGTTCTTTTTATCAAGAGTGCTTGTAAATACAATCGGCATTATGGCTTTGTTTCCGCTGCTTTTTACTTTCTTTAAGTCTCTTAATACCTCTACTCCCGTATAATATCTGTGCTCAAGTCCCGTAAGAACTCTTTCCTGAATATCCTTAAATACCCGATTTAATGTTACATCCTTCTCAAAATCGAACGGCAAAAGAATTGTCGAAGTAAAATCACCCATCATTCTCTGCACATCCGGATGGAAATCATATTTATTAAAAATAGTCACATTGAGAGTACAGTTTGCCTGGTTGCTGTACATAGACAGCGCCATTGCATATGCCGTGCAAACGACGGATGAAAATGATATACCGTTTTCAAGAGCTATCTTTTTAAGAACCTCGGTCTGTTCCTTATCAATCTCAAGCTTAAGTCTTGTAAACTCAGAGCTTTCGATATCGTCGGTTTCTTTAACGGTAGGAAGCGCCGGCGCATTCGGTATGCTCTTTAGCTGTTTTTCCCAGAATTTCTTATCTGCCGCATATTTTTGTGTCTTCTTTATTTTTTCCATTCCGTTCATGAAGTCGCGGAATGAAAACTCCATTTCCTTTGGTTCTTCATCTTCATGATCGTAATAGTAAATAAGCAAATCTTTAAGCATCTGAATGCTGCTTGCGTCTATAATCATCAGATCAATTCCGAAGAAAAGGAGAGAATTTTTTTCATCCTTTTTAATGCACTTCATCTCGAAAAGAGGCCATTTACCCGGCTCAAATACCGCATGCGACATGCGCTCTCTTTCCTCAAGTCTGATCTTTTCAATCTCTTCTTCTGATTTAGAGCTTGCATCAAAGACTTCAATTTCATACCAAGGTACTTCAGGCAGAATTTTCTGCTTTCTGTCTTCCGTCATTACAAGTCTTAAGTTGTCCTGATTTTTTATAACCTTGTTTAAGGCTCTCTCAAGCCTCTTTACATCATAGTCAATCGCATACTCATAATATCCGTGAGTCGATATACCGCCCATGTCATAACTGCTGTTTCTTCCCAAAAGATATGAATGCTGAATCTCGGTTAGTCCGAAAGGCTCGTAGCGATGTTCCCTGTCCGGCTCTACCGTGATTTTTTCGTTATAAATTCTTTCTTCCGTATCAAGCTTATTCTTAACAAGCTCCACAAACTCTCTGACATCCGCCACTTTTACAAGCTCTTTTAAAGATACCGTTATTCCGTATCTGTCATTAAGCTCTGTTGCAAGTGAAATAAGCTTGATTGAGTCTCCTCCGACCTCAAAAAAGCTTCCTATTACAGGCTTATTTTCCCCATATAAAATATTGTTCCAAACCGCCTGTATTTCCTTGGATTTATCATCTTCAAATTCCACAACCTCTACTGCGGAAAGTTTTCTTATCTCATCTTTTACAGCGTCATAGTCTCCGTTTATATAGTTTTTGGCGAGCTCCATTCTCTTAACTTTTCCGCTCGAAGTTTTCGGAATGGCATCTATCGGAAGATACTCATCAAACTTAAGGAACTGAGCATTCTTAATTGTCTTATCAAGAGGCTTAATGCAGCTTTCCACAAAGTTCTTTACTTCTCCCTTATATTCAATAAACAAAATAAGCTTAGGCACATTTTCATAATTGTATACCTGCGAAGCGATTACCTTATCTTTAAGATCAGGCATATCTCTTGCGATTCTGTTTTCTATATCAAGAGGATAATAATTCTGTCCGTTTACAAAAATAATATCTTTTTTACGACCGGTTATAATTATCTCGCCCCTTGAATAATATCCGAGATCTCCCGAGCAAAGATATTCACCGACCATTCTCTTGCTTTCTTCGTTTTCCTCAAAGAAGTAATTATCGCAGATGCAATCGCCCGCATAGCAAAGCTCTCCTATATGGCCTTCCGGAAGCTCATTTCCGTTTTCATCGGCAACAATAAAGCGAAGCCCCGTCACCGGCATACCAACGGAAACATATCTTACTCCGTCTTCTTTATTTCCCTCTTTGGCTTTATTGTTTGCAAGCTCATTTATATCAAGGACATCTGCCCTAAAATGCTCTCCGCTTTTAGCGCAAGCTATGGCAAAGGCAGACTCCGAGAGGCCGTAAATAGGTCTTAAAGTATTTTCTGAAAGGCCGGCAAGTGCAAATCTTTTTGCAAAAGCTTCCGCAATATCTGCGTTTACAGGCTCTGCTCCAAGGAATAAATGCTTAACATTGCTAAGATCAAGGCTCTTTAGCTCATCATCAGTCACGCTTGCATTTAAAAGTTTCATCGCAAAATTCATTGCTCCGAAAATAGAAATCTTATATTTACTTACCTTTTCAAGGAATTTCTTTGGATTTTTAACGAATTCTCCCGGCACCATTATTCCCTGATTGGCGCCGCAGCAAATAGGAATGAGGTGGAATCCGATAAATCCGAAAGCATGAGTCATCGGCAGCCAGCTCAAAGAATTCTCCTCATCAGTGTAATCGATTATATCAAGCGCTCCCAAAATAGAAGCAACCATTGTACTTTGCTTTAATACAACTCCTTTAGGGTAATCCGTACTACCCGAAGAAAAAAGAATGCAACACATATCCGATGAGTTAATTTCCGGATACACTACATTCTCAGTCACTGCATTCTCGCCCTTTTCCATAATGTCTTCAAAAACCAAAAGTTTTACGTTTTTAAATCCGGAAACTGCCTCTTCATATTCATTTTTATACTGTCTTGGAATCAAAATATAAAGACTGTCCATCTTACTGCAGATGTTAAGCTGTTTATCAAGAACGTCTCTTCCGGCAAGATCTGCCATAGAAAACGGCAGTGCCATCGGAACCGCCCCGGAGTAAATCACTCCCCAAAAGCCTTTTGCATACATTGATGTCTGCTGAAGCTGCATCATAATCTTATCATCTTTGGCTATGCCTTCCTCCATAAGACCTGCAGCAAATTTTAATGCAATATCATGAAGCTCTCTGTAAGAAATGCTTTCACATTCCTCACTGTTTGTCCAGAAATGTGCCATCTTATCTCCGTATGTTTTTACGGAAATATCAAACATTTCCTTAATCGTTGTGAAATTATACATACTGTTGCTCCTCACTTAATACAAGTATATCCTTTTATCAGCCTTTAGAATTAAGCATTCCTGCCCCTTCCCTTCAGACCAACAGCATTATGTTAGCATAGACTAACCGCTCATTCAACTTAAATGTCTTTTATTGATAAAAAGCCCTCAATAAGTCTCAAGCAGTCTCTCAAGCTCCTCAAATGTCTCGCATTTGTTAATTTCACCTCTGAGCTTTGACGCACCCGGATATCCGGTCATATACCAGCCTGTGTGCTTTCTCATTTCTCTGATTCCTATGAATTCTCCCTTGCACTCAAGCTGCATTCTGCCATGACGCTTTATCATTTCTATTAGCTCTTTTTTATCGGGTTTGCCTTTGTATTTTCCGGTTTCTTCAAAATCTGTCATATCCTTAAAAATCCACGGATTACCCTGAGATGCCCTTGCTATCATGACAGCGTCACATCCGGTCTCATCAAACATTCTCTTTGCATCCTCCGGACAGGAGATATCTCCGTTTCCAATTACAGGTATGCTAAGAGCCTCCTTAACGCGTGCGATTATCTCCCAATCGGCCTTTCCGCTGTAATACTGCTCCCTTGTTCTTCCGTGAACAGCCACCGCAGCAGCTCCCGCATCCTCGAGTCGCTTTGCCACTTCAACTGCGTTAATATGATCATCGTCAAATCCTGCCCTTATTTTTGCGGTAACAGGCTTTTTGATAGCTTTGGAAATCTCTCTAATAATTTCTGCCGCAAGAATCGGATCTTTCATAAGAGCCGAACCTTCTCCGTTGTTTACAACCTTAGGCACGGGACAGCCCATGTTTACATCAAGAAAAGCAAACGGCCTCTCCTCAATCTTTTTGGCCATCTCTGCCATAAGAGCCGGCTCATTCCCGAAAAGCTGCAAAGACGCCGGAGATTCGGCCTCGTCTATCGCCATAAGCTCGTCCGTCTTTTTATTGTTATAAAATATGGCTTTCGCGCTGACCATCTCCATGCAGACCATAGATGCGCCCATCTGTGAGCATAACACACGAAATGGCAGGTCGCTAACTCCTGCCATTGGTGCTAATATATATCTGTTTTTCAGTTCAACATTTCCTATCGAAAATTTCTTCATATTATTTATGTTTCTTCTGCTTTTCGTAAATTATTCTAAGACCTTGCATTGTAAGCGCCGGGTCGTAAATATCTATAGAACGTGTTTCTTCCTTTATAACCGCTCCGAGTCCGCCCGTTGCAACAGTCTTTATATCCTTTATACCCGACTCTCTCTTTATTTCGCTGATGATTGCCTCTGTCTGGCCTACCTGTCCGAAAACAATACCGGCCTGCATACTTGTAATTGTATCTTTCGCAAGAATTGTTTTTGGCTTTTTAATCTCGACTTCAGGAAGCTTTGCAGCCGCATCCCAGAGAGCCTGAGCCGAAGTCTGTATACCCGGAGCCGTAACTCCTCCGACAAACACTCCGCTTTCGGTAATAAGATCGTAAGTTGTAGCCGTGCCGAAATCTATTACTATTACAGGGCCGCCGTAAATCTCATAAGCCGCAACAGCGTCAACAATTCTGTCGGCTCCGACCTGCTTTGGATTGTCAAAATCAAGCCTGATTCCGGTCTTTATACCCGGCTCAATTAAAACAGGCTGTATTTCAAAATATTTGATGAGTGCGCTTGTAAGAGAATACATTATCTTAGGCACAACCGAAGCCACAACAATAGCCTCTATATCTTTTGGGTCTAATTTGTTTCTCTCTATAAGGTTGTGCATGAGCATTCCGTACTCATCGGAAGTTCTCGGCAGCTTTGTCGTAATTCTGAAACTTGCCGCCATTGTTTTTCCGTCAAAAACAGCGCAAGTAATATTGGTATTTCCTACATCTATTGCTAATAACATTTTAACCTTCCTCATAATCAAGGCCCAAAAAGAATACCTTGTAATATGTTTCAAGAGACTCAAGAAGATCTCTTTTTTCCGCCTGATACTGCTTAACCTTTAAAACGCTTCCTATCTCATCATAGGAAAAATCCGTATCTGCGGCTTCCGTTTTAAAATAAAGCGTTCCGTCTTCGGCAAAAATCATCTCAAGCACGCCGCCCACATCCGCGGTAAAAAGCGTACACATTATTCTAAGCTCGTCTTTTACCTGGTCGGGCAGTCCCTGAAAGTCTTCATTGAAATAATATTTTTCTTCATACGCGCTTGCCGCACAAAGTACAACTTCGTCCTGATACATTCTACGCTCCTAAAGTAGCTGCCATTACAGCCTTTATTGTATGCATTCTGTTCTCGGCTTCTTCAAATACTCTTGAAGCCTTTGACTCGAATACCTCATCTGTAACTTCCATTTCGGTAAGTCCGTATTTCTCATATATCTGCTTGCCGATTCCTGTATTAAGATCGTGGAATGATGGCAGGCAGTGAAGGAAAATGCAGTTATCTGCCGCATTATTCATCACCTCAGATGTGACTCTGTAAGGCGAGAGGTCTTTTATTCTCTCCTCCCAAACCTCATCAGGCTCACCCATCGATACCCATACGTCTGTATAGATAACGTTTGCTCCTTCTGTGGCTTTTTTCACATCAGGCTCAAATGTGAGTGTGGCTCCGGATTCTTTTGCATATCCTTTGCAGATTTCTATAAGCTCTTTATTCGGGAAATATTTTTCCGGCGCACAGGCAACAAAATCAAGGCCGAGCTTTGCGCATCCTATCATAAGGGAATTTCCCATGTTGTAACGCGCATCTCCCATGTAAACAAACTTTAAGCCTTCAAGCTTTCCAAACTCTTCTTTTATAGTAAGCATATCCGCAAGTATCTGTGTCGGATGATACTCATTTGTAAGACCGTTCCATACCGGGACTCCTGCATACTTTGCAAGGTCTTCTACAATTTCCTGGCCAAAACCTCTGTATTCTATACCGTCAAACATACCGCCCAAAACTCTTGCGGTATCGGCAATACTTTCTTTTTTACCTATCTGAGAGCCCGACGGATCAAGGTAGGTTGTGCCCATTCCAAGATCATGAGCTCCGACCTCAAATGCGCATCTTGTTCTTGTAGATGTTTTTTCGAAGATGAGAGCAACATTTTTTCCTCTTAATGTATCGGTCAAAATACCCTTTTTCTTCTTTTCTTTATAGTCGGCCGCAAGATCGATAAGATATCTTATCTCATCAGGCGTAAAGTCTTTAAGTGTCAAAAAATTTCTTCCTTTTAAATCCATCTTTTTTCTCTCCTATAAAAAATGCATCCGCCACACTGACGGATGCATCTATTTTACTTCTATTTATGCGTTTTTGCAATCTTTTACTTTTTAAGAGTCTCACCAAGTGCCGCAACAGTTCCGGCAAGTCCCTGAATGTCTGACGGAATAATAAGCTTTGTAGCCTGTCCGTCTGCAGCCTTCGCAAATGCCTCAAGGCTCTTAAGGCGGATAACGGAATCATCTGCGCCGGCCTCTTTGATCATCTTAAGACCTTCTGCGTTAGCCTGCTGTACCTTTAAGATAGCCTCAGCCTGACCTTCGGCCTCTTTGATTGTAGCCTCTCTTTTAGCTTCCGCTCTAAGAATTGCAGACTCTTTTTCAGCCTCTGCATTAAGGATTGCAGATGCCTTATTACCTTCGGCAATAAGAATTGCAGATTTCTTCTCACCTTCTGCTCTTGTAACGGCCTCTCGTCTTTCACGCTCAGCCTTCATCTGGCGTTCCATTGAGTCCTGGATTTCCTGTGGTGGGATAATATTCTTAAGCTCAACTCGGTTAACCTTAATTCCCCAAGGATCTGTAGCCTCATCAAGAGTGCTTCTCATCTTGGAGTTGATAACTTCTCTTGATGTAAGAGTCTCGTCAAGTTCAAGATCACCTATAATGTTACGAAGTGTTGTTGCAGAAAGGTTTTCAATCGCATTAAGCGGGTTATCTACACCGTAAGCATAAAGCTTAGGATCAGTAATCTGGAAAAATACTACGGTATCAATTCTCATTGTTACATTATCTTTTGTGATAACCGGCTGTGGCGGAAAATCTGCCACCTGCTCTTTAAGAACCACTCTTTTTGCAACTCGGTCTATGATTGGCAGCTTAAAATGAAGTCCCACATCCCATGTTGCCTGGTATCCGCCAAGTCTTTCAATTACGCAAGCATGTGCCTGCGGTACAATTTTAATACACGAAACAATCAATAAAAGGGCAATTACTATAATTACAATAAATCCTATTCCCATTATTCCTTATCCTCCTCTTTCTTTACAACAATTAATTTTACTCCCTGTATGGCATTGATTTTTATCTTTGTACCATACCCTATTATCTCTTCGTCGTTTTCGGCTCTTGCCGTCCACTCCATACCCTGTACCACGGCCTTACCCGTGGCTTTAAGATTATCGATTTCCTCTGTTACGAGAGCTGTCTGTCCGATAAGACTTTCCGCATTGGTTTTTACTCTTCCCTTATTAAAGTACTTTGCGGCAAGCGGTCTTGTGAATATCAGCAAAACAATTGATACTGCAAAAAACGCAACAATCTGAACTATAAGATCCGCTCCGATTTCTCCTGCTATAAAAGCAACCAGTGCGCCTCCGGCAAACCAAATGGTTGTAAGCCCCATCGTCACCAGCTCGATTATAAGGAAAATCACAAATAATATCAGCCAGGTCATCACTCCATACGTATCAAAGAACTCCATAATGTACCTCCCTTCGCTTTTTATAAAAGAATGTCTTCTTTGTCTATTATACTACTATTTTTTCCTAATTATTACAATTGCGAAGTTGGAGAATTAGAGCCTCGAATTTCTCCGATTAAGAGAAAAAAAACGCCGGCTCTGTGCCGACGTTTCCCCTTATTAATTATGTTTAATAGAATACATGATTTCCTATTATAATACCCGATTTTCCTGAACTTGTTCCCTGGAAATGAAGAAGTGTGCCAATATTGCTTACTCCTTTTAAAGCCTGTCTTGCTGCTTTATAACAGCTTGAAGAAATATTTCCGCTTGAGAGTCTGCTTGCAAGCTTTCCGCTTGAAGCCGGTCCGAACTGACCGCTCTGATATATAACACCTTTAAGTGTATCAGGATATGAACTACTGTTTATTCTGTTCACTACTACAGCTCCTACTGCGAGCTGACCTTCGTATGACTCTCCGCCTGCCTCACAATAAATAAGTGCTGCAAGAAGTTTTACCTGCGAAGAAGTTGCGGCATTTACGGGTGTAGCTGTTACAAACGTAGCTGATAAAGCCATTACAAGGGCCATAACAACTGCTGCTACTCTCTTAGCTGCCTTACTTTTAAGTGACATAAAAATTAACCTCCGTGCTCCAAGAACCATGCCATATATTACGTTCTTGAAGTATTTGTTTTTTGTTTGTTACATTTGTTACAAACTTATTACGAAAGTTAGTATATCAAATTGTTACAATCCTGTCAACTTTTTAGGGTGATTTTGTTACAAAAGAATAAGAAAAACCCGCGCAAAGCCTTATTTTACGCGGGTTTTCGTTTGTAACATTTTCGAAATATTTTTATAAATATGCGTTGAACATCATTCCGGCATACTGACTTGTTACATAAGGAGCAGTCAAATTCTTGCCCGGATTTTTATATTCAACAATCTTTTTGTCAACAAAATCCATAGGATTAAGTGATGTCCTGTTCGAAAGATTCTCAATACTGTTTCTGAAGCTGCTGAGCTTTGAATGAGTATCCATCCAGTTCTCAGGCTGCGCCGCTTCGGTAAGCATCTCCTTATTTACGGAAATCGTATAGTCATCGTTTACCTCAAGCCCAACAGAAGATAGACTCTCTTTATTTCTTGTTGCGATATTTCCTATCATATTATAAAGCTTTGTTGAAGGCGGCTCATCGTTTGTATACTTTTCCGCAACCTTTACAAGCTCATTATATGCATCTGTAAGCGACTTAACATTATCCGCAATCGCATCAACATCTGACTTAAACCCGATTGTTACAGGCTCATCTTCCGGTGTCTCTTCCAATAAATGTACTTCAAATACTTTATTTATAGTAAAGTTATTTGCTTGAGACGTTCTTTCCTCTCCGTTAAGAGTAAAAAGGGAATTTGACGGGAACTGCTCGGTTTTATTAAGTCCGTATCTCGACATAAACACTTCGGAATTATAAGTGTTATCGGATGAAATATTAAATAGCCTGTCAACACCTTCTGCGGCTCCTGTCCTTGTAGACTGAAGCTCTAATGCAACCTTTCCTTCTCCATCGGATATCGTCTCTGCCTTAATACCTATCTTAGAATTATTAATAAGTCTCGATAATCTGTTCATGATTCCGAGATTGTTGTCTTCAGAATGTACGGTAAACTGGAATTCAAATACCGTGCCGTTAGTTTCAACCTCAAAAGCAAAATCTCCGGTAGGAAGTCCTCTTTCCGCTTCCGTAACAAAATTACCTCTGTTAATCTGCGGCTCTGCAAGCTTTTTAACTTCAAGTTCAAAGTTTGATACTGCCGGTGGTTCATCGGAAGCTTCATTATTATATGTAACATCTACCACATCAAAATTACTTGATGTTGCAATCTTCTGCCTGAAATCAAATGCCGCATCAGTAGGATCTTCTGATATAGAAGACAATACACGCGAAATAGAAGTTGACGCCTCTTTCATATCAATGGCGAACTTCTGGGCTGATGACGGATTAGTAAGTTTGAAAATCGGGGATTCTTTATTAAGTTTTACAATGGAATTGTAGACATTGCGCAGCTCACTCTTCTTGTGCGTTTCGTACTGTGCGCCTGAAGTCTGGCCATAGGTCTGCAAAAAATAACTGTATGCATTTTCTATAGTAGCCAAAGAAACCCCTCCTTTCTTCCGTGATTTTGGGGCAGATAAATCCATTTACCTACTCTGACTATACTACTCGGCGCACAAAAAGTCAATATTAAATTTAATAAATCGCTTAACATCTTTAATTCAATGAGGCTCAAACCATTCCTGTTTTGTCATTTTTTCCACCGCAACCTAACCAAAACTGTTATACTATATATATCAGCAACCCCAACAAGAGGTAAATAATGAAAGTTTTAAGTATTACAGCACAAAAACCATCCTCCACAGGAAGCGGCGTATATCTTGCAGAGCTTGTAAAATCCTTTGCAAAATCAGGCATAAAGCAGGCCGTAATTGCCGGAGTCTATAAAGAAGATGAGGTAACTTTGCCGGATGAGACATTATTCTATCCGGTGTATTTTAAGACGCCCACTCTTCCTTTTGCAATCTGCGGAATGTCAGATGAGATGCCGTATGAAAGCACCCGTTATATGGATATGACACCGGACATGGTTAAAAAACATAAGGCAGCCTTTGTTGCCGCCGCAAAAAAAGCTGTGGATGAGTTTGACCCCGATGTCATTTTATGCCACCACCTTTATCTTATGACGGCCGCAATAAGAGAAGCTTTCCCAAATAAAACAATCTACGGCTTTTGCCATAACACCGACATTCGCCAGATGAAAAAACACAATTTATGCAACGAATTTATTGCCTCTAACATAAGAAAGCTCGACAAAATATTTGTGCTCAGAGACATCCACAAAGATCTCGTAAAAGAAGTATACGGCGCGGATGAGAGCATAATTTCAGTAATGGGAATGGGATATAACTCGGATATTTTTCATCCTTATGAGAATAAAAGCCAAAGCGGCATAACCCGCATCATCTATGCCGGAAAAATCGCCGAAAAAAAGGGCGTTATTTGTCTAATAAAAGCTTTAGGACTTCTTGACATCCCTCCTGAAAAACTTGAAATAAAATTTGCCGGAGGCGCCGGAAACGAAGAAGAATATGCGCTAATAAAAAACCTTGCCGATTCTTCAAAATACAATATCGAGTTTCTCGGAAGGCTCGATCAGATCACGCTTTCTGCCTATTACGGAGCCTCAGACATATATGTGCTTCCGTCTTTTTACGAGGGCATTCCTCTTACGGTAATAGAAGCCCTCGCCTGCGGATGCAAAGTTGTAATGTCTGATATCCCCGGGCTTAAAAACTGGTTTAGCCAAAACGCTCCCGGCGCCGACATAACCTATGTCACGCTTCCGACGATGCAAAACGAAGATGAGCCCGTCGCACGAGAGCTTCCGGAATTTGAAAAAAGACTATCCAAAGCCCTTTTTGAATGCATTAATAAAAACGCAACCACAAAAGCGGATTTAAGCAGCCTTTCTTGGGATTCTATAGCGGAAAGATGTATTAAGTAAACAAAGAGGCAGTTCATTCTGCCCCTTTGTAACGCTTTAATTGTTTGCCAAATTCTGTTTTTCTCTTTTCTTAAGGTATTTTGCCACCTGTTTTCTAATCTTTTCACGACTAAAGCTTCCCATTCCTCCTTTAAGTCTGGGATCGAGTATATCTCGCATTCCGTCACTAAACATTGCCGCAGCAAATACCATAATAGTTATCGCAATACCGGGTGCAAGTCCTATCCACGGAGCAGTATACATCTTTGTTCTACCCTGCGCGGTTAGAATATAGCCCCAAGACGGAGTTCCCACCTGAACACCAAAACCAAGGAAATTTAAAGTTGCTTCCATCATTATTACTCCTCCAAGGCTGTTTGCGAGATTCATTAAAATTATAGGAAGAATGTTTGGCACAACATGATGCACCATTCTCCAAACATTTTTTCCGCCAAGCATTCTTGACATATTACAGTATCCGCTGTCTTTTACGGATATCGCTGTCGAGCGAATCATTCTCGAGCCTGCAATTCCGGGAGGAATAGACATTACAATTATCATTTGAAGCATACCCGAGCCAAGTATAGACATCATAATAAGCATAATAAGCATTCCCGGTATACACTGCCATGCATCAATAAAACGCTGAAGTATAAGATCAAACTTTCCGCCTATTACCGCACTTGTTACACCAAGAACAAGCGAAAGCAATGTAGATATTACCGTTGCCGATATACCAAGTACGACTGAAGTTCTAGCCCCATATATCATATAGCTCAAAAGATCTATCCCCATGTCATCCGTTCCAAAAAGATGCTCTAAAGACGGAGGTTCCGCTGCATGAATAAGGTCTGATTTCAGTGCTCCGTCAATCATCTTTTGTGGAGCAAGTACATCCGCAAAAATTGCAACCAGTATAAAAAACACCAATACCCACATGCTGAAAAACGCAACCTTTTTGGTTCTCCAAAGCAACCCCATAAGTTCAATGAGCTGATTTGGATTTTTTAGTTCTTTTTCTTTTTTGTTCATCTTACCACCTCTACTCAATCTTCACTCTCGGATCGCACCACTTATAGGCTATATCCACTATCAAATTTACAAGCATCGTAAATACTGCAAAAAATACTGTACAACCTTGAGCCAGAGGGTAGTCTCTGTTATTTAGCGCCGTAACCATTTGCTGACCTATTCCGGGTATATTAAACATATTTTCCACAACTACGTTTCCTCCCAATAATCCGGCTATCGCTCCTCCGAACATTGTGATTACCGGTATTAAAGAATTTCTGAACGCATGGAAAAACATAACCCTCTTTTCTCCGGCACCTTTTGCCCACGCCGTTCTTACATAATCCTGTCTCATAACCTCAAGTGTCATTGTCCTTATAGATCTGATATTCATTCCGGCTTGAGTAATTCCCGAAACTATTGCCGGCACAAGAAACATTTTCATGTTTGCCGCAAAATTTTCTGTGATACTCACATAAGTAACCGGGACCGAAAATCCCCACCATATTGCCGGATACACAAGTACTATTGTTCCAATCCAGAAAATCGGAACCGATGAAAGAATAACCGAAAAAGTTCTTATCATATTATCAGCAAGAGTATCCGGATGTGATGCGCAAAACAATCCGAGCGGAAGCGCTACCAATGTTGAAATCAGCAATGTTAAAAGTCCAAGTTCAAGCGATACCGGCACCTGTCCCGCAATCACATCCCAAACCTTATCCGCGCGGAACAGACACGTTCCCATATCTCCGTGAACAAGATTCCACATCCATTCTATAAATTGAGAAACCGCAGGTTTATCAAGTCCGAGTTTTGCCTGAGCCTCTTCAACAGTAATCTCTATTCCGCTTTGCTGATATTTATATACAATCATCTCCACCGCATTACCCGGCACAAGTCTCATAAGCGCAAAGACTATAGCACAAACCATAATAAGCGTCGGAATCAGCAAAAGTACTCTTTTTATTATATATTTACCCATAGCTTCCTCCTTAATTTCCCAACACCTTATGACAGGCGACCATATGTCCGCCACCTACATCCACAAGCTCCGGTTCTTCATTCCTGCATTTTTCATCTGCATATTTACACCTGGTACAAAAGTTACATCCTTTTGGTGGATTTATAGGAGAAGGAATTTCTCCTTCCAAAAGAATTCTTTCTCTTGCCCTATCGACCCTCGGCTTAGGAATCGGCGCTGCGGAAATAAGGGCTTTGGTATATGGATGAAGCGGATGGGCATAAAGCTCATCGGAATCACACAGTTCCATAAATTTTCCAAGGTACATAACGGCCACCTGGTGAGAAATATGTCTTACAACGGACAAATCATGGCCTATAAAAATATAAGTAAGACCAAGCTCTTCCTGGAGTTTCATCATCAGTCCCACAATTTGAGCCTGAATTGATACATCAAGTGCCGAAACAATTTCATCACAAACGATAAAATCAGGAGACATCGCAAGGCCTCTTGCAATTGATATCCTTTGCCTTTGACCACCTGAAAACTCATGTGGATACCTGTCTAAAAAGTCCGGATTAAGTCCCACAAGAATCATCTGTCTATACGCAAGTTCAAGCTGTTCTTTGGGATCTTTTACCAATTTATTTACTCTTACCCCCTCAAGAATCGAATCTCTGATTCTCATTCTCGGATCAAGAGATGCAAACGGATCTTGCGTTACCATTGTCATCACTTTCCTGTATTCGTCCAGCTTTTCTCCTTTAATATGAGACACATCTTC
>JAILQM010000127.1 GCA_024698965.1 Eubacterium sp. | reverse complement strand
AATCCTTAAAAATTTATTATCCACAGTTATTAACAACTAACAAACAGAAAATAAACAGGGTTATAAATTTTAATTTTTAAAAAATATCCTTTATTTATAGGGGTTTCGGGAGTTATAAACATATCCACATCCCCTACTATTACTACTACTTAAAATAATATATATTTATTTATACGGGAAAGGAGTTTTCAAATTATGAAAATTTTATGCAACAAAGCCGATCTTGTACAGGCGGTTAATATTGTTTCTAAAGCTGTAGCTGTAAGAAGTACTATTTCTATTTTGGAATGTATTCTTATTTCTGCAGAAGGAAATGAGATTAAGATGACTGCCAATAATACAGAGCTTGGTATTGAAACAGTTGTTAACGGAACTATTGTTGAAGGGGGAATAATAGCTCTTGATGCAAAGATTATTTCTGAAATCATAAGAAAACTCCCTGATAATGAAGTAGCAATAAGTACAGATGATAAGTTTAAGACAACTATTGTTTGTGAAAAAGCTCATTTTGAGATTACCGGAAAATCAGGAGATGACTTCTCTTATATTCCTAATCTTGAAAAGACAGATGCAATAGAGGTTTCACAGTTTACTTTAAAAGAAGTGATTAGACAGACTATCTTTTCAATAGCTCCTAATGACAGTAACATTGTTATGACAGGTGAACTCTTCGAAATCGAAGATAATAAATTAAAAGTTATCTCACTTGACGGACATAGGATATCCATAAGAAACATAGAACTTAATGACACTTATCCACATAAAAAAGTGATTGTTCCGGGAAAAACTCTTCAGGAGCTTAATAAGATTTTAACCGGAGAAGCTGATGAAATAGTGCAGCTTTTTATAACAGAAAATCACATTACCTTTATGTTTGATCAGACAGTTGTTGTATCAAGACTTATAGATGGAAATTACATTGATACTTCAAAGATGATTTCATCAGACTACGAAACAAAGGTAGTTGTTAATAAAAAAGAACTCTTTAACTGTATAGACAGAGCAACACTTTTATCAAAAGAAGGCGATAAAAAGCCTGTAGTTATAAGTGTTGATGAAAGCACTATGGAAATAAGAATGACTTCTTATATAGGTTCTATGAATGAAGAAATCGAAATTAAGAAGGAAGGAAAGAATATTATTATAGGCTTTAATCCAAACTTCTTTATAGATGTTCTTCGTGTAATAGATGAGGAAGAAGTGACACTTTATATGATAAATCAGAAGACTCCTTGTGTAATAAGAGATGATAATGACAGCTACACATACTTAATTCTTCCTATTAACTTCAGTAGTGTTGAAAGGTAATAAGATGGAAAAGGTTTATATAAAAGATGATTTCATAAAGCTCGGCCAGGCACTTAAACTCGGAAGAGTTGTCGGGTCGGGAGCAGAGGCCAAAGAGGTAATCCTTGAAGGACTTGTGGAAGTTAATAACGAAGTATGTCTTCAAAGAGGAAAAAAACTCGTCAGCGGAGATGTTATTAACTATAACGGAGAAATATTGGTGATAGAAGAATATGATCATTAAATCTCTAAAACTCAGCAATTACAGAAATTATGACAGCCTGGAAATAGATTTTGATGAGAGCATTAATATTTTATACGGAAATAATGCACAGGGAAAAACCAATATTCTGGAAGCTATCTATTTAAGCGGAACAACCAGATCCCATAAAGGTAGTAAGGACAAGGAAATAATTAAGTTTGGCTGCGAAGAATCTCATATTTGTGTAAATGTCGAAAAGGAAGAAAGAGATTTCCAGATAGATATTCATCTCAGAAAAAACAAGTCAAAAGGAATTGCTGTAAATAAAGTGCCTATAAAAAAGGCTTCCGAGGTATTCGGAATTTTAAATATAGTTGTTTTCTCTCCCGAGGATCTTGCGATTATCAAAGCAGGTCCTATAGAGAGAAGAAAATTCATGGACAGTGAATTATGCCAGCTTGATAAGGTTTATCTTTATGATTTAAGTATATATAATAAAGCGCTGAATCAAAGAAACAAACTTCTAAAGGATATTAATTACAATCCTTCTTTAAAAGAAACTCTGGATGTTTGGGACAGACAGATAATTGATTACGGGAAAAAAGTAATAGAGAGAAGAAGAATTTTTGTTAAAAAGCTCAATGAAATCATAAAAACGATTCATGAGAATATTACAGAAAACAAAGAGTCTTTAAATATTATCTATGAAGAAAATGTTTCCGCCGAAGATTACGAAAGAGAGTTTTTTAACAGCAGAGATAAGGACATAAGATTCGGTTCTACCCACATTGGTCCTCACAGAGATGATTTGTGTTTTGAAGTTAATAATGTCGATATGAGAAAATACGGTTCACAGGGGCAGCAAAGAACCTGTGCACTTTCTCTTAAACTGGCTGAAATAGAACTTGTAAAAGAAACAGTAAAGCAAAAACCGGTTCTTTTACTTGATGATGTATTGTCAGAACTTGACAGTGACAGACAAAATCTTCTTTTAAATCAAATAGAAGATATTCAAACGATAATTACCTGCACCGGAGTTGAAGACTTCATAAAAAACAGGTTTAAAATCAATAAAATTTTCCAGGTGGAAAATGCAAAGGTAACAATTAAAGAAAGTTTATAAGTATAGAAAAATAGGAGGCAGAAAATGGCGAACGAATACGGTGCCGATCAAATACAGATATTGGAAGGTCTTGAAGCTGTAAGAAAAAGACCGGGAATGTATATAGGAAGTATTTCATCAAGAGGACTTCATCATCTTGTTTATGAGATAGTTGATAATGCGGTAGATGAAGCTCTTGCCGGATTCTGTGATACTATTGATGTTTATATTAACAAAGACAATTCAATCACAGTTATTGATGACGGTAGAGGAATTCCGGTAGGAATAAATCATAAGGCCGGAAAATCCGCTCTTGAGGTAGTATTTACAGTGCTTCATGCCGGCGGAAAATTCGGCGGTGGAGGATATAAGGTATCCGGCGGACTTCATGGTGTAGGTGCGTCAGTAGTTAATGCGCTTTCAGAACATCTTGAAGTTGAAGTATGCAGAGACGGAAAAATATATTCTCAAAAATATTCGAGAGGAAAAACCTTATGCGAGGTTTCCGTTATCGGAGAATGTGAAGAAGGTAAGACAGGAACAAAGATTACCTTCCTTCCTGATGCACAGATATTTGAAGAAACCGTTTATGATTACGATATTTTAAGAACAAGACTCAGAGAAACAGCTTTCCTTACAAAGGATTTAAAAATAAGACTTCATGATTTAAGAGAAGAAGAATTAAAAGAGGATGAATTCCATTATGAAGGCGGTATTAAAGAATTTGTCACCTTCCTTAACGGAAGTAAAGAGCCTCTTTACGAAGATGTGCTTTATTTTGAAGGAAACAAAGATAATGTTTATGTAGAAGTTGCTCTTCAGCATAACGATTCATTTACAGAGTCGACATATTCTTTTGTAAATAACATTACAACGCCTGAAGGCGGTACTCATCTTGAAGGATTCAGACGTTCTCTTACAAAGATATTCAATGATTATGCCAGAAGTAACAAACTTCTTAAAGAAAATGAGGATAATCTTTCCGGTGAAGATATTAGAGAAGGACTTACCGCTATTGTAAGTATTAAGATTGAAGATCCTCAGTTTGAGGGCCAGACGAAGCAAAAGCTTGGTAACAGCGAGGCAAGAGGAGCAGTTGATTCTGTTTTATCCGAAGGACTTAAGATTTATCTTGAGCAGAATCCGGCGGTTGCCAAGACAATTTGCGAAAAATCAATCCTGGCTCAAAGAGCAAGAGAAGCAGCCAGAAAAGCAAGAGATCTTACCAGAAGAAAATCAGCTCTTGACGGAATGGCTCTTCCGGGTAAACTTGCGGACTGCTCTGATAAGAATCCTGAAAACTGTGAGATTTTCATAGTCGAGGGAGATTCGGCGGGCGGAAGTGCAAAGACTGCACGAAGCAGAGCTACCCAGGCTATTCTTCCACTGAGAGGAAAGATTTTAAATGTAGAAAAAGCAAGACTTGATAAAATATATGCAAATGCGGAAATAAAAGCAATGATTACCGCATTCGGAACAGGTATTCATGATGATTTTGATATTACGAAACTTCGTTATCACAAGATTATCATAATGACTGATGCCGACGTGGACGGTGCTCATATAAGTACCCTCCTTCTTACCTTCCTTTACAGGTTTATGCCGGAGCTTATTAAGCAGGGATATGTGTATCTTGCAACACCGCCTCTTTATAAGCTTGAGAAAAACAAAAAGGTTTGGTATGCATACAGCGATGAAGAACTCAATAAGATTCTTGAAGAAGTCGGAAGAGACCAGAACAACAAGATTCAAAGATATAAAGGACTTGGAGAGATGGATGCCGAGCAGCTTTGGGAGACAACAATGGATCCTGAACACAGAATCTTAAAGAGAGTAAATTTTGATGAGGAAACATCGGCAACAATCGATCTTACTTTTACAACTCTTATGGGTGATCAGGTTGAGCCTAGACGAGAGTTTATTGAAAAGAATGCAAAGTATGTAACAAATCTGGATATATAGCCTAAAAAGTAATAATAATTTGCAGGGCAAATTATGGAGGAATAATAAAACATGGATGACAAGATATTTGACACCATACACGAAGTAGATTTACAAAAAACAATGGAAACCTCGTATATTGACTATGCGATGAGTGTAATTGTATCGAGAGCACTTCCTGATATCAGAGATGGACTTAAGCCGGTTCAAAGAAGAATTCTTTATTCTATGATAGAGCTTAACAACGGACCGGATAAGCCGCACAGAAAATGCGCGCGTATCGTCGGTGATACAATGGGTAAATATCACCCACACGGTGACAGTTCTATTTACGGTTCACTTGTAAATATGGCCCAGGAGTGGTCTACAAGATATACGCTTGTTGACGGACACGGAAACTTTGGTTCTGTTGATGGAGACGGAGCTGCCGCAATGCGATATACAGAAGCCCGTCTTACAAAGATTTCCATGGAAATGCTTGCAGACATCAATAAAGATACAGTAGACTTTATGCCTAACTTTGATGAGACAGAAAAAGAGCCAACAGTACTTCCGTCAAGATTTCCGAATATTCTCGTAAACGGAACAACAGGTATTGCCGTAGGTATGGCAACAAACATTCCGCCTCATAACTTAAGAGAGACTATAGAAGCAACGGTTAAAATTATAGACAACCGCATTAATGAGGACAGAGAAACCGAAATAGAAGAAATTCTTCCGATAATAAAAGGACCGGATTTTCCGACCGGCGGTGTAATTTTAGGAAAAAGAGGAATAGAGGAAGCATACAGAACCGGCCGAGGCAAGATCAGAGTAAGAGGTGTTACAGATATCGAGCCTATGGACAACGGTAAAAACAGAATTATTATTACCGAGCTTCCATATATGGTAAATAAAGCCCGTCTTATTGAAAAGATGGCAGAGCTTGTTAAAGATAAAAAGATTGACGGCATCACAGATATAAGAGATGAGTCAAACAGAGAAGGTATGAGAGTTGTGGTTGAGCTTCGCCGCGACGTAAATGCTAATGTTATCTTAAACCAGCTTTATAAGCATACTCAGCTTCAGGATACCTACGGAGTTATTATGCTTGCGCTCGTAAATAACGAGCCTAAGATTTTAAGTATTCTTGATGTACTTACAAACTATATTATTCACCAGGAAGATGTAGTAACAAGAAGAACAAAATACGATCTTAACAAAGCAGAGGAAAGAGCTCATATTTTACAGGGCTTACTCATAGCTTTAGATAATATTGATGAAGTAATTGAGCTCATCCGTTCAAGTAAAAATACAGCAGAGGCCAAAGAAAAACTCATCGCAAGATTCGGACTTTCGGAAGCGCAGTCTCAGGCAATTGTTGATATGAGACTTCGTGCTCTTACAGGTCTCGAAAGAGAGAAAATCGAAGATGAGCACAAAGAGCTCCTCATCAAAATTGATGAACTCAAACTCATCCTTTCGGATAAGAAGGTACTTCTTGGAGTAATCAAAGAAGAAATCACTGTTATTGCAGAAAAATACGGCGATGACAGAAGAACAGAAATAGGATTTGACGAATTTGATATTTCAATGGAAGATCTTATTCCGAGACAGGATACAGTTATTGCTATGACCAGCAAGGGTTATATTAAGAGAATGGGAAGTGAAAACTTCAAATCTCAGCATAGAGGCGGTAAAGGTATTAAGGGAATGTCTACAATAGATGACGACTACATCGTAGATCTGTTTATGACAAATACTCACAATTACATAATGTTCTTTACAAATAAGGGTAGAGTATATCGTCTTAAAGGATATGAAATACCTGAAGCAAGTCGTACATCGAGAGGAACGGCGATAATTAACCTTCTTCAGCTTCAGCCTGATGAAAGAATATCAGCTGTAAGACCTGTAGGTGAGTTCGATGAAAACGGTTATATTATAATGGCCACAAAGCTTGGAACCATTAAGAGAAGTCCGCTTTCAGAATATAAAAACATGAGAAAGACAGGTCTTAGCGCAATAACTCTTCGTGATGATGATGAACTTATAGAGGTAAAGGATACAAACGGAGAAAGAGACGTTATTCTTATTACAAGAAACGGTAAGTGTATAAGATTTAATGAAAACGATGCAAGAAGCACAGGTCGTACATCTATGGGTGTAAGAGGTATTCTTCTTGAAAATGACGATGAAGTAATCAATATGAAGCTTGATAACGAAGGCTCTGCAATTCTTTTCGTTACTGAAAACGGAATCGGAAAGAGAACAAATATTGATGAATTCTTCGTACAAAACAGAGGCGGTAAGGGAGTTAAGTGCTATAAGATTACCGAAAAGACAGGTAAACTTGCAAATGCTCTTGCCGTAGATGAGGAAGATGAGATAATGATTATTAACAGCGAAGGAATCATTATCAGAATGGAAGTTGCGGGTATAAACGTACTCGGAAGAATAACATCGGGTGTTAAACTCATAAATATGGATGATGATACCAAGGTTGCAAGTATAACAAAGGTTGTAGAAACCGAAGAAGATGAAGAAACAGGCGAGGTCGAAGAAGAGTAGTGAGAACCGTAAATGTCGATATTATAACGGAAAATATATCACAGATGTGTATGGAGGCTAATTACACTCTTACGGATGATATGAAAAATGCCTTAAGAAAAGCAAAAGAAACGGAGGAGTCCCAAATGGGACTCACCGTTCTTTCTTGTTTAGACGAAAATCTTGAGATAGCGGAAAAAGAACATATTCCGATTTGTCAGGATACGGGCATGGCTGTTGTATTTCTTGAAATAGGTCAGGAAGTACATTTTGAAGGCGGAGCGATATCAGATGCCGTAAATGAAGGTGTAAGAAGAGGCTATGTAGGAGGATATTTAAGAAAATCAGTTGTTAAAGATCCCATAATAAGAGAAAATACGAAGGATAATACTCCGGCTGTTATTCATTATTCTATTGTACCGGGAGATAAGGTTAAGATTACTGTAGCTCCAAAAGGATTCGGTAGCGAGAATATGAGTAGGGTATTTATGCTTAAACCGGCAGACGGTATAGAAGGAGTAAAAGAGGCGATTCTTACTGCAGTAAAAGACGCAGGCCCTAATGCCTGTCCGCCAATGGTAGTAGGAGTAGGAGTCGGAGGGACTTTTGAAAAATCGGCAGTTATGGCAAAAGAGGCTCTTACAAGAGAGGTTGGAAAACATTCTGATATACCTTATGTTAAAGAGCTCGAAGAAGAGATGCTTGAAAAGATTAATAATCTCGGAATAGGACCGGGCGGACTCGGAGGAAGAGTTACGGCGCTTGCGGTTAATGTTAATACATATCCGACGCATATAGCAGGACTTCCTGTTGCCATAAATATATGTTGTCATGTAAACAGACATAGTGTGAGGGTAATATAAGATGACCAAAAAAATAACAACACCTATTACTGCAGAAATATCAGATTCTCTTTCAGCGGGAGATATAGTTGAAATTACGGGAACAATCTATGTAGCAAGAGATGCAGCTCATAAAAGATTTATGGAAGCTTTAGACAAGGGAGAAGAGCTTCCTTTTCCGATAGAGGATTCGACAATATATTATATGGGACCATCGCCTGCCAGAGAAGGACAGGTAATAGGTTCGGCGGGACCTACCACCGCCAGCCGTATGGACAAATATGCTCCGAGGCTTTTAGACCTTGGACAGAAAGCTATGATAGGCAAAGGCAAAAGAAGTAAAGACGTCATTGATGCCATGATAAGAAATCATGCTGTTTATTTTGCGGCTATAGGAGGAGCAGGGGCTCTTATGTCAAAATGCATAAAAGAGTCTGAGACAGTATCTTATGAAGACCTGGGTGCAGAGGCAGTGCTTAAACTGACCGTTGAAGATCTCCCTGTTTTTGTAGTAATAGACAGCCGTGGCAATAATCTCTATGAGACGGCAGTAAAAGAGTTCAAAAAAGATTTTTAGTAGAAAAAAATAAGAAAATGTGATATAGTATAACCTCATGGTATAGAAACTATGAAAAAAGTTGATATCTGGAGGTTTACATTGTGAATCAGGAAAAACGCGGTACATTTTCGGGAAAGATAGGTTATGTGCTTTCAGCCGCGGGAGCATCTGTTGGTCTTGGAAATATATGGAGATTTCCATATCTTTGTGCTAAATATGGTGGGGGAATTTTTCTCCTTGTATATATAATTCTTGCACTTACATTCGGTTATACAATGATAATGGCGGAGACCGCCATAGGAAGAATGTCTAAAAAAAGCCCGGTCGGAGCCTTTAAGACTCTTGGAGCGGAAAGCAAGGCAATGAAAATCGGCGGATGGATAAATGCCGTGATTCCTATGATTATAGTGCCGTATTATTCGGTAATCGGAGGATGGGTGTGTAAATATCTTTTTGCATATCTGACAACAGATGCAGATACAGTAGCCGGTGATACATTTTTTACAGACTTTATATCAAACGGAGTCAGTGCCGAGTTTTGGTTCATTGTCTTTATGATACTTGTTTTGGCAGTCATTTTTATGGGTGTTGAAAACGGAATAGAAAGAGTATCAAAGATGATAATGCCTATTCTTGTTGTACTTGCTGTTGTTATCTGTGTGTATTCCGTAACAAGACCAAATGCATTAAGTGGAGTAAAGTATCTTTTTATTCCTAATTTCAAACATTTTTCCATAATGACCGTTGTAACAGCAATGGGACAGATGTTTTATTCTTTATCTATTGCCATGGGTATTCTTATAACATTTGGTTCATATTTAAAGAAAGAAGTAAGTATAGAAGATTCGACAAAACAGGTGGAAGTATTTGATACAGCTATAGCTGTACTTGCTTCTCTTATGATTATACCGGCGGTATTTGCGTTTAATAACGGCGATGAAAGCGTTTTAAATGCAGGCCCGTCACTAATGTTCATCACTATGCCTAAAATTTTTGCAAGCATGGGATTTGGAAATATTATAGGCATATTATTCTTTGCTCTTGTTCTTTTTGCAGCAGTAACGAGCGCCATAGCTCTTACTGAGAGTGCTGTTTCTACCTTTACTGATGAGTTTAAGTGGAGCAGAAAAGTGGGAACATTTGTAATAATGGTAATAATGATTGTTTTGGGCAGTCTTTCGTCACTCGGAAACGGACCGCTTGCAGGTATAAAAATATTTGGCATGCAGTTTTTGGATCTTTTTGATTTTGTAAGCAACTCAATCATGATGCCGATAGCAGCATTAGCTACCTGTATTCTTGTAACAAGATATATAGGTATTGATAAGATGGATGATGAAATAACGCAGGATGGACATAATTTCAGAAGAAATGGAATTTTCTCTGTAATGATTAAATATCTCTGCCCTGTTTTCGTAATAATAATCCTTGTAAGTGCCGTACTTAACGTGCTTGGAATCATACAAATGTAAGGGAAAAAAATAATTAAAAAAATTTGCATTTTCCTGTTGACACAGCCAACTTAAAGTGATATTATAAACAAGCTGTCGCTGAGGCAGATAGCAAACAAAGCACTTTGACAACAGAACAGTGAAACAACCTTGAACAAAAAACAAGAATGGTAAGAACCATTAAACTTGTCGATTCATGACAGTAAATTTTAAGGATACAATTCAAGCAAACTCGAAAGAGCCAGCGAAGAATGAAGCCTTAGGAAATAAACTTTTATAGAGAGTTTGATCCTGGCTCAGGATGAACGCTGGCGGCGTGCCTAACACATGCAA
>JAILQM010000126.1 GCA_024698965.1 Eubacterium sp. | reverse complement strand
CTATGTAGCTGCATCTCGGGCAGAAAAATACAAGATGACGCCACAGGCAACCGAAGATGAACCCGGAATACTAAGGTGCTATGACAACACTCTCTTTTTGGAAGCGATAGAGGAAGCAGATGAAAATGCGGACTACGTTATTGCACTTCCTCATTGGGGAACGGAATATTCAACCGAGCTTGAAGATGCTCAGACCGAGGGCGCAAAAGAATATATAGATGCCGGGGCAGATGCGGTAATAGGGGCGCATACCCACTGTTTGCAGGGGATAGGTTCTTATAATGATAAGCCTATAGTGTACAGTCTCGGAAATTTTTGGTTTAATGAAAAAACGCTCGAGACTATGCTTTATGAAATCCATCTTACGATAGAAAAAACCACTGATGAAAGCGGGGAGAGCACATCAAAGATAATTTCCGTGGAAACAGAAATCATCCCGGGAATGCAGGAGGATTATACAACCGCGCCTGCAAAGACCGAGGATGAAAAAGAAGATCTGCTTAATTATATTTATTCTCTCCCTACAGAGTAAGGGCTAGTAGCAGCCCAGGTCAAAGACGAAGCATTTATTAAAAGAGCCTTCGTTTAGCACAAAGGAAGTTCCGTTGCAATGGCCGGATGCTATAAATGAACGGCACTCAGTAAGGATTTTTAAGGTTACAAGATAATCTTTTCCTCTGATATAGCCTTCGTTTTCTATGCCTTTTTTGCAATCTGCAAGGTATTCGCCGGCGTTTACGTTATAGCGAATCTGATCAAGGTAGATGAGCTTGTCTTTGCAAAGGTCTTTCATTTTATCAAGGATTTTTTCATCTTCTGTAGCAAGATAAATTTTGTCATAATCCTCTGTTTTTGAAAATTCAATTATTTTCTCATAGACCTGTTCGGGAGTAGCCATTTTGCTGTGCCCGGGCAGTTTTGTCATTGTATAATCCGTGCCTCTTATAAGTACACCGAGAGTCTTTGCAGGGTCAATGCCCAGCGATTTTTTTGTGTTTTCTACTTCTGTATTTATCCTGTCGTTATAATAAGCTGTGCTAAAGAAGCTTTCGCTTTTAATCTCTGTAATTTGGCTCATAAGATAGCGGCAGGCAAAAGAAATCTGTCCTTTGGGCATTTCGTAGACATTAAGCGAAGTCTGCACTTCATCCGCATTTTCTCCGGAAGGCTGTTTGAAAAATTTTCCCCATATATCGTCTCCGGGATAATCCGAGTACATGTGATCGTCCGAATTGGTAATGGTAACTATCGGAATAAACCCATTGGATTTGGCATATGAATATACTGCGGCGGTTTTGTCGCATATTGCCATAAGTCCTTCTTTGGGAAAGAGAGGATTTACTATGAAGAAATTTTTCTCGGGGTTATCTTTGCCGTAGCTTTTTCGGATTGAAAAAAAGCAGATGAGAGTAATAATTTCATCATATGAAAAAATACCTTCTTCGGCTCTCTTTTTATATCCTGCAAGTGCCGAATAAAAATGCGAAAGGCACATCAGTTTTTTGCCTTTTGTAAGAGCTGCAAATTCAGGCTCTGTAGCAGCAAAATAAAGATTATCAAAGGCGGGAATTATTTCTTTTAAAGATTCCCATTCTTCTCCGTAGCATATAACTCTGCCACTGTAGTTGGGCAGAATCTTTGTAAGAAGTATATATGCATTTTCGGTCACCTCAAAAAGAGCAATGCAATCGTAAAGCTCTAATGGTCTAAAATCAAAATCCGCATTTGTATTTTCATAGTCGTGAATATAAACATCGGGAGATGATACTAAAAGACATACCGGCTCATTTTTGTCGTTTAATGCCGGTATAATTCCGCCGTTTTTAATATGTGAGTTATCTTTGGCTTTACGAAACATATCGGAAGAAAAATTGATTTTGCAGTCGTTATCCAAGGTATTGTTTAAAAAATCCGTTTTGCCGGCGTAGATGGGTTCATCATAAAGATTTGTAATGCAAAGAAGATCATAATCGTGCTCGTTTCCCTCATAAAATGCCTTTGCATCAAGTAGAAAATCCTGCGAAACTTTTGCGTCAATATTATAGATTTCCCCGTTGACAGTTCGAATCATTTTTTTCCTCCCAAAGTATTGTCCATTAGTAATATCGGCAGGGATTAGAAGGTGCTTTAGGGTGGTGGAAAATAAAAAATACTAAATGTTATCCTTTGGGGTTAGAAAGGAATTATATTTTCTGATCTATTACTTTTCAGTTATATATGTGTAACCAAACTTCTATTTTACGGTTATAAAAATTAAAGTTACTATATATTAAGAAGGTAAATTGGGAGGAAGTTTATATGGAAGAATTCACTGTATATAGCCCTTGGGCCAAAAGTGATTATTTGGACAAAAGGGGTATTGCAAAACGATTAAATACTCTTGCGGGTAAAACCATAGGAATGTATTCATCTTTTAAGGAGTATCATCCTTATTTTATGAAAGAACTTGAAAGGCAGATGAAGAAGATTTTGCCGGAGACAGAATTTAGCCATTATACTTATATAGTAGATCAGACAGATATTCACACGGATAAAGTTCATTATCCGAAATTCAAAGAATGGATAAGTAAAGTAGATGCGGTAATAGGCGTTGGAGCCGACATGGGTTCGTGCGCTCTTTATATGGGCTATAATTTTGCACATATAGAAAGCCTTGGAGTTCCATCAGTATTATTGTCAAAACAGCAATATATATCATCGGCTAAAAAAGGAGCCGGAGCACGCAGATATCCCACTTTAAGAATTGTTACTTATGACGGACCGGGGTTTGTTCCACCGGCTGTGGATTGTAATGAATGGACAATAGCTACATATAAAGAAAAGATTGCTGAGATGATTCCTCAAATAATAGATGCTTTAACAAAGCCTCTTACAGCCGAAGAGGCAAATCCAAAGGCGGCTGAGGACCATTCTGAAGATACATTTACGGGAAGCGTAGAAGAAATAAATGACTGGTATTATTCGAACGGTTGGACTAACGGTTCACCGGCAGGGATGCCGACCAGAGAAAACATAGATGAAATGCTTAAAGGAACTGATCTTCCGGCTGACTATGTTGTGGCTGAACTTCCTCCGATGCTTGGAAAAGCAACGGTAGAAAAAATAGCTATAAACGGAATTCTTGCCGGCTGTAAACCTACATATATGCCCCTTCTTATAGCTGCTGTAGAAGCTATGGACGATGACAAGCTTTATCTGGAAGGATGGACATGCTCAAATGCAACTTGGATGCCAACGGCAGTTATATCGGGACCTATAAGAAATGATATAGGGATAAACACCGATAGAAATCTGGTATCTCCTTATACCAGGCCTCAGGCGTGTATAGGAAAAGCAATAGCTTATATGATTATGAATATAGGTGGTACAAGAAGCAGGATTGAAGATATGAGTGGTCCGGGCTCGGACGGACGTTTTGGAATAGTTTTGGCTGAAAATGAAGAGGAGTCACCTTGGGAACCGCTTCAAACAGACTATGGTTATTCTAAAGATGATTCGGCAATTACACTGTTTTGGCCAAGTGAACACACACAGATTCAAACCGTTACTCCGTCGGCTACGCTTAAAAACCTTTGCAAAGTATGGCATGGAGGTTTCGATGTGGGAATTATGATTGTGCTTCCGCCTGAAAATGCAAAGATGTTTGCAGATAAAGGATATTCTAAAAAAGATATTATAGAGTATGTAAAAGAATATAACAGAAGACCGTCTACGGAAATCCCAAGGGCGGCAATCGGTAACAATCATCCGAGAGAAGGGCTTATTTTTCCGGAGGAAGGTCTTGAACACTCGGCAAGGCTTTTTTGGAACACGGAGCATATGTTTTTACTGGTTGGAGGAAGAGACTGGGGCCAGGCTTATCTTGGCGGAGGAGAGCATGGCGGACCTGTATGTAAAAAGGCTAATCTTCCAAAGAACTGGAATGAGCTTATAAAAAAATATCCGGGAACTATGCCTAAATATCTTGATTATTAGAGGAGGTAAAAATGAATTTAGATAAAAAAAGATGGATTATTCTTATTTGCAGCTGCCTTATTAATTTGTGTATCGGCTCACTTTATGCATGGAGCGTATTTGCAGGCCCTATGGCAGATCGCCTTGGAGTTGAAAGCGGAGCGCTGTCATTAGTATTTACTTTGGCAAATGCGGTTGGACCGGTGACGATGATTTCCGGTGGATTTATTAACGATAAATTCGGAGCGAGAAATGTAATTCTTGCCGGCGGAATTCTTTTTGGAGCGGGAATGATTGCGTGTGGATTTGCAAACAGCGTTATTGTCTTATATTTGGGATACGGACTTGGATGTGGCCTTGGAATGGGAATGATATATGGCTGTACAATCGGAAATTCGATTAAGTTTTTTCCGGAAAGAAAAGGTTTTGCCGGGGGCATATCAACAATGACATACGGAATAAGTTCTGTCATATTACCGCCGATAGCTAACATGCTTATAGAAAATGTAGGAATAAACAACACATTTAAAATTATAGGTTTAATCTTTGGAATTGTAATTTGTTTTTGCAGTTGTGTTATGGAAAAATGTCCGGACGGATATGCTCCAAAAGGGTATGTGCAGGAGAAAACCGCTAATTCAGGCGTTGGAACTGTGGATAAGGATTGGAAAGGAATGCTTTCATCGCCGGTTTTTTATGTAATGATTATTTTATTAATATGCGGAGCTTTTACCGGACTTACGATAATATCTCAGGCATCTTCGCTTTCTAAAAATATGATGGGATATTCGGCGGCTGGAGCAGCGCTTATTGTTTCTGTTTTAGCGCTTTTTAACAGTATTGGAAGAGTATGTGCAGGAATGGTGTCGGATAAAATAGGAAGAATAGGTACCATAAGATTAGGCCTTGTACTTGCGATAGTAGGCATAGTATTTCTTTTGCTTAGCCAGAGTGTAGGAAGAATGGTTTTTTTGGTCGGAATGGCATTGGTCGGAATATGTTTTGGTACTTTTATGGGAGTTTTCCCCGGATTTACCGCAGAAAGATTTGGTATGAAGCATAATACCGTCAATTATGGGATTATGTTTATTGGTTTTGCTTTAGCGGGGATTATAGGACCGATTTCAATAAGTAAAATATATATGGCTACAGGCAGTTACGGTACATCGTTTATAGTAGCCGCATGCTTTGCATGTATAGGCTTGGTACTTACATTTATATATCAGTTGATAATAAGAAAATCTGACTCCTAACATTAAAAAAGTGCCTGCCACTTTTGTGGCAGGCATTTTTTTGGCATATTTAACAGGTTGTAATCAATTTTTTATATGTTTTTTAAGATAATACCCTGGTTCATAACAAAATCAAGGTTTAAAAGCTCATCAAAGCTGTCGGAGAGAGTACCGGCGAAAGCTATAAGGGAGGCTTTGTTTCCCGGTCTAAGAACTCCTTCGTCATTAAAACCGCATGCTCTTGCAGAGTTTATTGTTCCGGCTTTAATAACATCTTTCATAGACATTCCGACAATGTTTCTTAGCTGTTTAAGCTCAGAGACAGGAATTGTTGCCTGGTTTATCGGATTTTGGCAACGCATAAGATCCGTTCCGACATTTATTATTCCACCGGCTTTGTAAAACTTTTCAATGTTTTTAAGAATCATTTGCCTGCGATCCGCCTGAGCCTGTCTAAATGCTTCAGCTGAAGCATATGAAGGAGGAAACATCTCAGGGAGCGGATCGTCAAGTGAGGCAGTACCTATTGTGGTAGTCATAGGTATATGATTTTTTACCATCTTATCAATAACATCGTCATCGATGAGTTTGTCTTGAGGTGTGTGTGCTGCGGAATCAATTCCGCAATCTACAAGAGTTCTTAAATCGTCAGCTGCCAAAACATGAGCTGTTGACCAGATTCCGCACTCTCTTGCACGCGTGGTAATGGCATAAATGAGCTCAGGTGAAAGTTTTCCGGTTATAGGGCCAAAACTTCCGTCATTTAAGCCGATTTTTATACCGTCTACTCCGGCAAGAAATTGATAGGTTACGGCATCAGCTGCTTCTTCGGGGGTATTTATTAATATACCCCAATTTACATCCGGGACAGGTCCCATACCATAGCCACCTTCAACATCTATATATCTTCCGGCAGTGGAAATTCTTATATTTCCGGGAACTTTTAAGGTGTCCAGCCACTTTAAATATCCTTCAAGAGGAATACTGTCCAAAATACCTAAATCTTTTACACATGAGATGCCGTTTAAAGCAAGAGCTTCCAAAATGGGGTTTTCGTTTTCGAAAGGACCCATAAAAGGCTTTATATGCATATGAGCATCGGCGAAAGAGGGCATAAGAGTTTTTCCTTTTAAGTCGATTACTTTCGCATCATCTGCGGAAATATTTTTGGATACTTCTTTAATTCTATCATCTTCAATTAGAATTTCGAGGCTTTCATAATCATGAAAAGCGTCAAGTAGTTTTATGTTTTTAAGAATATATTTCATAGCTATAGTTCCTTACAATAGTTTAAGAAGCTACGCAACTTATGGTAAGTTGCGTAGCTTGTATTTTAGTTGTGCACAACGTGCTCGTGAGGGAGAGGACCCCATCTGTCAGGATCAAAGCCACCATCAGGATTAAATGAAGTGACTCTTCTTGGAATATCAACCGGATAATAAGGAGAAGGAGTGCTTCTGCAATCAGCACACTCGAGCCAGCTCTTATCATAAGGAGTGCGGAGCCAGTTGATTGCTCGGACGCTCTTGAAACGCCACTGTCCGTCGGAGTCTTTTACAAATTCGTTGTCATATTTTCCGGCAATCCAGAATGCGGTATCTTTTTTGTTGCCTGAGGCCGGATCAAATACTCTGTTTGAATGTGGTCCGAAAAGATGCCACTGCCCCCAGGCCTCTTTACCGTCTTCAGACACTTCAATCATAGGCGTGGATATAGTGAGCATAAGAAGAAGGGCAGCACGGTCTGTATTTGTATTTGACATACCGGCAGATTTTTTAGGAGCCGGATTGCCCTCTAAATCAACAAGGCCGGACATAGTATAATATGCTCTTTTTACATGTTCAGGTCCGATATATCCACCTGCATCCATTATCTCCATTTTAACATCTTCTCTTTCGTGTGTAAAAAGATCATCCCATACACCTGCAATATTTCCGTTTTCAAGGTAGAAAATATAGCGGCTCATTACATTCTGAATTTCAACGGCATCAGCTGCACGCTGGTTTCTTTTAACTTGTTTTTCTAATGATTCGATACGTTCTAAAAGTTCTTTTTCGTTCATATTAAGTCTCCTTTTTAATTAAAGTTTAAATGTTTTTGCTTCTTCTTTAGCATCATCTATGCATTTTTGGATTTCCTGCCGGATAAAAGGTCCGGAATGTCCGCTGTAAAAAATATCAGCTTCTTTAAGAAGGCGGTCACAACTGGCGAATGTCAGTTTATTTGCTTCTTCCAAATCATCGGTATAGGTGAAATATGCAACTCCCGGAGGAGAACCGCAACCCGGAACCTTTTCCTGAAGAATATCTCCCACAAAGGCTTCTCTTTCGCCTGTGATTATCGAAATACATCCGAGAGAATGACCCGGAGTGTAGATGATTTTAGCATCTATTCCATAATCTGATAAATCGTAATCTTCGTTCCCTATAACTATATCCGGAGTTACCGGAGGAAGAATAGGACATGGTTCTCCGTCCGGCGTCATTTCGTTAAGCAGCTTATAACCTACCTCATTTCTGGCGTGTACATCGGGATAAAGAGGGGTGGTAAGTGATAAAACAGCCTCTTTATGACACAACAGTGGCGCGCCGGTAAGTTTTTTCATTTCGTCTGCGTTAACAAAATGATCGCAGTGACCGTGAGTTACTATAATAAGTTTAATTTCTTCAGGGTTTATATTGTTTTCCGATAAAACATTTTTAAATATGCTGATATCATATTCACTACCGCAATCAATGGCGATATAACCTTCTTTGCATTTTAGAATATATCCGTTTGACATCCCACATAAATACTGAATTATTTTTGACATACTATTATTTCCCTATTATTTACTATCTTCTTTTGCATGACGCTTTTGTAGTTCAATCTGTATTTTTTCGGCTTCCTCAGCATTAATTTTAAATGGAAGGATGCAAATTATTGCAAGTATTCCAACAGCAATCATTGGTACGGAATTTAAGAGATAAATACCATTAATTGCCATATCCGATTGCGTAGTTTGTGCCTGATCAAATCCAAAATGTGCAAGTCCGAATGAAATTACGAGCGCAAATATTGACATTGAAAGTTTGAGTGAGAAGTTGACAAGTGAATAGATGAATGCAGGAGCTCTGACTCCGTTTTTCCATTCTCCGTAATCGGCAGCATCGGGAATCATTGACCATGTGCTTGAGAAAGAAAGTACCTGACCCCATCCGGCAACAAATGCTGCCACATAGTTCATAGTCATATTTGTTTTTGCAATCATAAAGATTGCTCCGGAAACAGCTATGAGCGCACAACCGATAATGAATGTATTTCTTTTGCCGATTTTTGCGGTAATTCCCGGTATAAAATAAAGAATAAAGAATGGAGCAATAGCCATAACCGTTAAAAGGAAAGGATATGCATCGTTTTCAAGATAATAAACTCCGTAATATGCATTCATTGTGTTTCTGAATACAGAGTATCCGCAAACAAAGAAGAATGCAAAAATGAGTGACCAGGCAGGAGCATTCCCTTTTAATGTGCCAAAGCTCTTGATAAGAGAGACGTTTTCTTTTGGCGGTTCAATTCTTTCTTTAGTATTAAAGAATGTAAGAGCAAGAACAGCAACAGTAAATAACCCCAAAACGATTGCTGTAACTGTATAGCTTGATGCTCCTTCAAGTCCACGTGCCGCGCAAAGAGAAAGAATTGCCGGGACAATAATTGAAGTAAGTGTATTTCCGATTGCAGAACCGAACTCTCTAAACGATCCGAGCTGAGAACGTTCATTATAATCTGCGGTAAGTACATTTACCATTGATCCCAAAGGAATAATTGAAGCGGTGTTGCTCATTCCGAAACCGATATAAGTAATGGCCGCAACAATAATTCTGCCCGTCATACCAAGATGGAAATCTGTGAATGTAAGAACAAGAAAAAGACCCATCGGAATAGTGGCAAAAAAGGCCCAAGGTCTGTATACGCCCCATCTTGTTCTGGTGCGGTCAGCAATCATACCCATTAAAGGATCGTTAATAGCATCCCATATTCTTGAAATAAGCATGATGGTTCCGACTGTAACGGCACTTATACCAAGAATAACATTAAAGAAGAAGAACAGGTAGCAGTTTACAAAGAAAAACGGAAACTGCTCTCCTGCTGTTCCGAGTCCGTAACATAGTTTTTCACGAACCGATAGTTTTTCGGTAGAAAGAATTTTCTTTTCCCCGACTTCGTCCAGTTTTGTGGCCAAAGCCCCCTGCTCGGCCAAATATTTACTGTCCATATAAATACCCTCCTATATTCCGTGATATTATAAATGTATATCACTTTATGGTCAAAGTGTAAGCTAATGGACTAATAATTTCCAATATATATAATTGCATTATTATATAACTAAAGAGTTATACATAATAAATATTTGGCCGGGATAGTTATATATCTTTTGTAATACTTATTATATAGTCAATAAAATCCATTTGAGACCTTGTTTTGTATCTGTTATTTAAAAAGCCCATGTAGCATGTTCTTTTTGCGAACTCATCTTTAAGAGGAATAAAAACTTTATCATCGGGTATATTTAGTTCTTTGTCGCGTGCCTGGCTTTGGTAGAATCCGTTTTCCGTAATTATTGATACACAGTTTCCTTTGGTAAGTACCTGTCCTAACAGAGAGGAGTTGTCAAGTAAATAACCTATATTTGGAGTAAAATGAGCACTGCTGCAAAGATCCATGGTTAAATTATAGGAATCACTGTTAACATCCATAATACAGAATCTTTCATCTTTAAAATCTATCATATGGAGACCTTTTTTATTTGCAAAAGGATGTCTTTCGGATAAAACAATGCCTATTTTTTCGGAAAAAAGAGGTGCCCAGTCTATATATTGGGATTCTATGGGAGTGGATGAAAAAGCTATATCGATTTCGCGGTTTAACAGTAATTCACCTAAGCGATCAATTTCTGTTTTAAAAAAATCAATATTAACATTAGGATATTTTTCTATAAAATGGCTGAGACTCGAAATAAGCCAGGTAGGATCGGAGGAAGCATAAACAGATACAACACTTAAAGAACCGGAGGTGCCGTTTTTCATGTCGGATATTTCTCTTTCCATTTCGTCCAATTCCGAAAAAATGCGGTTGGCATGGTCAAGCACACAGTGTCCGTAATCATTTAGATAAACATTTTTTCCTTCTCTGTCAAAGAGTTTAACTCCAAGTTCGTTTTCAAGTTTAGAGATCGTTTTTGAAAGCGCCGGCTGAGATATATATAACTGCTCGGCGGCTTTTGTTATGTGCTGAAGTTCAGCGGTAAGTTGAAAATATTTAAGATGTGACAGTTCCAATTTAATACCCCCTTTTAAAATGTAATATAACCAAATTATAAAACCGGATCATAGGTTTGTCCACCTAAATATAACCGTATGGTTATGCATCTATATAAAAACTGTCATTAGACAGAATAAGATAATCACTATTACAATCAAAACAAAAAAACCAAGAAGGGGGTTTTAAAATGAGCGAAATATTAACGGCACTAAGTCCATGGTCAGAGATTGATGCATCGAAGATAGTCGGTCTTAGTCCAAGACTTGAGGATTTAAACGGTAAGACAATAGGTATGTTCAGCGACTTTATGGATTCCGCCACTTATATGCTTAAAGCGGTGGAAGCTGAAATATTAAAAAGATATCCTAACGCGAAGTTTTCATATTTGCAGTATAAAACCGAGACAACAAGAATTTTAGATGACGAGGAGTTTTATCCGGGATATAAAGAATGGATAAAAGGAGTTGATGCAGTAGTTGCTTTTTATGGAGCGGTACCTTCAAGTTCTCTTTTTCTCGGATATAATGCTGCGTATATGGAAAAGGATGGAAAGCCAACGGTGATGGGGGTTATGCCAAGAACATATTCTACTGCGGTAAGGGGATGTAAAGCTATAGGAGTTCCTTATTTAAGAACATTTTCTTATGTTTCGCCTGCCGATATTTGGGGACATCAGGAAAAGCAGGAAGTTGTGGATGCGATGGCGCCGATTGTAGCCGAAGTTACCAATCAGGTAATAGAAGGACTTACAAAGCCTTTAAGTGATGAAGAAAAGAATCCGCCTAAGGTAAATCAGTCATATGCAACAGATACTTATAGCGGAACGGCTCGAGAAATCAGAGATAAGTTCTATTCATTGGGATTTACAAACGGGGCACCGGTAGAGATTCCAACTGAAGAAGCTGTTAAAGAAATGCTTACAGGAACTGACCTTGATCCTGAAACGGTTATTGGATACATTCCTCCGAAGATGGGAAAGGCAACGGTAAAAGCTATTGCTATAAATGCTGTAATGGCAGGGTGTCTTCCTACTTATCTGCCGGTTCTAATTGCAGCGGTTAAAGGAGCTCTTGATAAGAAAATATATTTGGAAGGATGGACATGCAGCCAGTCAACATGGGGACCTATGCTTACGATATCGGGAAAAATTGTCAGTGATATCGGATTAAATACCGGAACCAATGCTCTTTCGCCGTATTATAAAGCAAATGCAACTATAGGACGCGCTTTTGGATACATTATGATGAATATAGGTGGTCTTCGTCCGGGAATAGAAGATCTTTCAGAGGCAGGACATGAGAATCGTTTGGGAATTGCGATAGGTGACAGTTATGATGAAAATCCCTGGGGACCGCTTCATACATTATACGGAGAAGATGAAGATGCAAGTGCGGTAACCATGTTTTGGCCGCAGGAGCATAGGACAATCTCGGGAAGAACAACAGCTGATTTTTTGACGGGAATGTGTGAGATAAATCCTTACGGATGGGATCCCGGGGCAGCGTTTATATTTACACCTAAGTGTGCGCAGATGTTTGCAAACGAAGGATGGACCAGGGAAAAAATATTGGATTATGTAGTGGAGTATGCAAGACATCCTGCTTCACAGGTGGATATTTCGTGGCTTGTTAACAACAATCACCCACCTAAGAGCGTAGATATTCCGGTAAATATGAATCATTCGACGAGAATATTCTGGACAAATGAACATATGCTTGCCCTTGTTGCCGGTGGTCATGCAGGCGCAATGATGACAGTGTTTGCAGGAGGCGGGGACCACGGCGGACCATCATGCACAAAGATTGAATTGCCGAAGAACTGGGATATGTTGGTTGAAAAATATAAAACAGTAAGACCTGAATATATTGATTATTAGGATAAAGACAGGCTGCGTTTATGGCAGCCTGTCAATCAATAACCATTAGGTTATTGATTGATATATAAATGTGTATTGGTAACTATTATCCATGATAGTTAAAATTAAGTAAAGGTATATGATTGGGGGTAAAAAAATGAATAAATATTCGCATTTACTTAAGCCGGTTCAGGCCGGAAATATTGTACTTAAAAACCGACTTACATCGACTAATTCGATGCCTCATTTTTTGCAGGGACCGGAGCCTTATCCGTCGGATGCAATGATTAAACACTTTGCAGACAGAGCAAAAAACGGAGCAGCTCTTATTACTTTAACAGGTATTCATTCCAATTACGGACTTCCGGAGATGCCACCACCACCCGGAATGCCACCGAGTGGAGGAGATGTACCTAGATTCCCGAGATTCGATATTTACAATCCAAAATGTCAAAACTATTTTACAATGCTCGTTGATGCAGTTCATTTTTACGGAAGTAAAGTTGCTATGAGTCTTCAGAGACCGCTTTTGCCGGGATATGATGTATGCGCTGATGAAAAAAGAAATATAAAGGCATTTGATGAGAAAATCATAAATGAAATGATAGATGCATATGTTGAACAGGCAGAGGTCTGTAAATTATGCGGAATCGATGCGGTGTCGGTGCACATGGCATATGGATCTCCTTTTGCGGCACATTTTCTTTCTCCTAAGTTTAATAAGCGGACGGATGAGTATGGCGGAAGCATTGAAAACAGAAGCAGGGTTGCTCTCGAAATCTGTAGGAGAATAAAAAAATCTCTCGGGCAGAATTTCCCTGTGGAAATACTCATTTCGCCGGAGGATGATGGTGGACTTACGGTAGAAGATACATGCGAGTTTTTAAAACTTGGAGAAGGGTTGTTTGATATTGTTCAGGTAAGAATGCCGACTGCAAACGATGCACATCCTACCGGGTTTATGAATGAAAAAACTCCTGCACTTAAATATGCGGAACGATTTAAAGAACTTAATCTTAAAAACATGCTTATTGCACCTGTCGGAGGTTTCCAGAATTTGGATGATGCAAATAAGGCAATTGCTGATGGAAAAGCAGATCTTATCGCTGCGGCAAGAGCATGGATTTGTGATTTTGAGTACGGAGAAAAGATAAGAGAAGGCAGGGGAGAGGATGTTGTACCTTGCATAAGATGTAATAAATGTCATGTTATATCCGAGTATTCTCCGTTTGTTACAGGATGCTCTGTAAATCCGGAGTTTGGTCTCGAACACGTACTTAAAAGAGAGATTGATCCCGCAGATAAATGCAAGAAAGTTGCAGTTATTGGGGGAGGAGTCGCCGGGATGGAAGCTGCACTTATTGCGAAAAAGAGAGGACATTTTGTAACTATTTACGAAAAAGAAAATGTTCTCGGCGGTCAGCTCATAGAGGCGAGTGTACCTGATTTTAAATGGCCGATTAAGGATTTTAAAGATTATCTGATAAAACAGGTAAAGAAAGAGAATATAAACGTAAAAACAGGTACAAAGGCAACTCCCGAACTTATATTAAAAGAAAAATATCATGCCGTAATAGTTGCCGTAGGCGCAGAACCTGTTGTCCCACCTATTAAAGGGGCGGATAACAAAAACGTTGTGACCGCGCTTTGGGCATTTGATAACGGAGAAAAAATTAACGGAGATGTTGTAATTGTCGGAGGTGGAGATATTGGAGTTGAAGCCGGAATATACTTTGCAGATAAAGGACATAATGTAACAGTCCTTGAGATGACAGATATGCTTGCAAAAGAATCTAACAGACCTCATTACTATGAGGTGCTTGAAGACAGACTTAAGGATACAGAACGTCTTACAACAATCACAAAAGCTAAGGTTAAAGAGATACTTGAGGATAAAGTTATTTATACAGATGCTGAAGGCAAAGATAAGGAAATCAAGGCTGATACGGTGATAATTGCAGCGGGATCAAAATCTAAGTCTAAAGAAGCTGTTGGCTTTTATGACTGCGCACAAGAATACCATATTGTCGGTGATTGTGAAAAGGTAGGAAGCATTATGCAGGCTATGAGATCCGGATATGCAGCAGCATCTCAGGTATAGGAGGCGGATATGAGCACAGTAATAAAAAATGCTTTAATCTATGACGCATACACATGGGGCGAAAAAAAGGATATAAAAATTGATGATGGGGAAATAACCATGGTCGGAGAAAATGTATCTGCTGATGAGGAAATAGATTTAAACGGATATAGTATTTTGCCCGGATTTTTTGATGCTCACATGCATCTTGTAAGCGGAAGTGAGCTATTTAGTGATGAGTCGCTTAAAGAATGGGCTCAATCGGGAATTTTAACCGTAAGAGATATGGGATTTGGCGGAAAGCAGACTTTGGAAGAGTTTGTGGAATGGGTAAATTCCATAAATACAAATCCGGAAACCGCTCAGGTAGTTACAGCCGGAAGATTTATAACAGCGCCTCATGGATATGGTCATATAATGGGTGGACATGAAAACGGTATTGCTGTAAAGGGAGCCGAAGAGGCTAAAGAAGCTGTTTTAAAAATGAAAAAATTAGGCTGTCATGGTATTAAAACCGCTGCAGATATGGAACGTTTCGATCCTGAAACGCCGGTGCTTTCTGCAGAAGAGTTTAAAGCTCTTATAGAAGAAGCAAGGAAAAACAATATGTGGATTGGGGCACATATTCAGCATACAGAATATATGAGGGTGCTTTTGGAAGCAAATATCCCTGAGTTTGCACATATGTCTCTTGATAATGTGCCTGATGAGATGCTTAGAGAAATGGTCGAAAAAAACATATATGTAACACCTACACTTTCTGTAATAGATGCACCTCGCCCGCCATTGCCACCGGGTGAGCTTCCACCGGAAATGAAAGAAATGATGGAGAAAATGGCAGCTATTGATACTCATGAGCAGGAGCAGAATGCTATTGACAATGTAAGGCGGTTTGTGGAGATGGGTGGAAAGGTTGCACTTGGAACGGATACAATGAGAATGACCGAATCTGATAAAAAGCAGGGTATTCCTATTCATGAACTTGAACTTTTGCAGCAGGCAGGGCTTTCTATGCAGCAGCTTGTAACGGCAGCGACATTAAACAGTGCACATGTATGCGGACTTGATAATGAGCAAGGAAGTATAAAAGCCGGCAAAACAGCAAATCTTATAGCAATAAAAGGTGAACTTGGAGAAGACGTAAATGTATTTAAAAATGTAGATTTTGTAATGCATTACGGGAAAGTTATTAAAAGTTAATAATATGCAAAAGCATATTAAAATATTTAGGAGGGTATTTATATGATGAAAAAAGTTATTTCCCTGATACTTACAGGGGCAATGGTGTTGTCGTTGGCAGCATGCGGATCGTCCGGTGCAAGCCAGGCAGAAGGCAGCGGTGATGCTGCAGCTACTACTGATGAGGTGGCAGAAGGCGAAAGAGTTTTAAAGGTGGGAATGGATGTTGAGCCCACCTCTATAGATCCTAATGCCGGAGCAGATGGACAAGGAGGAATGTTCGTAGCGTATTCTGTATTTGGAACGCTTTGGATGCTTACAGCTGATGGAGAAACCAATATGATTTTGGCAGAAAGTTATGAATATAATGAAGATAAAACAGAGTTTACAGTTCATCTTCGCGAAGGAATAAAATTTGCCGATGGAAATCCGATAACTGCAGACGATGTAATTTACAGTCTTCAGAATGCTGCAGCAGGAACAGGAGCAATGAGACTTGCGGCTGTAGATATTGAAAATGCATATGCGGAAGATGAGACAACGGTTGTTCTTCCTCTACTTATGGATTCACCAACATTAATAGAAGATATGAATATAATGATGATAATGGAAAAAGAGTGGTGTGAACAGAGTGAAGAAAACCTTGGTTTAAATGTAATGGCGTCAGGCGCATACTCAATTGAAAGTTGGGAAACAGGAATGGGTATAACACTTGTAAAAAATCCTGAATACTATGATGCGGAAAATGTTTATTATGACGAGATAGATGTATCGTTTGTATCATCTGAAGATACCAGATTGCTTTCTTTTGAAAGTGGTGATTATGACATTATTTGCTTATCTTCATCAAATGCAGTTGATGAAATTGCCGGAGGAGCTAGAGCAGATGCGAGCGTGGTTACTGTACCTATTCAGTCTGTATCAGGTCTTACAATGAATGTTATTGATTTTGACGAATTTAAAGATCAGAATGTGCGTCAGGCTATAGGATATGCAATTGATGTACCTACACTTGTTTCGACAATCATGGGTTCCGCTTATCAAGAGGCAACATCGCTTCTTCCATCGGGTAATTATGCGTATTTATATACCGGAAATTATGAGTATGATGTGGATAAGGCGAAAGAACTTCTTAAAGAAGCAGGTTATGACGAGAATAATAGATTTGCATTTACGCTTACATATTCAGACGCAGGTATGAATGGCCAGCTTGCAGAAGCCATTCAGGCAATGCTTGCGGAAGCAAATATTGATGTGACAGTAGAGACACAGGATGGAGCAACATATATGAACAATATGGTTGCTAACACAATAATGTGCGGATTTTCAACATATATGGGTTCGTATGAACCGGCAGGAATTATAAATGCAAGACGTAAGAATATTCCTGCAAATATGAGTAAACTTGGTGACGGAGAGCTTGAGGATTTACTTGAAGAGTGTTGTACATCTGTAGCAGAAGAATCTGAAAGAATTGAATTATGGCACTCACTTCAGGAACAGTCTTATGAATTTGCAAGCTTTATTCCAATATACGAATCGAACCAGAATTATGCAGTATCTGATGCTATAAATACAGAGAATATTAATTCTTCGGTTCAAGCCGATGGATATTTGTTTGCTACAAAATTAAGTGCTAATTAAAGATAATTAAGGGGACGGATGAGTTCCGTCCCCTTATTAAAACGGGGGACTTTTTATGGCCAGATATGTTTTGAAAAGAATACTTATGATGATACCGGTACTTATAGGTGTTGTTGTTATAGTATTTACGATAAATTATTTTTCAGAAGTATCGCCGGCAGTAATCTTAGCTGGTGCAAATGCTACTGCCGAGGATATCGCCGCCAAAAATGCAGAGTTAGGGCTTGATCAACCGTATTTTGTACAGATAGGATCGTATTTTTATAACTTGTTTTTTCATGGTTCTATGGGAACTTCCTATATTTATAAACAGCCGGTACTTGAAATGATATTGGTAAGATTACCTTATACGATAAAAATCGGAGTAATAGCGGCAGCATTTTCGGCGGTTATCGGAATTATGCTGGGAATCCTTGGTGCCGTAAAGCAAAATAGTATATTTGATTATATAAGTACTATTTTTTCAATTATATGTGCAGCGCTTCCTCCTTTTTTAGTATGTCTTGGTCTTATGCTTATATTTTCTGTAAGACTTAAATGGTTACCTATACAGGGTGTACAAGGATGGAAAAGTTATATACTTCCGATAATAGCCACAGGTCTTGGACCGATAGCAATGACGGCAAGAATGACTCGTTCTTCTATTTTGGAAGTTATTAGACAAGATTATATAAGAGCTGCTAGGGCAAAAGGAGTGCCGGAAGGAGCTGTAATTTGGAAACATACATTAAAGAATGCTCTTATTCCTATTTTGACCGTAGTAGGTATGAATTTTGGCCTTTCAATGACCGGTTCTGTAATATGTGAAACGATATTTAATATTCCGGGACTTGGACTTCTTATGGCTAGTTCGATTTCGCAGAGGGACTTCATTACAACTCAAGGTTGTGTTTTGGTATGTGCCTTTATTGTATGTGTAATGAATTTTCTTACAGATTTATGTTATGCCTTTGTGGATCCAAGAATCAAGGCTCAGTATAAAAATACAGGAAGAAAAATAAAGAAGAACTCTGCTGAGAAAGGGGGCGCAACAGCATAATGCCAAACGGAAATGTAATGAGCGCATATCTTTCTGAAGAGAAAGTTAAGCGTCACGGAAAATTTTATTTTATGGCAAAAAGATTTTGCCGTAACAAAGCAGCAGTTGTTGCGCTGATATTTATAATTCTGCTTATATTTGGTGCCGTATTTTGCGATTATCTTACACCATATGATTATGCGGAACAGAATTTGGCAGAGGCTAAACAGCTTCCGTCAGCTTCACATATATTTGGTACCGATGATTTTGGAAGGGATATTTTTACCAGAATCCTAAGAGGTGCAAGGGTATCGCTTCTGGTCTCGCTTATGGGAGTTCTTATG
>JAILQM010000065.1 GCA_024698965.1 Eubacterium sp. | reverse complement strand
AATACTCCCGTAAACAAGTAATACCAAAAGCCTTCAATCTGCATATTCTCGTTACAGATAAGCCCCAGGTATATCAACATATATAGTCCCACAAGCAACTGGACAATACGCCGGGCATGTTTGTATTTCCTGATAAACAGGAAAACGCCAAATGATATGGAAATTCCGATATAGCTGAAATTGAAAAGATAAAACACATTATCTTTTATCAGCCATAACGTCACCGCTACTATTTCAAAAACCACCAGCATCACCACTGACGGCCAGTATTTCTTCAAGTTGTCATACCTCTACTTTCTTTTTGTCCAACTGAATTATTTTTCATCCAAATCATTCATTGTTTGGACGAAAATTATTTGCTGTCAGCACGAACGTAAAATGTACTTCTTCCGGATCCCTCCCGAATTATTACATACCCCATTTTTGCATTCTGCGGAACTACTGTCAAAAAGTGCCAAGAAGGGACTCCGGCGATGCGCCTGATTTAGGGCATATCCTCGGAATCACTTGATTTCAAGCCTTTTGATGTAGTTTTAATCTGCCTCGCGTGACAGAAGAACTACAGTCTCCACATGCACCGTTCCCGGAAACATGTCGACGCAAGCAATTCTGTCAACTTTGTAGCCCCTCTCCTGCAGCATTACAAGGTCTCTGGCAAGGGATGTCGGTTTGCAGGAAATGTAAATAAGCCTGTCCACGCCATATCGAATAATTTTGTCCAGAGCTTTTGGATGTATGCCGTCGCGAGGCGGATCGAGGACGATAAAATCCGGGCGGTCGGTAATGTTATCCAGCGCCTTTAAAACATCATCTGCTATGAACTCACAATTATCTATGCCGTTAAGCGCCGCATTGTCTTTCGCGGCTTCCACAGCTTCTTCAACTATTTCTACGCCAATGACTTTTCCCGCTGCCGCAGATAGCATTTGAGCGATTGTTCCGGTGCCCGAATAAAGGTCAAACACCGTAGGATTTTCCTTTCCGATTTCCCCGATAAATTCTCTGGCAGTCTCATATAAAACCTCTGCTCCGAGAGAATTTGTCTGGAAAAACGAAAACGGGCTTATCTTAAACTTTAATCCTAAAAGCTCCTCAAAAAAGAATGGCTCTCCAAAGAGCACACTAGTCCCTTCATCCTTTACCGCATCCGCAAGCGAATCGTTATGAGTATGTAAAATCCCCTTCATTTTGCCCTCATATTCATTGGATAAGAGAACGTCCTTCCATCCCGCAATAAGAGTCTCCTCTTCAGCTTTCGGAAGTTCCGTTGTTGTAATTATGTCAACCAAAATATCACCGGTCTTTACCGCTTTTCTGACAAGCAGATGTCTTAAATATCCGGTGTGTCTCATACGATGATAATAGGCTGTATTCTTCTCTCTGAAATACTCTAAAGTCGACTTTAAAACCTTTTTAAAATCATCATCCATAATACGGCACTCATCCACTGTCACAATATCATAAAAGCTACCTCTTTTATGCATGCCGACAGAAAGCGGTCCGTCTTTTACTTCATCTCCGAAGGTAAACTCCATCTTATTTCTGTAAGAAAAACGCCTTGGAGATTCCTTAATTCCTTCATAAGTCTTCTCCCATACTCCCTCATCGAGCACCTCGCATAAGAGCTTTTTTACCTGGGAGCTTTTAAGCTCAAGCTGATCCTCATAGGATAAGTTCTGGTAATTGCATCCTCCGCAAATACCAAAATGCGGACAGACGCCTTCCTTTATCTCATTAGGAGCCGGCTCAATAACTTCAAGAAGTCTGCCCTCCGCTTTACCTTTTCTTATTTTAGACACAGAAAAGCGTACCTTTTGACCGGGTACGCTGTTTTTAACAATTACTTGTTTATCTTCTGCGTGAACAATTCCTTTGTTTGGGAACTGCACCTCAGCTACAACTCCCTCAAGAATTTCACCTTTTTTCATCAAATAACTCCTTAATCCAAATCGTCCTCAAAATCATCATCATCGAAGTCATCATCAAAATCATCATCGAAATCATCGAAATAATCAGGAGTAAGATATTTGTAAACTGCTATTGCAGCACAAGAAATTACTGCTATTACTCCAAGGATTGCGAAAAGCCAAAGATATTTCTTTTTTCTCTTTTCATCTTCTTTCTTATTGATAAGTTCGGAAATGCTTGCATTAGCGAGAATTTCTTCTAATCTTGATGATACATCGTCAAATCTCTTATTCATAATAAACCGCTCCTTTACATAATAATTTATAGAAATTATATCATAACTTTAGGTTTGTGTACATAATTCTCTTTGGAATTGTGGAGGAAAAATACGACTGCCCATAAATAAATTTTAATAAATGGTTCTGTTATCTTAATGATAATTTGTAATTCCCACAAGCTCTTGAAGATATAAGTCCCGTAATCGGGTTGTACAAAGAGCTTATGACACTTATGTTGTTATTTTTCACCCTTTCTATAGCGGTTTCCACTACTACATTTTCCGTATCAAAAACAGGTCGCATAAATTCAACACAAGTCGATGTCGGTGTGGGTATACCTTTTCTTATAAAACAACTGATCGTTATACTCATTGAAAATTCCATCATTGAACTACAGATGAAACTGGTTAGATTTCCGCTTATACCGGTTTCCCATTGCATTAGCGGATACTTTAATGCGGTTATCTTTCTGTCCTCATTTACATAGCATAGACTCGGTTTAAGATAGCCTGCTGATTTTTCGGCACAAAGACTATTAATCCTGTTAAGTTCGTCTACAAGCCATGATTCACTACTTGCCGTAATAATTTCCGTGTTTTTCCCCTCCAAGCACTTTCCGGCAATCGCAGTTCTCCCTCCACTTACTATTTTACATAGTTTTCTCACAATTTCAACAAAAAGATGTGAAAATTTTGCAGAAAGTTATTATTATGTATAAGTTATTGTAATTTTAAATCTTTCTTCCCATCAAACTGCTGTCATGAGCAGCCTTAAGAGCCGCATCTCTGGTAATCTTGCCCTCTTTAAAAAGCTCGACTATGGCATCGTCCATTACGATCATTCCGTCTTTTTTGCTGGTCTGCATTACACCCGGAATCTGGAATGTCTTTCCCTCTCTTATAAGATTGCTGATTGCGTAGTTTCCAAGCATTATCTCAAAGACCGCAACTCGTCCGCTTCCATCCGCCTTAGGCAAAAGCTGCTGAGCCACAACGCCCTTTAATACATTTGCGAGCTGGATTCTGATCTGCTGCTGCTGGTGCGGTGGGAATACATCTATAATTCTGTCTATAGTCGAAGCCGCATCATTTGTATGCAAGGTTGAAAACACCAAATGTCCGGTCTCCGCCGCCGTAATAGCCGTAGAAATCGTCTCAAGATCTCTCATCTCACCCAAAAGAATTACGTCCGGATCCTGACGAAGCGCCGCTCTTAGCGCATTTGTATAAGAGAGAGAATCGAGTCCGAGCTCCCTTTGTGTAACCATGGATTTATCATGTCTGTGGAGATATTCTATCGGATCTTCAAGAGTAATAATATGCTTCGCATATTTTTTATTAATTATGTCAACCAAAGCCGCGAGAGTTGTCGATTTACCGCTTCCGGTTGCACCGGTAACAATAACAAGTCCTCTCTTTTTATCCGCAAGGTTTCTTACCGCTTCAGGTATACCGAGCTCATCTGCTGTTGGTATCACAAAGGAAAGAATACGGATTGCAAGCGCGTATGTACCTCTTTGCTTAAATACATTCACCCTCATACGTCCGAATCCGGGAATCGTAAACGCACTGTCAAGCTCACCGGTATGCTCTAACTGCCCAATCTGCTCGTCCCTAAGAAGAGCATAGGCAAACGGATCGATATCCGCCGGCATAAGCACTTTATCACCGTAAGGCTCTAGCTGGCCGTCAATTCTGAACATAGGCTTTGCACCCGGTGCAAAATGTACATCGGAAGCCCCCATAGTCTTTGCCGCATTCAAATATTCGGTAAGCTTTTTCATTTCTTCTTCTCTTTGTAAATCGTCCATATCTCCTCCACAATTTAAGGTTTTTTAAAACCATTCGTTGTAAACATTGAAAAAGTCCTTGGTTGTAAGCTCATCATAGTCCGCTCCGGTGACCTTCTCCCACATATCCTCATCGACCTGTATATACAGCGCTTTTACATACTCCTCATACACGCTGTCAAAAGTCGCCTCCGTGGTTTCCGCAATAATGGCCTGGCGGTTTTCTTCTGTAAGTTCCTCATCTATTCGGCTGATACATTTAATAAAATAATATCCTCCGTCAGCTTCTATACAATCTGTGGTTTCTTCCTCACTCAAAGCAAAAGCCGCTTCTTCTATCTCCTCGGAAAAATCGCCTTTTTTAATGTTTACCGCAATTGAATCATACTCAGAATATATTGCCGCAACCGCAGCAAACTCATTTCCCGAATTAAGCGCACTCTCCACCTTGGCGGCTATCGTTTCATCCGTTGTGTAAATAATCTGCGCCTTCATAACCCTGGCATCTCCGTCACTTACCTGCATCTCAACACCGCCGGTAAGCTCCTCATAGAGCTTGTTTGCCATAAGAAAATGTCTGTAGTAAGTCGCAATATCATCTACCGAAACCTTGAGTTCTTTTCTTTCCTCACTCGTTAAGCTTTCATAAAACTGATTTGCCGCCTGAGTCAGATACCCTTCTTCCTTATCCGAAAGCGTTATCCCTCTTTCCTCTGCAAGAAGGTACATACAGCAGACATTTTGAAGTCTGGCCATTGTCTTATCACTCACATAATCGCTAAGATTACTTTTACCCGCCGAAGCATCTCCGCTTGCATCGACGGCCTCTGACCAGATATCTATTCCGTAATAGTCTTTATACTCGTTTCTAAGCGTTATAAAATAAAGCTTCGCCTCTTTGTTGGTGCAGTTGAAACTGTTTATTGTAAAAACAGAACTGTCAGGCAAGCCAAGTTGAACCACGACCTTGCTCGAACAACCTCCCGTAAAAAGAGTCATCACAAGCAACGCCACAAGCAAAATATTTTTCTTTATCCTCATCTTATTATCCCAGTACTACAAGGTATCTTCCGTCAGAAATGTTGAAAACCTCTGCCGATTCCTCGAGCTCATCATCGCTCATATCATAGGTATCCATGCCGCTTTCTTCAAGATATGCTCTCACATCATCAAGCGAAGAGCATACGACTGCCAAAGAATCCTCCAAAAATGCCTCTGCCTCATCCTCGGTATCGGCTACGGATTCTTCGAAAAGCTGTTCCTGATTTTCAAGAAAAACCCTGAGTGTTTCATTATCATATTCGCTCATAACACTTCTCCCATAAATTAAGATTATGTATTTATCATACTCACTCAAATCTTAAAGTGCAACATTTATTTCCTCATTAAGTGAAAATGAGTATAAAACAGCCTCTTTTACATTTTTACCGAAGGACTTTGAAAGAGCCAGAGCATAAAGCTCCATCTGCTTTTTATACCTGTCGATAAGCTGCGAGGCATCTTCCACAAAATCCGTCTTATAATCCGCAAGCACAATTTCCCCGTCCTCTTCAAACCAGACATCAATTATACCCTGAACCAAAACATTCTCGTCCGAATCATATTCGGGATTTACCTCTCTTGCGCAAAGCCCCATTACAAACGGAGCTTCCTTTCTTAGAAGCCCGGCCGCTGCGGCTTTTCTCATACGATTGCAAAGATCTCCGCTCAAAAATGCCAAAAGTTTTTTCTTATTTAAAAGCTTAATTTCCCTATCGCTCATAAGTCCATTTTTAAGAATGTCTTCCATTGCTCCGCTAAGCTCTTTTTCGCCGTATTCTTTGGTAAAATCCAGGCACTCCAAAAATCTGTGATAAGCCGTGCCTCGAAGCGCCCCTTTGTTTACCTTTTCCTCGTCGTCTCTTGCAAACTCCGGAACATAAAGCTCTTTTTCAGGGCTCTCAAAAATCTCGTAAGCCTCCTCATCCGTCTTTGACATTGCCTCAATCTTAATCTCCGAAACCGAAAGCTTGGCCGGAATAAATACCTCATCCTCTTTTTCGGCATTTTCTTTAAAGCCCTCGTCTATTTTTTCCACAAGATTAGGTAGTGCCGTATCTTTTAAGCTTTCAAAGCTTCCTCTCGCCATCCTCGATATAACAATGTCTTCCGCTGCCGCATCCGCCTCATCTTCGCTCTCAACGAAAACCCTGTCAAAGCATTCTTCGCCCGCGCTCTTAAGTATCCAGTCAAAAAATCCATTCGATCCGAGAATCTTTTCCGGAGCAAGCGCAGCTTCTTCATCTGCGGATTGTTCAAACTCGGCGCCGCTTTGTCCTATCGTTAAATAAAGCTTTTCTCTCGCTCTTGTAAGGGCAACGTATAAAACCCTCATTTCCTCGGCATACATTTCTCTCTTAATCTTTGAACGAATCATATCTTTTATGAGGGTACTGCTCTTTATTCTGCGTTTTACATCCACAGCTTCGCAGCCTATTCCGAGTTCGTGATGAAGCACAACCTTGCCTTTTAAATCCTTATCGTTAAACTGTTTGCCCAGGGCGCACACAAAAACAACAGGATACTCAAGTCCTTTACTTTTATGAATTGTAAGTATCTCAACAGCATCTCCGGCGCCTTCCGAGCCGTCCGCCTCTCCGTAATCAAGCTCAAATGTTCTAAGCTGCTCTAAATATCTTATGAACTGAAAAAGCCCTCTGTAGCTCGTTTTTTCAAAAGCCACCGCTCTGGTATAAAGCATTTGGACATTTGCAAGCCTCTTTCTTCCGGCAGGCATCGCAAAAACCACAGCCTCAAAATCCGTCACATCAAAAATATATTCTATGAGCTCATGTATCTGCATGTAGCTGCTTTTTTCTCTAAGATCATAAAGAGTCTCCAAAAAATCCTTAACGCACTCTTTTAGATTCTCATCTTCGCCGTCATCAGCGTAAAACTCCAAAGCGTCGTAAAACTCAGTGTTATCCGCATGAAGCTTTATCTTTGCAAGCATATCATCCGAAAAGCCGAAAAGCACGGATGTAAGCACGCTTACAAGAGGAATATCCTGGCGAGGGTTATCCGTTATCTGCAAAAGCGCAATAAGAAGTTTTACTTCATAGGTTTCAAAATATCCCGAAGAGCTCTGCGAAAACGACGGAATTCCGGCGTTTTTAAGAGCCTCTGTAAACACATCCGCAGATGAGCTAAGTGACCTTACAAGTATTGCAATATCTCCGTATCTTATATCACGCATTGTCTCCGATTTTTTGTCAAAGACCTGCATCGGCTCATCCGAAAGCACAAGCTCATTTATCTTTTTTGCAACGACAGCCGCCTCAAGCTCCGGATTTTTTTCGGTAATAATAATTTCCGGCTTTTTGTCTTTATCCTCTTTGGCCACCTCTTCCTTATCGTACAAAGGTCCTTTGTAAAGCGCCTCGTTTTTTCCGTAGGTTATGCCTCCGACCTTGTTTATCATAAGCTTTTTAAAAATATCGTTTACGCCGTCAATTACTCCTTTTCGGCTTCTGAAGTTCATGGATAAAAGAATTCTGGTGCCGTCTTTTTCATCTGCATATCTCTCGTATTTTTCCATGAAAATCTCCGGACGGGCCATTCTGAATCCATAGATGCTCTGCTTAACGTCTCCTACCATAAAAAGGTTATTACCGTTAGATATTGCCGTAAGAATGGCTTCCTGTACGTTGTTTGAATCCTGATACTCATCAACCATTATCTCTTTATAGATGTCCCTCATCTCTTTAGCGATATCGGTAGGCTCGTGCTCACTGCTGTCGGGATTTCTTAAAATATCAAGAGCAAAATGCTCTAAATCCGAAAAATCGAGAGTATTTCTTTTATTCTTTTCAGCCGCAAATCTCTCGGAAAACTCAAGACAAAGATCAATCAGAGAATTTACGTTTTTCCTGACGGCCTTTATCTGCTCAAGCACTTCTTCATGGCTTGTAAAAATATTTGTTTTTACTTTATTTATCTCGGCTTTTACCTTTTTTCTAAGTTCCTGCACCTGCTTTTTGACATTTTCGTCGCAGTCGGGATTTTTCTTACTCGGAAGTTTTAAAAACTCAAATCCGAAAAATACTTTTTTAAGCTCGTCATAGCCCTCTTCGCCAAGACCTTCTTCCAGCATATTTAATTCTCCCGAAAGGAAATCATAATACTGCGCCGGTCCGTCGCTCCTTTCGCAAAGCTCAAGCATTGTTTTTTCAATGTCAATGCAAGCCGAAAGCTTTAGATAAGCTTCTTCTGCCGCAAGGTTTAGCCACTCCGATTCTTTAAGCTCTTGAACCGTTGTAATATCGTATTTTTTCCTGCATATTTCAAGATACTCTTTCGGCCACGGATAGCTCGACGAAAAATCATAGAGTTTTTCAACCAGCTCGGATATTTTTTTATCATCCTTATCGCCCGAAAAACTCTCTACAAAATCAAAAAAGTCCTCGTCATCTCCGCTGTATTTTTCCTCAAGAATCTCTTCCATTACATCGCTTCTTATAAGCTTCATCTCGCTTTCGTCACCGATGCGGAAAGATGGTTCAACATTCGTGCGATAGAAATAATTCTTAATTACAGACTGACAAAACGAATCTATTGTGCATATTTTGGCATTATGAACCAAAGCAGCCTGGCGGCGTAAAAAACTGTCGTCGCTGCCTTCTGAGATTACCTTTGAAATACCGTCCGATATTCTCTCCCTCATCTCTGCTGCCGCAGCCTTTGTAAAGGTAACAACCAAAAGAGAATCTATGTCCGTCCTCTCTTCGGTAACCATCTTTATAATTCTTTGCACGAGTACCGCTGTTTTTCCGGAACCTGCTGCCGCCGACACCAAAATATTCGTGCCTCTTGTATCTATAACTTTTTTCTGGTTTTCGGTAAACTCCATACTGTCCTCTTTAATCCTGCTCTTTTCTTCTCATTATTTCCTCAATGACTACATGTTCGTCTCTTTTTTGTATTTTCCTGTAAGAATAACCCGGAATATATCTGTCAAAACCGCATATACCGCTGTACGGGCAATATTTGCATCCGGTCTTATCCCCAAGCTGATAAGGATTTTTGTCAATTTTTCCCTTTGCAATGTCTTTACTAAGACTCTCTGCCTTCTCATCCGCAAAGCAGAGCACGGCATCAAATTCTTCGGAAGAAAGCGTCTTCGATTTACTGCTTACACTACCGTTTTTATTAATCGAATAATTCGCCACAAAAGATGCTCCTTCGACATAGTAATCCATTTCCTTTAAAATATCTTCCTCGGAATTTACATATCCTATCATCCTAAGCTCTTTTCGGACTTTCTCAAAAATCTCATTGTCGTCCTCATCAAAGCTTGCGTTTACAATCGGATCTCTTATGCCGTAGTAAAGCACTCCTCCCGGATAAACTTCGTTGGTCTTAAGTTTCTTTTTTATTTCCGCCATCGCGGCGTTCATATAAAGCGCAAGCTGAAGAGAAAGCCCCTCGTAAAGCTCATTTAAAAGCAATTCCTTGCCGTATGATTTATAATCGACTATTCTAACAAGTGTTTTATCATCACTCTTTGCGGCATCTACCCTGTCAATCTTACCGACAAGATTCATCTTTCGGCCTTCTCCTATATCATAGTCAAGTGAGAATCCGCTCTCATGCAGAATAACCTCATAGCCGCCTGCTCTCATCTGGGACGAAATGTTTTTGGCGGTTTTCGCAAACACCCTTCTCATCCTCTTTGCCATATAAGAAAGTCTCTTCGTTGAAAAAAGCGCGCTGTCCTCGTATTTATTTAAAGCTCCGTCAATCGAAACATCTACAAGCTTTTCAAGCTCATTGTCATCTATCGTTTTAAAAGAAAGATTTCTGTGCTCTAATTCCGTCGCAAGAATGTTTGCTGCGTCATGGTAAATATTACCCATGTCAAAGGATTCAAACGAATAACTTTTTCTCTCTTTTAAATAAAGTCCGTAGTTAAGGAAATAAGAGTATGCACACGAAGCATATTTTTCAAGCCTTGAAATACTTGCCTTTATCTTCTTTCCGTAAAGCTCGTCCGCAGTTTTAAGCATTATCTTCTCGTTACTTAAAAATGCGCTGTCGATGACCTTATCTATCCCATTTTTATAATTTTTGCTGTACCATAAATATCCCGCCTTAAAGTCTTCGGTAATACTGCTTTCTTCGTATACGCTTTTTCTTACGGTATTTGCCATAGCCTTAAGCGTGCCCTTCGGAAGATAAAGGCTCTCACTTGAAAACTCCTCGTCATCATAGGAAGGATATTCTTTTATCTCAAGATTTTCGTAAAGCTTTTTAATAACGTCTATGATATATGATTTTCTAATACCGTCACCTTCCGAATTTGCTCTTGAAAACGTTATATAGAGCCTTTCTTTTGGCTTTGTCAGATTAAGGTAGAGGTAAAAGTTTTTAAGCATTGCATTTTCTCTGGCTCCGTATGCCAAAGACGCTCCGCCGTCAATAAGATACCTTCTTTCCTGCTCCGAGAGTATGCCGCCTTCTGCCTGCATACTCGGAATTATTCCTTCGTTTACTCCTGCAAAGAAAAGCACCTTAATATTATTAAGTCTTGTTCTTTCTATATCTCCGACGCAAACCGCATCTTTTCTCTGCGGCAAAACGCCTAAAGACCCCGAGGTAAATCCGGCCTCCATAAGTTTTCTGTACTCATCTGCCGGAATTATTTCGTCTCCCAAAAGAAGATCGAACTTTTCAAATATCTGAAGAACGATTCTGTAAACCTGTGCATACTCAATTTTGCGCACAACATCTCCTCTTTCTTCAAATTCCTCTTCTTTTTGCCTTAAAGTCTCTCCCATTTTCAAGGATAAAATAAAGTCATAAAAGGCTCTCGTTTTTTCTCTTACGGTTTTTGACTTATCCCTTAAAATCTCGCAGATTTCTCCGGTTTCGGAGACAAAAGTCTCTCTTATCTCATTTATTATTTCAAGGTCTGTTTCTTCAATGTCTTTCCTTTTCCACTTTCTGTTCCAGCTTCTGAATCCCCTTATTCCGTAGGAAAGAACAAAGTTTTCAAGCTTGTCCGTCTCATCTGTTTCAAGAGCGCTAAATCCGCTCCTTAAATAAGCAAATACGCTTTTATATGAATAATCCTCTTCCGCCATCTGCATTATCGCTCTTAAAGCATCAACAAAAGGATGGAAAACAAGGTTGTGAGTCTGATCCAAAAATACAGGGATTCCGTATTCGTTAAATACAGTCCTTGCGTAGTTTTCATATCCTACCGCATCTCCCGTAACAATTGCAAAATCCCCCGGCTCATAGCCCTCTTTTAAAAGCTCTCTTATCTTTCTTGCAGCATAAACCATCTCATCTTTCGGGCTGCTTAAAGAAGAAATAGATATCTCCTCTTTATTTTCTTCAAGAAGATATGAACCCGTCCGGTCTCTGAAGACATTTTTCTCCAAATGCAAAAGTGCAGGCGAGCCTTTAAATCTGTGGTTTTCCTTCATGTAAATCGGCTCTTTTACGGCAACCAAACATCTTTGTGCCATCTCTTTAAGCTCATGAATCATTTTTACGCTCATATAAAAAAGCTCATGCATCGGAGGAACAGTATTTATATCGGTATTTTCATCCACCGTAGCCGCCAGATAAATGTCCGAAGCTCTGTTCATTATAACTTCCAAAAACTTAAGCTGAATCGGCGTAAATCCGGTAAATCCGTCGAGAACAACGCATGCTTTGTCAAGGAGAGAAGATTCTTCTGCAAGAATGCCGGCCTCTGCCAAAATGCCCTCCTGCACCATGTTCTCGTCTCCGATTTTATCAAGGAATTTTTCGTAAATAAGATATACGTCGTCAAGCTTGAGTTTTAAATTTTCCGAGCGCGATTCATCCGACATTTTTGCCAGATCGTCAAGTGTCACCCCATATGTCATCAGTTCGCTTATAAAGGATTTAATCTCATCCACACATCCGATTTTTTTTAGCATACTGCCGTTAAAAATCTTAAGGTCTTCTTCGTTTTCCGAAACAACCCTGCGGATAATAAGATTTTTGGCCGTATCATCAAGAACATTTCCGATACCTTTGCCGGCTTCTTCAAAAAGTCTGTAAGCCAGGCGGCCAAAAGAAAGAATATCGATATTACCAATACCGTTTCTCGGATGAAGATTTACGAGTTCTTTTTGTGTTTCCATCGTAAACTGATCCGGAACAATAACAATGTATTTCCCGGTAGGATTTTCATCCGCCATTTTTATTAAAGTTTCATAAAGGCAGCGGGTTTTCCCGCTGCCACTGCTTCCTAATACTAATTGTAAAGCCATGCTAGTTTCGCTCCTTTATCCAGTCTGTGACATCGTTCCACACCTTTTCTTTGCCTATCTCATTGTGCAGCTCGTGTCTCATCTCCGGATACAGCCTTACAGTTACATCATCCATATTTCTTTTACTGAATTTTTCGTCTATTTCAACATAGCCCTGCCCCCAGTTTCCGACCGGATCCATTTCGCCGGCTATGAAAAGCATAGGCAAACTCTTAGGCACCTTATCATACCATGCATCTTCGGTAACAAAATCCAAAATATTCATAAGGTCCATATATGCACTTGTTGTAAACATGAATCCGCTGTATTTATCGGCTTCATATTCTTCAACAACCTTTTCGTCTCTTGTAAGCCACGCATAAGGGCTTTTAACGTTTTTATATCTCTTATTGTAGCTGCCGAACATCATTGCCGTTATAAGGCCGCTTCTGTGTCTTTTTCCCTTTAGCTTTGTAATAAGAGAGGTCACTTTTTTACCTGCACCAAGCGCCGGATTTTTACCCGCACTTCCCGATATCACCGCTCCGCAAACCTCGTCCGCATACTGGGTGATATAAGCCCTTGTAATAAAAGAGCCCATACTGTGACCGTAAATAAACAATTTTTTATCGGGATGCTCTTTTTTAATAATTGAGGTAAGCCTGTGCTCATCCTTTACCAAACACTTCCAGCCGTCGCTTTCGCAGAAGTATCCGAGATCGTCATCACTTAAGACACTGTCTTTATGTCCTATATGATTGTCTCCGTAAACTATAAAGCCCTGCTCTGTCAGAAATTCAAAGAAATTGTCATATCTTTCGATATGCTCGGCCATACCGTGAACAAACTGTATAACCGCCTGCGGCTCAACATTCTCCGACTCGTAAACGAAATACTTTACAGTATTTATCCCATTACTGCTCTCAAAATAGTTCTCGCTTTTCCTCATAAAAACACCCCTCTTTTTTCATCAGACTGCTATTATTATACCACCCTGATTTGCATACATTGTAGATACGCCTCTTGTATTTAAAATAATAATGTCTTTAAATTCGGCAACTTTTTCAAGCTTTTCTTTTACAAGCTTTGCTCTTTCTTCGTTGTTGCAATGTGAAAGTCCCAATATCCTGTTCTTGCAATCAGGTGTTGCTTTTACAATGTGTTCAACCATCTTATCAAGAGCCTTGTTCATACCTCTGCCCTGATCGAGCTGCTGAATTGTTCCTTCGTCTGTAGAACCCATTACGGGCTTTATATTAAGCTTGCTTGCAACAAATGCCTTAAGATTTGAAAGTCTTCCGTTTTTACGAAGAGTTTCCAAAGATTCAAGCACAAAAAATGTATTTATCTTGTCTCTGTAGCTTTCAGCCTCTGATACTACAGCATCATAGTCCATTCCTTTTTCTTCGCATTCATAAATTGTTCTTCCTATCAAAGTCTCGCCCACAGATGCGGATTTAGAGTCTACGACATGAATTTTCTTATTCTCGCCATACTCTTCTATATAAAGGTTTTTAGCAAGTACGGCACTGTTATAAGAACCCGAAAGCTGAGATGAAAGAGTTACGACATAAACCCTTTCTTCATCGCCCAAATACGAATTCAAATATGCCTCCGGAGACGGACATGTAGACATCGGTCCTACCGGGCTCTCATCAACCCTTTTAATGAAATCAAGCTGGTCGAAGTTTTCATCATCCATTATATGATAGTCGCCTACGCTGAGTCCGAGCGGTACATTGGAAAATCTTCCGCTTGCCTTCATATCATCCGTAAGCTCACCACAACTGTCTATTATTATTTTATAGCTCATATAATTCTCCCTTTAAAGTGATGTAGTATTTAATACTACATAACATTATCACACAAACTACATAATGTCTATATGTTTTCACAAACAATATCGCGAGATTTCAAAAATTCACAAATATACTCGTCCCATAGCAGCTCACTGCTCTTATCCGGATTAAATGAAGAATAGGAAACTCCGGTTGTAAGTACAAGCCCTTTTGAATCGAATTTAATGTTTATAAGAAATTCTTCAATGCTGCTTTTTGTATTTGCCTCGCCCTTCATGTTTAAAAGAGCTTCATCAGCCTTCATGGCAAGAGTGAGTTTAAAAAGCAGCGGCGAACGTTTTCCCTTGATATGTCCCAAAATACCGTCTCTTAGCTTCCCGTATTTTAGGAATTTGTCACCCTTAATCCCGAGGATTTCCTTTTCCTCTTCGGTATAAAACTGCGGACTTATAATCCCGTCTATACTCACAGAATAATCCCTTACGATATCCGCTCTTACGAGATAGAAAAAATCGAAGGTATCCTGCATCAAAAGACGGTTCATAAAATCCTTAACTTCTGTAATCTTAAGTGCTGTCATCTTACGCCTGTTCTATTCTCGGAACGTTTCTCATAATAATCTTCGGAGCGCCCTTATTTTCGATATAGTCTCCCGTAATTATGACCTGTCCGATATTATCGTCTTTTGGAATTTCGTACATGATATCAATCATAAATTCCTCTATAATCGCACGAAGCGCTCTGGCTCCCACTTCTTTTTCTTTTGCCTTTTTGGCAATTGATTTTATTGCATCCTCATCAAACTCAAGATCTACCTCGTCGAGTTCAAGAAGCTTTTGATACTGCTTTAGTATTGCATTCTTAGGCTCTGTAAGAATCTCCGCAAGCATATCCTCTGATAAGGCCTCAAGGGCAAAGAGCACCGGAAGTCTTCCCAAAAACTCAGGTATCATGCCGTACTTTCTCACATCTTCGACTTTTACCTGAAGCAAAAGATTGTCGTCACCGTCATATTTATCCTTAAGGTCTGCCTTAAATCCGATTGAAGATTCTTTGTTTAGTCTCTCTTTTATAACCTCTTCAAGATCCGGGAAAGCTCCTCCGCAGATGAAAAGAATGTTTTTGGTATCTATTGTAACCATAGGAACCATTGCATTTTTGCTGTTTGATCCGACCGGTACTTCAATCTCTGCGCCTTCTAAGAGCTTAAGCATTCCCTGCTGAACGGATTCTCCGCTTACATCTCTGTGATTTGTGTTTCTCTTTTTTGCAATCTTGTCAATCTCATCGATGAATACTATTCCCTGCTCGGCTTTTTCCACGTCATTGTCCGCTGCGCTTAAAAGCTTGGTAAGAACGCTTTCAATATCATCTCCGATATAACCGGCCTCGGTAAGAGAAGTCGCGTCCGCAATTGCAAGCGGCACGTTTAAGATTCTTGCAAGTGTTTTTACAAGATATGTCTTTCCGCATCCTGTAGGTCCTATCATAAGCATATTGGACTTTTCTATCTCGATTTCGTCCATTGTGCCGGTTGCCACTCTCTTATAATGATTGTATACGGCAACAGACATTATTTTTTTAGCCTGCTCCTGACCTATTACATACTCGTCGAGTTTTTCTTTAATCTTATGCGGCGCAGGTATGTCTTTTAAGTCAATAATAGGAGTTATAGGCTTATCTTTATCTCTCTTTTTAACCTTTACTCCGGATCCCATTCCCGGGAACATTCCCGCGAAGTCACCTAGGTTAATCATGCTGATACTCGGGCCTTTTTTCTCTTTGCTGTTTTCTTCTTCCTCTTCGGATACACTCTCATCTTCGAAAATGTCCTCATCATCCGAAGATGTATCATTGTTGTTGTTTTGCCCCGGAAATCCGAAGTTTCCGAATCCGAAAGGCATATTGTTCATACTGTTTATTGTAGACTGCAAACAGTCGTTGCATACACATATATTGGTAGGAAGATGTATCATCGGGCCGGCTTCTTCCGAAGACCTGTGGCAAAGGTGACAATATTCTATTTTATTTGTATCATTACTCATTTTTTTATCTCCAAACTTTACTTTATCTAAATAATTTTAAAACAATTACTCTGATAATACAAATTAAAATATTATAAACTCTACGCCTTCTTAAGCTTTGCAAAAGAAGCAAACATCTTTTTTCGTCCCGGTCCGTCAAAGGTAACGGTAACTTCAAAATCTCTTCCGCCTTCCGCTATCTCTTCCACAACTCCTTCGCCGAACTTTGTATGTATAACCCTGTCTCCGACATCATATCCTAAGGCTGATGCATCTTTAATGCCAAAGTCGCTCCCTTTCGAATAAGTCAGGGCATATGGCTTTGACTTAAGATAAGACGGCTCTCTTTTTTCGGGCGCATTAAAGTTTAGCTTTTCTCTTTCCGAATAGCTTTTTGGAATAAAGCCTTCCACGAGGTTTTTGGGCACTTCGTTTACAAATCTTGAAACGCCGTTATACTGTGTCTCTCCTCTTACCATTCTCATCTTAGCAGCCGTCATTGTAAGATGCTTTTTGGCACGGGTAATTCCGACATAACAAAGTCTTCTTTCTTCCTCAATTTCCGTAGGATCGTCTGAGGTTATGCACATATAGCTCGGGAAAAGTCCGTCCTCCATCCCGACCATATATACATTGTCAAACTCAAGTCCTTTTGCACTGTGAAGAGTCATAAGCACGGCATAATCCGCATCATCTTCCATAGAATCAATATCAGCCACCAAAGATACTTCCTGCAAAAATCCCGAAAGAGTCGGCTCATCTTCGCCCTCCTCATAGCTTACAACCTTGTTGTAAAGCTCTTCGATATTTTCTATTCTCGTATCGGCCTCAACAGTTCTTTCCGCTCTAAGCTCTTCGACATATCCTGTTTTATCGATAATCTCCTTCATAAGAGAAGATAAACTCATAGTTTCCGAAGCTTTTTTAAGCCCCTCCGCAAAATCCGCAAACTCTCTTATCTTAGATGCGCCTCTTTTAATCGTGGAAATATTCTCACACTCCGAAATTGCGTCATAAAAACTTATTCCGTTTTCATCGGCATATTCCTGAACCCTGTCAATGCTCGTTTGTCCTATGCCCCTTTTTGGCACATTTATTATTCTTCTTATTGCAAGGTCATCTAAGGAATTGTCAATCATAGTAAGATAGGCAATCATATCCTTTACCTCACGCCTTGCATAGAAGTTTACGCCTCCGACGATTTTATACGGAATTCCGGCATTTATCAGTTTTTCTTCCAATACACGGGACTGGGCATTTGTGCGGTATAAAACCGCATTATCCATAAAAGATCCGCCTCTTCTTACGCTAGCTTTAATCCCTCTTGCGACAAAATCCGCCTCCTCATAGGCATTGTCAAACTGATTAAACGTTATCTTTTCTCCGTCCTCTTTTGCCGTCCATAGGTTTTTACCCTTTCTCATCGAATTATGGGAGATAACGCCGTTTGCCGCATTTAAGATATTTCCGCTTGAACGGTAATTTTGCTCAAGTCTTATAACCTTTGCGTTTGGATAGGTCTTTTCAAAATCCAGAATATTTCTGATATTTGCTCCTCTGAATTTATAAATCGACTGATCGTCATCACCTACGACACATAAATTTTCATGTCTTCCGGCCAAAAGCTTAATAAGCACGAACTGCGCCGTATTGGTGTCCTGGTACTCATCGACCATAATATATCTGAATCTGTCCTGATAATACCTTAAGACATCCGCGTGATCCTGCAAAAGCTCAACCGTCTTAAAAATAAGGTCGTCAAAATCAAGGGCATTGTTTGCCTTAAGAGCGGCCTGATACTTGGTATAAATCTCAGCCGTCGTTTTAAGGCTCCAGTCCCCTTGAGCTTTGAGTCTGTACTCTATCGGAGAGATGAGCTCGTCTTTTGCCTTGGATATAGCATTTAAAAGAGTCCTCTCCTTATACTGCTTGGGATCGAGGTTCATACTCTTTATTATCTGCTTCATAAGGGTTTTTTGATCGTCCGTGTCGTAGATGGTAAATCCGGTATCATATCCGAGTCTGTCTATAAACCGTCTTAATATTCTTACACAGGTGGAATGGAAGGTGGCGCACCATACTCCCTCACTTCCGAATCCAACTTCTTCGGCTATTCTGGTCTTCATTTCTCCCGCAGCCTTGTTAGTAAAGGTAATGGCTAAAATATTGTATGCGTCCACGCCGCACTCATTTATAAGATAAGCAGCCCTTCTTGTTATTACTCTTGTCTTGCCGGAGCCTGCTCCCGCCAAAATAAGAAGCGGTCCTTCGGTATGTTCAACAGCCTGCTGCTGCATGTCATTCATCGATATCATTTAATTATCCTTTCAAAAGGCAGACAAAAAGTCTGCCAAAGTTACATGTTTATTATAATACATTGTAGCAAAAGGTTAAATTACAAATAAAGGTTTTTATGTAACAAAAAAGCGCCGGATTATATCCCGGGGCAAAACGCCTATGGATTAATCCGGCACTTTTCTAAACAGTTTCCACCGAAACCACTTTAAAATCCAGTTTTTCAATCGTATCAACAATGAGCTGCTCGTCAACTTCCTTATAAAGCTGTACCTCGGCCTTTTTTCTTGCAAGCTTTACCTTGGCAACAACTCCGTCTATATCATCAAGATGACGCTCGACTCTGTTTTTGCAGTTATCACACTGCATTCCTTCGATTCCGACGATAAGGGTTTTAACAGGCTTTCCGTCAATCTTCTTTCTGACCGGCTTTTCCTTAGGACCGCCGCAGCATGCCCCTTCACCCTTCATATGCTTAATAGTACTGCGCAAAGCAGGTATCAGTATTATGATAAGAATGACAACAATAATGATATTTTCCGCATTCATAATAAATCTCCCTTGTTTTTATAATTTGTATAAATCCTTCTTCTTTTTACTGCAGTCTCCGGCCATAGGACATCCTATACATTTGGTGCCCTTCTTTTT
>JAILQM010000007.1 GCA_024698965.1 Eubacterium sp. | reverse complement strand
AAATACTGCCACAGGTATGTTTGTAGTTGATATGGGCGCAGATACAACAGAGATTTCCGTTCTTTCATTGGGCGGTATTGTTATAAGCCAGCTTATTAAAGTCGGCGGAAATAAGATGTGTGAAAACATTATAGGAGCCGTTAAAAAAGAACATAATCTGCTCATCGGTTCAAAAACAGCAGAGAAGCTTTTATCAGAACTCGGTTATGCAACCGATTTGGAAGAGAAGAGCTTGAAGGTAATCGGACGAAACATGATTACCGGTTTCCCGACAACAATAGAAATTACTTCACAGCTTGTATATGATGCGATTAAGGATAATCTTATTTCAATCAGTGATTCTATTAAATTCATTCTCGAGAGAACTCCGCCTGAGCTGACATCAGACATTATCGAGAACGGAATGTATCTTACGGGCGGTGTTTCGCAGATTAAGAATATCGAAGTGCTTTTTTCAAGAGAAACAGAGCTTGATGTAAAAACAAGCTCCACTCCTATAGAAAACATTGCCATAGGACTTGAGAAGATAGCTTCTGACCGTGAGCTTACACCACTTGCATATACTATGGGTGGTAAAACAAAACGTTAATACCGGTAGGATTAAATAATGAAAAAGAAAAAGAATAATAAACAAAGAATATCAAGCGGATATATTTTCTTTTTTGCCATTTGTATATTTTTGGTGGCAATATTTACAACCACAGCAGTAAATTCCGCCAATACGCCGTTTAATATATTGGCTGATACGATATTTACACCTTTTCAAAACGGAATAAACAAACTCGGTTCCGGAGTTTATGATTTTACCGCCAACTTTACTGCAAAAAAGAAACTCATTGCCGAAAACGAGGAGCTTCAGGCTCAGGTTGATGAGCTTACGATAGAAAACAACGAGCTTGTTTTACAGGTTTATGAGCTTGATACCTTAAAAGAACTCTATGAACTTGATAACGAATATTCCGAATATGAAAAAATAGGAGCCTATGTTATAGGTAAAGATACCGGAAACTGGTTCGATACCTTTACAATTAACAAAGGTTCCGCAGACGGAGTAAGCGTAGATATGAATGTAATCGCCGGAAGCGGTCTCGTCGGTATAGTTACAAAAGTCGGACTTCATAACGCAACTGTTCGTTCGATTATAGACGACACATCTTCGGTGAGTGCAATGGTGCTTAATACCTCCGATAATTTCATTGTCAGCGGTTCGCTTAGCTCGATGGACGAAAGCGGAGTTATTAATTTTACAAACCTTAAGGATACAGATGATGAAGTTACCGAAGGAGCTGCTATTACCACATCTTTTATAAGTGATAAATATCTGCCGGGACTTCTTATCGGATATATAAACGAGATTTCGCTTGATGCCAACAAGCTTACAAAATCCGGAACAATTACCCCATGTGTTGATTTTGAACATCTGCAGGAAGTTCTTGTAATTTTGGATCTTAAGGAAGACAGCGAAGTAACAGAGGAAGAATAAATGGCACATAAAGTATTTATGGCAATCCTGGTTTTTTTGTTTGCTTTATTACAAATGAGTATCTTCCCGATAATAAATATTTTTGATATAACTCCGAATCTTTTGCTTGGACTTGCTTGTTCATTCGGAATTATGCACGGAAGAAACCACGGAATAGCCATTGGGGCCTGTTGCGGGCTTATAGTTGATATATACTTCGGCTTTGCAATCGGATATTATGCAATTTTATATATGCTCGTGGGATATTTAAGCGGATTTTTAAATAAAATCTTCTTCCCGGATAACATCAGACTGCCTCTTGTTTTGTTTGGTACGATGGATGTTTTATACAACGTTATAATCTACCTTACATTTTTCTTCTTAAGAGGAGATGTGGGATTCGGAAAATATTTTATAAGCGTTATCATACCGGAAGCGGTTTATACTGTAATAATCATGCTTATTCTGTTTCCGATAATACTGACAATAGACACAAGACTTACAAAAAGAGCTAACAGGAGCGCGAGAAAATTTGTTTAAGATAATTAAAAACCTCGGACACAGGTTTATCTGTTCAAGAATAGCCATTGTATCTGCGGTACTTATTCTTTTTAGTTTAATACTTTTGAGCAGAATATATTATCTTCAGATTCTTCACGGAGATGAGTATCTTGAAGATTATACAATGAGTATTCTCAAAGAAAAAGAAATAGCTGCCACAAGAGGCACGATATATGACAGAAACGGCAATGTGCTCGCCTATGACGAGCTTTCTTATGATGTGGATTTTGAGGATACCGGAGAATATACCACAGATGCCGAAATGAACTCAAAGGTATTTGACATCATAGAAATTGTAGAGAAAAACGATGATGAGCTCGAGACTTCGTTATATCTTGAAATTGACGAAGACGGAAACCTCGAATATACGGTTAAGGGCACATCGTTAAACAGATTTAAGGCCGATGTTTACGGTAAATCATCGATTGATGATTTGGGATATAATACAAAGCTCGGCTATGATGAATCGAGCGCAACGGCGGATCAGATTTTTAAATATCTTTGCGATAAATACAGTATCTATCTGACTTCATATAAGGACAGTTATTCTCTTAAGGATGAAAGCAGCGTAACCTTTTATTCGGATGAGGACGCTCTTAAGATTATCAATGTCAGATATGCGATGTCTGCAAACGCTTACCAGAAATACATAGAAACTACAATAGCCTCAAATGTAAGCGAAGAGACTGTCGCAATGATAGAGGAAAATTCCGATCAGATTATCGGAGTTGAAATAAACGAAAGTACAGTAAGGGTATACAATAACAGTAAATATTTTGCTCATATTATCGGATATACCGGTACAATTTCCGAAGATGAATATGAAGAACTTTCTGAAATCAGAGACGATTATTCTCTAACAGATATGGTCGGTAAATCCGGAATAGAAGAGTATATGGAGACAACTCTTCAGGGTACAAAGGGCTCTACAGAGCTCTACGTGGATAATGTCGGAACTGTTATTGATGTGGCTTCCGTAACTGACTCTGTTGCAGGAAACGATGTTTACCTTACTATCGATATGGACCTTCAGATAGCGGTATATGATTTGCTTGAGCAGGAGCTGGCAAGTATTCTCTACTCAAAAATCAGTAACATAAACTCTTTTGATGCATCGAGCGTAAGCTCATCAAGTGATATTGTAATACCTATTACAGATGTGTATTTTGCGCTTATTAATAATAACGTAATTGATATTGAAGCCTTTGCCGATGAAGACGCAGGAGAGACCGAGCAAAAGGTTTATAAGGCATATCAGACCGCGGAAGCTTCTGTAATTAAAAGAATTACAAACCAGCTTACAACATCAGATGCAACGATTTATAACGATCTTTCGGATGAAATGCAGGACTATGAAAACTACATAATGTCTTATCTTTATGATGAGTCAATAGTTGATAAAAGTGCCATCGATACAGCATCAGACGAATACACCGCATGGAAAGACGGAGAGAGTTCTTTAAAGGAATATCTCGAATATCTTATTTCATGCAACAATATTGATACTTCGCAGATTACTTTGGACGAAAAATATGCCGATATGACCGAGCTCTATGATGCTCTCGTAAGTTATATCGAAGAAATGCTTACTACAGAAACGGATTTCCATAAAGTAATCTATGAATATATGATTTACGACGGAGATCTTACCGGGACCCAGGTTTGCCTCATCTTGTATGAACAGGGCATTTTAACAGACTCAGGGTCAGATGTGGAAAACTTAAAGAGCGGTAGCGTTTCCGCATATTCATTTATAAAGTCAAAGATTAAAAATCTTGAAATAACACCGGCTCAGCTGGCTTTAGATCCATGCAATGCCTCAAGCGTTGTTGTAGATCCGAATACCGGTGAGGTTTTGGCCTGTGTAACATATCCGGGATATGATAATAATAAACTCGCAAATTCAGTTGATGCGACCTATTATGCATCGCTTACAAATGATTTGTCTTATCCGCTTTTAAATTATGCAACTCAGCAAAAGACAGCTCCGGGTTCAACATTTAAGCCTATTACAGCAACAGCGGCTCTGACCGAAGGCTTTATTACCGCAGGAGAAACCATTAAAGACCTTGGTATATTTACAAAGGTTTCCTTAAGCCCTAAGTGCTGGATTTATCCTTCAAGCACTCACGGTAGCATTAACGTTTCCGAGGCTTTAAGAGATTCATGTAACTATTTCTTCTACGAATGCGGTTACAGAATGGCAACTTCCGAAGGAAGCTATGATGATGACGTTGGTTTATCCATTTTAAGTAAATATGCAACAATGTACGGCCTTAGCGAAACCACGGGCATTGAGATTCCTGAATCCGAGCCTGAAATATCGGATTCCGATGCCGTACGAAGCGCTATCGGACAGGGTACCAACAACTTTACGACATCTCAGCTTGCAAGATATGTCGCAACGGTTGCAAACAGCGGAACCTGCTATAATCTGTCTCTTATATCAAAGACTACGGATTCCGAGGGTAATGTGCTTTCTGAGTTTACATCCGAAGTATACAATACCTTGGACAGTGTAAGTGACAGTACCTGGACAGCCATTCATTACGGAATGAAACTCGTTGTCGAAAACCTTGACTCTTTCGACGATATCGAAATAGAAGTGGCCGGAAAAACCGGTACCGCTCAGGAAAAAACAACCAGAGCAAACCATGCGCTTTTCGTATGCTATGCTCCTTATGACGATCCGACAGTTGCTATTGCAACAAGAATTCCTTATGGTTATTCATCGGGAAATGCGGCCGAAGTAACTTCTCATATAATTGAGTATTTCTTTGAGTTAAGCGATTTGGATTCTATTTCCGAGTCCATCCAGGATTCCGGCGGATCATCAACGGTTACCGATTAATTTTAATATTCGGAGAATAAAAATGAGACTTGAAATAAGTGAAAACATTACAAGAAAATACAGATTGGTAAACTATCATTTTTCCCTTATAGTTTTTGTTGTGGCTATATCGATAATGGGAATAATGATTATTTCGAGCGCCAATGAAGCCTACAGAAATAAGCAGATTGCCGGACTTATTTTGGGACTTATAGCAATGACTGTCATTTCATTGATTGATTATAACTATGTGCTTGGTTTTTATAAGATAATTTACTGTTTCGGACTCGGTCTTCTCGGACTAATATTCATCTTCGGTGATGATGTGGGCGGTGCGACAAGATGGGTGGATCTAGGTTTTATCAAGTTTCAGCCTTCCGAAATGGTTAAGATATTAATGATACTTTTTCTGGCAGAATACCTAACTGTAAATAAAGAAAAAATCAATAAGCCAAAAGGTTTTTTCATAACTCTTATATTGATATTTTTACCGATACTTTTAATCTTAAAACAGCCCGATTTATCGACAAGTATTGTTGTTTTCCTCGTATGCGCGGTTCTTTTATATCTTGCGGATTTATCCTATAAGATAATTGCTCCAATACTTGGAGTCGGTATTCCGGCATTTGCGATTTTATTTAATGCCATCATACAGGAAAATCAGACGATAATTTCATATTACCAGTGGCTTAGAATAGTATCGTGGCTTTATCCGGAGGATTATCCGCAAAGTGCTTATCAGCAGCAGAATTCCATAACTGCGGTAGGCAGCGGACAGCTTCTCGGAAAAGGACTGTTCAACAATAATATTAACTCTCTAAAAAACGGTAATTTCATTTCGGAGCCTCAGACAGACTTTATTTTTGCCGTAACAGGAGAGGAGCTCGGCTTTGTAGGATGTTGTATTGTAATAGGACTGCTTTTTATTATTGCTATAGAATGTATTATAATCGGAACCAAAGCCAGAAACTTCCAGGGTTCGTTAATCTGCTACGGAATAGGGGCTCTTATAGGAATTCAGAGCTTTGTTAACATCTGTGTTGTAACCGGACTTTTACCAAATACCGGACTACCGCTTCCTTTTGTAAGCTACGGACTGACATCCTTGGTTACAATGTTTGCGGGAATCGGTTTCGTTTTAAATGTCGGACTGCAATCAGATAAAAGAAGATAATGATATAAACAAGTATTTAAGGGTAAAAAAGGGGATACTTATGCGTATTGGATTTATTGCACATGAAGCAAAGAAAAATCTTATGCAAAACTTTTGCATAGCATACAAAAATATTTTATCAAAGAACGATTTATATGCCACCGGCACAACAGGCAGGCTTATCGAAGAAGCCACCAATCTGTCGGTTCATAAATACCATGCCGGAAGCCTCGGAGGTATTGAGCAAATCGGTTCTCAGATTGAGCATAACGAGATGGATCTTGTTATATTTTTAAGAGATGCCAACACATCTATGAGTAATGAGCAGGACGTGGATATTATTATGCGATACTGTGATATTCATAATATTCCGTTTGCTTCGAATCTTGCGAGCGCGGAGCTTTTGATAAAATCACTTGACAGAGGAGACTTAGAGTGGCGTGAAATGTATAAATAAACTGCAAAAAAACATTGTTATATTGTTTTTAAGTGCTCTTGTATGTATTTTATTTACCGGATGTTCAAATTCTTTGGAGAATGAATATGACACAACAAATACATCTTCGGCATATAATCTCGGCGATAATGTTTATCTCGGAAGCTTGACAGCGTTTTCATCAGACTATGCGCTTATTAACGATAATATATACAACTCCGAAGTTGACGAGAGTCTCTCGGAGGCAGGGCTTATTGTCTGCCTTGACGACAACAGCGTAAATTACTCCAAAAATTGCTACGAAAGGCTTTATCCGGCAAGTACAACAAAGATACTTACAGCTTATCTTGTTGTTGAAAACTGCGATAATTTGGATGATACGTTTACAATCAGCGATACGGCCCTCGATTTAGAGTCGGGTTCTTCTGTCTGCGGTTTTGCGGCAGGAGACGTTGTAAGTGTAAGAGACGCATTATACGGTCTTATTCTGCGTTCCGGAAACGAAGCAGCAATTGCTCTTGCGGAATATGTTTCTGGCTCTACGGATGCGTTTTCCGAGCTTATGAACGAAAATGCAAATTACACCGGGGCCACGCTTTCACATTTTGTAAATCCGAACGGTCTTACCAATGAAAACCATTACACGTCGGCTTACGACCTTTATATGATATTTAAAAATGCACTTGAAAATGAGGATTTTTATGAGATTATAACTTCATCTTCATATACTGCAGAGTATACCGATTCATCGGGAAATACAGTTACACAGGAATGGTCAAGTACAAACAGCTATTTATCGGGTTCTGTTGAAGCCCCGGAAGGAGTTACGGTTCTCGGCGGAAAAACAGGAACAACTAGCGCCGCAGGAAGCTGCCTTGTACTTCTTAGCGAAAGTTCAAGCGGTAAAAGATATATATCCGTTATTTTAAATGCTGAAAATCATGACAATTTATATACTTTGATGAACCAGCTGCTTGCTACGGAATCATAAGAATGAGAGGTTTATTATGGTAGGAGAAAATTATAATAAAATACTTAAGAAAATTGAAGAAAGCTGCAAAAGAGCAGGCAGAGATCCGAAAGAGGTAACTTTAATTGCTGTAAGCAAAACAAAGCCTGTTCCTATGCTTGAGCAAGCTTATAATGCCGGGGCCAGAGATTTCGGCGAAAATAAAGTCCAGGAAATCCGCGATAAATATCCGGTTCTTCCCGAAGATATTAAATGGCATATGATAGGCCATCTTCAGACCAATAAGGTCAAATATATTGTAGATAAGGTTTGTCTTATTCATTCCGTGGATTCATATCATCTTGCGGAAGAAATCAGCAAACAGGCTGTAAAAAAAGGCTGTGAGGTTGACATTCTTATAGAAGTAAACATGGCTGAAGAGGAAAGCAAATTCGGACTTTTTAAAGAAGAAGTAATAGATTTGATTAAAGAAGTTGCTCTTCTTAAAAACATACATATTAAAGGGCTTATGACAATTGCGCCTTATGTGACAGATCCCGAAGATAACCGCAAGTATTTTAAAGCCATAAAGGATTTATCCATTGACATAGATAAGAAAAACATTGATAATGTATCTATGAGCGTGTTATCCATGGGAATGACAGGCGATTATGAGGTAGCTGTTGAAGAGGGAGCGACACTTGTACGTGTCGGTACCGGTATTTTCGGAGAAAGAAACTACCAAATTTAAGGAGAAGAAAATGAGTGTAATTGATAAGTTTTTAAATGTTATGAATCTTAATCCTGACGACGATGATTATGATGATTACGATATCGACGATAACGACTACGATGAGGAAGAAGAAAAGCCTTCACTTTTCAGAAAAAAGGATAAAGAAGTTGTTGAAGAAAAGGTAACTAAGGCACCTAAAACAACGCCTAAGATTATGCCAATGAGAAATTCAAGAAAAAATCAGGGAGATGATAATATGGAGGTTTGTGTAATCAAGCCAAACAATATCGAAGATGCACGTGAGATTACAGAAACTCTTCTCAACGGTCGCACTGTTGTACTTAACATGGAAGGACTTAACCTTGATATTGCGCAGAGAATCATTGATTTTACATCAGGTTCATGTTTTGCCATCAGCGGAAACCTTCAGAAGATTTCAAATTATATATTTATAATCACACCTCCGAGTGTTGAAATCTCGGGAGATTTTCAGGAACTTTTAGGCGGACTTGACGGTTCACTTCATGTAGATATTTAGGAAGAGCTATGCCAGAGAGATTACATGTAAGAAAAGACGGTGAAATCATTTACGATATCACCTTGGAAAGCGGATTTGACAATATCGCTAAAGAGCTTAAAGCTCTTTCATATGACAGTTCCGTAAAAATAATGATTGTAACGGATACAAATGTGGCTCCTCTTTATCTTGAGGAGCTTAAAAATGCTCTTTTTGATGAGTATAAAAACATTTATTCATGCGTTATTGATGCGGGAGAAGAGAATAAGACCATTGAAACGGTTCAAAACGTCTATGAAGATCTTATTCTTAATAAGTTCGAAAGACGCGATCTTTTGATTGCGCTCGGCGGAGGAGTAGTGGGTGATTTAACCGGATTTACAGCCGCCACATATTTAAGAGGAGTTGACTTTATTCAGATTCCTACAACACTTATATCCATGTCGGATTCGAGCATAGGCGGCAAAACCGGTGTTGATTTTAAGGCCTATAAAAACATGGTTGGCGCTTTTTATATGCCAAAGCTTGTTTATATGAATTTATCGGCATTAAACTCACTTCCAGACAGACAGCTTGCGAGCGGTATGGGAGAAGTGATTAAGCACGGATATATCAAAAACAGGGATTTGCTTGATAAACTAAATAATTCGGTAGAAAAGATTCATAATAAAGAATTTTCTTTTATGAAAGAAATTATTTATATGAACTGTGATATAAAAAGGGGAGTAGTGGAAAACGATCCCACTGAAAAAGGAGAGAGGGCGCTTCTTAATTTCGGACATTCTATAGGTCATGCAATAGAAAAGCTTATGAATTTCGAGCTTTATCACGGAGAATGCGTGGCACTGGGCATGCAGGCCGCATCTTATATTTCCTATAAACGCGGCAATATAACCGAGGATGAATATACATCGGTAATCGATATCTGCAAAAAATACGATTTGCCGACGAAGTTTACTCCTAAGGGATTTAACGCAATTAATATAATCGAGACTATGAAATCCGATAAGAAGATGGATAAAGGAACCTTGAAATTCATTCTTCTTGAGAAAGTAGGTTCTGCAATAATAGACAGAACCGTTACTGACGAAGAAATTACAGAAGCCGTAAAAACGATAATATGAAAACATTTTTTAGAACATTTATAGCATTTATAACTGCA
>JAILQM010000102.1 GCA_024698965.1 Eubacterium sp. | reverse complement strand
CCCCTATGCTGAAGAGAACCGCCCCTATGCTGAGATTTGACAAGAAGTGATATGTAATTTAAAATTAAACAAGCAGACAACGGAGCCTTTGAGCTTCGTTGTCTTTTTTTGGAGGTAAGAAAATGAAACCTGTAATCGGAGTTATGCCCCTTTGGGATGAAGAAAAAGAAAGCCTATGGATGCTTCCGGGATATATGAACGGAATTGCGCATGCGGGAGGGATTCCAATCGTATTTCCTTTAAGCAGTGATGAAGAGACATTGGAAAGACTTGTGGCTATGTGCGACGGATTTTTGTTTACGGGAGGGCAGGATGTGTCAACGGAGCTGTATAATGAAGAAAGTATTGATTGCGTTGAGAGCTGCAAAATGAGGGATGAGATGGAGGCGGTTGTGCTAAAAAAGGCGATTGATTTGGATAAGCCGATTCTCGGAATTTGCAGAGGGATACAGTTTATAAATGTTTGTTTAGGAGGAACGCTTTATCAGGACTTGAATATTCAGCATCCATCCGAGGTGGAGCATCATCAAAATCCGCCGTATGATATACCTGTTCATGAAGTGAAAATAGAAAAGGACAGTCCGCTTTTTGATTGCGTTGGGGCCGATAAATTATCGGTAAACAGCTATCACCATCAGGCAGTAAAAGAGCTCTCGCCTCAGCTTTCGGTTATGGCGGTTTCCGAGGATGGACTTGTGGAAGCGGTATACAGAAAGGAAAGTCGTTTTTTATGGGCACTTCAGTGGCATCCGGAGTTTTCGTATATGAGAGATGAAAATAGCGCGAAAATATTTGATATTTTTGTCCGAGCAGCAAAAAAATAAGCGAGCTGACAGCGGATGAACAAAAGGGACGGTTCTCTTTGCTGGATGCAGAGCCGGTTTTTGGTTAAATAAGGAGAATTAAATTGAATTTTTTAGTATAATAAAAGAAAAACATATATGGTAAACGGTAGCAGTTCTTTTACTGAAATCTTTAAGATAAAATCAGCAAAGAGAACCGTCCCCTATGTTGGAAGGAGAAAAAATGTTAATAAAAGGTATAAATCCGCCATCTTTGGATAAACTTTTAGAAGAGGCGAAAAATGATGCATCTTCGGCAAAATGCGGAATGTATCTGACACACGTAGGAATAGTTAGAGAGGATGCGAAAGCTAAGGTTAGGGAAAATAAGGAAAACACTAAGCCTGTAGTGGGAATGGAGTTTTCTTACGATGAAGAAAAAGTAAATGCGGCTATAAAAAGCGCGATGGAAATGGATGGCATTTATTTTGTGCGTGTTTGGCTCGTGAGCGGGAAACTTAAGGTTGGAGATGATATTATGAGGGTTCTTATAGGTGGAGACATCCGCCCGCACGTAATTGAGGGCCTAAATGCGTTGGTCGGAGAGATTAAGAATAACTGTGTAGGTGAAGTGGAAATTTACGAATAATTCAAAAAGATTTTACATAGATTTTACATAAAGTTGTATCTGTTTTTACCTCGAGAGTATATTGTCATTTTGAAAAAGACAGTATATGAATCGAGGTAAAAAATGGATATTTTTAAAGTGTTAAATATGGTCGGCGGGCTGGCATTATTCCTTTACGGAATGAATACTATGGGTGAAGGCCTTTCTAAAATGGCAGGAAGCAGACTTGAAGGAATACTTGAAAGGCTGACATCAAAAAAAGTGTTTGCGGTTATTTTCGGTGCTGCGGTAACAGCTGTTATTCAGTCATCTTCCGCAACAACGGTAATGGTGGTCGGCTTTGTAAATTCGGGAATAATGAAACTTTCGCAGGCTGTGGGAATTATCATGGGTGCAAACATCGGTACCACAATAACAGCCTGGATTTTGTCACTTACAGATATTAAGGGAACGAACATCTTCGTTTCTCTTCTTAAGCCGTCATCTTTTTCGCCGGTTCTGGCAGCTATCGGAATTATACTTATTTTAAGCAGTAAAAACAGCAATAAAAAGAAGGATATAGGTGGGATACTGCTGGGCTTTTCTATTCTTATGTTCGGGATGGAAACTATGAGCGATTCGGTATCCGGACTGGCTGAAAATGAGTCATTTACAAGCCTGATGACGGCATTTCATAATCCGGTTCTCGGTATGATAGCCGGTGCGCTTCTTACGGCGATAATTCAAAGTTCGTCGGCGTCGGTCGGTATTTTGCAAGCACTTTGTACGACAGGAGCCGTAAATTATTCGGTCGCACTTCCGATAATTATGGGACAAAATATAGGTACCTGCGTGACTTCTATCATATCATCTGTAGGAGCCAGCAAGAATGCAAAACGCGCGGCGATGGTTCATCTTTATTTTAACCTGATCGGTACAATTTTGTTTATGACAGTTTTCTACATTTTGAATTCATTTTTAAACTTTGCTTTTATGGAGACTGCTGCTGGCGCAGCCGGAATTGCCGTAATCCATAGTTTATTTAATATTACGGCGACTGTTGTTTTCCTGCCGTTTTCTAATCTTTTGGTAAAACTTGCAACTATTACAATTCCGGATGATAAAACATCTGAAACTATGGTTGAGAAAAAAGGGTTTGTTATGGAAGAAAGATTCCTTGAGAGCCCGGCCTTTGCAGTAGAGTTTTGTAGGCAAAAGGTTTATGAAATGGCTGTAAAAGCCAAAGAATCAATTGAAATTGCTGTTGAGAGTATGTTTGATTACAGTAACCAAAAATTTTATGATGTCGAAAAACTTGAGGATGAAATTGATGATTATGAAGATGCTTTGGGTTCATATCTTGTGAAACTTTCAAGTAAAAATCTTTCAAAAAAAGACGGACAGTCCTTAACTCAGATGCTACATAGCATAAGTGAGTTTGAAAGAATCTCCGATCATGCGATAAACCTTGCGGAATCCATGAAAGAAATGAGTAATAAAGGCTATGAATTCTCATCTGTTGCCCAAACGGAAATGAAGGTGCTTTGCAGGGCTATAAATGATATTGTCGATAAAACAATTAAAATATATATAAATTCGGATATTGAAGGTGCAAGACATGTAGAGCCTTTGGAGGAAGTTGTGGACAGACTTACCAAGATTATAAAAATAAGGCATGTAAAAAGGCTTCAGGATGGAGAATGCAACGCTGAGATGGGTCTTATTTATGAAGATATTCTCATAGATCTTGAGAGAGTTTCGGATCACTGTTCTAATATTGCCGTAGAACTTATGACAATAGGAGAAAACGGGTATGAAATCCATAGTATTATAGATGAGATGTCGGATGAGAAAAAAGTATTGTTTGAAGAAGAATATAAAAATTTGAAAAATAAATATTCTCTTGATGCCGAGAATGATACAATATATGCGTAGGTTAATCGCATATAAAGAGAGGGAAAAATGGCACTGGTTTATATTATAGAAGATGATGAAAATATAAGAGAGATTGAGAAGTTTGCACTTCAAAATGCAGGTCATGATGTGTGCGGCTTTTCATGTGCAAAGGATTTTTATAAAAAGGTTAAAGAAGAGATTCCGGATTTATGTCTTGTGGATATAATGCTTCCGGACGAGAACGGGAACGAAATTGTAAGGAAAATGAGAAGCGGTGCGGACACAAGGAAAATTCCGATAATAATGGTCACGGCCAAAACCACGGAACTCGACCTTGTAAAAGGCCTGGAAAACGGAGCAGACGATTATATCAAAAAGCCGTTTTCGGTAATGGAGCTGATTTCAAGAGTAAAGGCTCTTTTAAGAAGAACGGAGGACAAAAAGCCGAATTTGCTCACACTTGACGGATTGAGTGTGAATGACGAAAAACATGAGGTTATGATAGATGGGGCTGCTATTGAGCTTACATACAAAGAGTATGAGCTTTTGTCGCTTTTTTTGCTCAATAAAGGAATCGTTTTAAGCAGGGATACGATTTTAAGGCAGGTTTGGGGAACGGATTATGAGGGCGAATCGAGAACCATAGATATGCATGTAAAGACGCTTCGCCAAAAGCTTTTAAGCTATGGGAACAGAATCAGGACAGTCAGAAATGTGGGATATGTGATTGAATGAAAAATAAGATAAACATAAGACTTGTGGGAATTGCTATTCTTGCAGTTCTGGCAACGGTTATAGGAATTACAATCGTATATTATGGGCTTTTTCAAAAACAGGTAAGAAATGATCTTGCAATAAGTGCAAAGCTTCTTAAAGACACTGCATATTTTGAGTCCGTTAACATCGATACCGATGAGATTGATTTATCCACAGATATAGATGAACTTCGTGTGACGTGGATAGATTCGGACGGTACAGTTCTTTACGACAATGATGTGACCTCAGGCGAATTATCCAATCACCTTGACAGGCCCGAAATCCAGCAGGCGCTTGAAACAGGAGTTGGAGAGACTGTAAGACGTTCAGATACAATGAATGAAAACACATTTTATTATGCTATTTTACTTGATAACGGTACAGTTCTAAGAGTTGCAACGAATGCAAAAAGTATTTGGTCGGTGTTTTTAAAGGTGGCTCCTATAGCGCTGTTTATCATTGTATGTATAATTTCAATCTGTGTAGTGCTTTCTCATCTTTTGACAAAGCAGCTTTTAAAGCCGATTGAGATGATGGCAAGGAATATTCAGGATGCTGATTATGAAGCACCTTACAAAGAGCTCGAGCCTTTTTCTGAGATAATTAAGCGCCAACATGCAGACATTCTTTCATCTGCAAAGGCCAGACAGGATTTTACGGCAAATGTATCACACGAACTAAAAACTCCCATCACAGCGATTTCGGGTTATGCCGAGCTACTGGAAAATGGTATGGCAAATGAAGAACAAAAGGTGCATTTCTATCAGGAGATAAGAAGAAATGCAGACAGGTTGCTGGTTTTAATCAATGATATTATAAGGCTTTCAGAGCTTGACAGAAGCGAAAGGGAGCCGGCATTTGAAAAGATAGATCTTTATAGTATAGCAAAAGAATGTATGGAAGATTTGTCCATCAGCGCAAATCAGAGAAATGTTGAGCTTTTGTTTGAGGGAAGTGAGTGCATGATGGTGGGAAATAAAGACATGCTTAAAGAACTTATAGAGAATCTCGTGCAGAATGCCATAAGGTATAACAATGAAGGAGGCAAGGTTTTGGTGAGAGTTACAGATGATGAACGGCCTAAACTGATTGTCAAGGATAATGGAATAGGGATTCCGGCGGCTGAACAAAAAAGAGTTTTTGAGAGGTTTTATCGTGTGGACAAAAGCCGGTCTAAAGCCACCGGAGGTACCGGGCTCGGACTTGCGATAGTAAAACACATTGTTGAAATTCATGAGGCTGTAATAGAGCTTGACAGTGCTCCGGGAGTGGGGACAACCGTTACGGTTATGTTTTAGCGGCTTTATGAAATCATGTGTAGCATAGGGGACGAGCATAGGGGACGGTTCTCTTTAGCATAGGGGACGGTTCTCTTTGTTGAAACATAAGTATCTGATATCAGGCTATCTATTTTAGGTGTTTCAACAAAGAGAACCGTCCCCTATGCTGAGTCCCCTATGCTGAGTCCCCTATGCTGAGTCCATTGTGTTTAGCCGGATACCTTTTTTGCGATATTTATAAAATCAAGCATAAGTGGACGCTCTTCATCAATAAGATAGGTGAGTGCTATATCAACATTGGTGTTGGTGGGGTAGGTCGCAAACACTTTGGGATCAATAAGCATACAGGGAAGAACAGCAAAAGATACACCTTGTCCCATCTCTATTGAAGTACAGCTTGAGGCCATGTTCTCGGAAATAATCATATTATCAAAGGGAAAACCAAAAGCTGAAAGACGCTCTAGCAGGAATTTAACATTGTTACTTGGCGGCAATGAGAAAAATACATTCTCATTTTTAAAATCGAGGTAGCTTGCATCTTCTTTGGCAAGAGGATGATTCTTGGCGACAAAGAGATGTTCTGTAGCTTGTCCGATTTTGAAACATACTGTTTTTTCAGGCGAAAAAATTTCCGGCATAAAAGTAATGCAACAGTCTACTTTGTGCTCTCGGAGTAATGTCGGAAGTTCCCAATCGGGAGAGCTTTGATATATAAATTGTATGTCGGGATAGTTCCTCGTAAAGGCGTTGAGAATTGGAGAAAAGTATTCCGAGATATTTAAAAGGTCCAGGTGACCTATACGAATGACATTATCTTTTTTGTGGCTGATGCGTTCAATAAATAATTTTGTACTTTCAAACTCACTATAATATCTGCTGAATAGATCATGATATATTCTGCCGTTGTCAGTAAGACGTATATTCCCGCGTTCGCGATAAAATAGTGGAGTTTCTAAGGCTTCTTCAAGCTTTGCAATGTGTTTACTTACAGCTTGCTGCGTAAGATATTCTTCTTTTGCGGCATTTGTAAAATTAAGTGTACGCGCTAATGTAAGAAATGATTTAATCATAGCATCAGTTATCATAGTTAGCCCCCCTCAATCAACAAAATATTGTACATAAAAGATTTTACCACATTTCGTTGTGGAAATGGAGGGATATTGTTTGTTGTACAGAAAAAATATAAAAAGGTAAAATACAATTATCAGGGGACCTTTGAAATTCTAAATTTTTTGTTATGGAGGTAAAAAATGTTTACAAGTGTAGGGGTATCAGCTGCATTTCTGATTGCAGGATTGATAATATTTATTGTGATGTGTTTTAAGGGATTTCATACTGCGTTTGCGGCGTTTGCCGGAGCCGTAGTAGTAGCGTTCGGAGCTACCGACGGATGGGCAAGTGCAGTTCTTACATCATTCCCGACAGGTGTCGGAACTTTTGTTATAAACAATGCAATGATTTTCTTCTCATCCGGTGTTTTTGCATTTGTAATGCGTGAGACAAGAACAGGTGAAGCTATGGCGAACACTATTGTCGATAAGATGGGTGTAAAATACGCACCTTATGCTATATTCATCGTATCTGCGTTATTACAGTTAGCCGGAATCAGCATGTATCAGTTTATTGTTGCACCGATTGTATTTTCAATGATGAAATCGGCTAACCTTCCGCTTAATATCGGATATGCTGCAGCAATAGCGGCTCCACCTATTATTTCATTTACTTTGCCGGGGGTTACAGCACTTCCAAATGTTTTACCAACTACATATCTTGGCACAACGCTTTATGCGGCGCCGGCTATGTCTTTGGTTATTGCAATCGTAGGTATAGTATTGTGTATAATTTATTTACAGTATATTATTAATAGGGCAAGAGTAAAAGGAATAGGGTATTCGGAGAATTCAGAGGGATCGACGGAAGTACAGTGTGCTGATTTAAGTGGTGGACAGTTCGGAGAAATTGAGATTCCTTCATTTAAGAAATCGCTTATTCCTGTAGTTATGATTTTGGTACTTGCTTTTGCTTTTCAGATTGGACTTGGATGGGAGGCAATGCCTACTGTTTGTGCTGCAATGTGGATTACTTCTGCTGTAGTTTTGCTTATTAATATTGATACTGCTAAGAAGATATCTTTAAAAACAATACTTTCGAGAGGATGGATGGACCTTTGCCCATTTATGGTAATGGCAGCTTGCGTATATGGATTCGGTACAGTTACTCAGGCATCTGCTTGTTTTGAACCACTTCAGAATATGTTCCTGAGCCTTGATATGAATCCATACTTTACAGCATGGCTTTCAATTGCGTTAATAGCAGGTCTTTGTGCAGATGGTATCGGAGGAATGATTATGTGGCTTTCGGTATTCGGCTCAACCTATGTTGCGATGCCGAATGTAAATGCCGGAGCATTACACAGAATTATTGTTTCAACTGCCACAACATTTGACTCGCTTCCACATTCATCTGCAGTTGCAACCGGAATTGCCGTATTCCGTACAAACTACAAAGAGTCTTATATACACAGTTTTATTTTGACGGTATGCATACCTGTAATATTCAGTTTGCTTGCTGTTGGAATTGCGGTTTTATTCTACTAGGAACGACATATGAAAAAAATCGAGAAGAATATAACTTTAATAGGAGCGGTTCTTGTTATGGCAGTGTGCGCACTGTTTGTATCAGGGATTCCTCAAAGCATTGTAATCGCCGAGAATATCGGCGATTACAGTGTTTCTGCGGCAGAATATAAATTATATTATTATTGGGAATATTATGATTATATATCAGAGCATGCAGATGAAGATCTGACTTCACAGGGGTTATATACAAATTCAAAGCTTCATAAGCAGGAAAGCCCTTACGGTATGAGCTGGGATGAGTATTTTAATATGCTCGCAAAAGAAACATTGCAAGAAGAGATTATTTTATGTGATGTGGCTAAAAATGGGGGCTATGTTTTAAGTGAAGAGGGAATAGAAGAGTTGGAAAAAGAAAAGGAGTCAATAGCTCAGCAGACAGAAGAATGCGGCTTGAGTTCCGAAGAAAAATATTTGAAAAAAGTATATTCATCGGCGGTTACTCCGGAGCTTTATTATGAGGCCTATGAGCGTAGTCTTTTAGCTAAAGAGTATAAAAATATTTTGCTTGATTCAATTAGTATTACTCAAGATGAATTAGAAGAATATATTTCTGAAAATGAAATTGAAGATGAAGGATATGCGGCGGACGTAGTAATTATTCTTATTAATGCGGAAAGTGACAGATATACCGGAGAAGTAACAGAAAGACAGATGGAGAATCTGAAAATACGTTGTGAAAATATTCTTGAAAAATTTTACGAAATGGGAAATAAGCAATCGAATTTTGAAGAACTAGCCGCAGCTTATTCACAGGAAGAGGACGTATCGGTTACAAGGGGAGTAAAAAAGGAACTTATGAATGATAAATATCCGGAAGCGGTTTGCGACTGGTACAGCGATGAAAACAGAATATCCGGAGACATAACCACGGTAATTGATAATACGACGGCTTATATTATTTACTATATAAATCAGGGTGATAAGATTTCAAATATAAAAGCTGAGACAGCACTGAAACAAGAGCTTTATGAAGAATATCTGCAGTCAAAAAAAGAACAATATCCTATTGGGGAAAAAGAATTGGGAATGCTAATTGCAAAACTGTAGATAGGGAAAGGAACAAAAATGCAAAAAATAAAGAAGCATAAAGCGACAGTGTTGATTTGCGTGGTTGCGGTTATATTGGTTATAGGACTTTGGCTTAAAAGATTACCTGAAAACTATGCATATATGTTTTTGGGTAATTATGATGGGACAGAAGATGCAATTGATGCCATATCATGTCTAAAACTTACTGATGATGAAGCAGAGGCTATGAATGAAAATCTTGAAGAATATGATGACTTCAGACAGCAGAATCTCGAGGTAAAGCTGAGTTTTACCGGAGCAAACAACGATGAGATGAGCGCGTATTATTATAACCAAAACAGCGAGGTTACTGTTGTTTTACTCGGTTCTTTTACAGAAGATAAGGACAGCGACTATATTTTCGCGTCATATTATTATGATAAGGGTTATAATATTCTAATTCCGGATATGAGAAATGAAGGTGAAAGCGAAGGCGAATATGTTAGTTGGGGAGACCTTGAATCAGAAGATTTAGTAAACGAACTGAATCAGCTTTCGGAAATGTATGGGGAAAAATCTTACATAATACATGGTAAGCTCATAGGTGCTTCGACTGCGCTTTTGGCTATGAAAAATATGCCGGATAATGTAATGTTTATTGTGGCTGAAGAGGCTTATCCAAGTTTTGATGAGCTTGCGAGTGAGTTTGTTTCTAATATTCTTAGAATCCCTTCAATAATAGGAATGCCTTTGTTTAAAGCAGCATGTAATAACATATTCGGAATCGATATTACAGCAATCGATATATGTGATGGAATAACGCAAGATATACCGGTGTTGCTGGTTTATGCTGAAAATGATGAAATTATTTCGGAGAATATGATACAGGAGCTGGAAAATGCTCTTGGAGATGCCGGAGAAACCCTTGAAATCGAGGGCGCAAGATATAAAAATTTTGAAAGTGTTGGAAAAGATAAAATTGAAAGCCATATTGATTCTTATATAACAGAATATTTCAAATAAATAGCGGGTAAAACATAGGGGACGGTTCTCTTTGTAGCATAGGGGACGGTTCTCTTTGTTGAAACAAATAAAATATATAGCCTTATATCAAATACTTATGTTTCAACAAAGAGAACCGTCCCCTATGCTAACAAAGAGAACCGTCCCCTATGCTGACAAAGAGAACCGTCCCCTATGTTTGTTATATATTGTTAGGTAGGCAAGTTTTTAATGTACGCTCAATTCTATGGTTCCGGTATAGGTTCCGGAAGTAATTGTTGTTTCTGTGCCGTCGATTTTAATGCTGAGTTCTTTACCTTTGGCTGCTTCTATCATACCACCATTTGCAATTGTTAAAGCAGTGATATAACATGTGTCGGTAACAATCCATTTTGATGCTGAATCAATGGTGACTACTACGCCGTTGTTGACAGGCAAAGCGCTTTCTTGAGTGATGTTTGAAAGCTCGTCTCTGTTTTCACAGGTAATAAGTGTAAGCCCGTCACGATATTTTTGAGAAGCGGCGGAAATAATGCCTTCTATTGATGTGTTGCTTAAATTAATGCCTAAGTTTTTGGCTCCTTTTAAGTCGTCTCCGTTATGTCTTTCTTCTGTTCCTTTCGGAAGCGGTTTTTCGGGATCCGGCATAGGCATTTCTCCAATTACAATATCGTGAAGTTTTCCCATTCCTCCTACTGTACCCCATGAGTATGCCCTTATATTTGTAGTTGAATTGTAGAAATTACCGGTAATATTGCAGTCTGTAAGGTTAAGAGTTACATCTTCAGATTCCGAAACGGTCGAAAGGTTTCTGTTTTCATCTTTTTCGTCTTTTACTTTTACCGGTATTTTAAAGTTTTCAACATTCATACCGGCTTCGTCACAATCCATAAGCTGTAAAACAGTGCCGTTTCCGGCAACAAATTCGGTATTCTTTACGTTAATTACTGTAGATGAACCTTTTATACAGATAGAGGATTTACCTGTTTTGAATTTGGAATCCGAAATATTAAGGTGTGAATTATCATCATCGATAATGAAGGCTCCAAAGCGGCGACCGGTAATTTCACAACCGTTTTTGACGTCAAAAACGCCCTTGCCTTCCATGCCCATAAGAAGAATCGGATATCCGAAAACATCTACCTTTGAGTGGTCATATGTAATATGATTATCGCCGATACAGAATGCGCCATAGCCGTGTGATCTTGCACCTGTAAGGGTAAGAGTAGAATCTTTTACGTACATGTCAACCGGATCATCCGAACCGTCAATTGAAAGAAGTCCCCATCCGTTTCCGCGAATATCGCAGTGGTCGTATAAAACTTTTGCACTGTCACATAACTGTGCAACTCTGTTATAACCTTTAAAACCTACTGCCCACGAAAACGATCCGACCCAATCTTCTCCGTCGGGACCGATATTAATAAGACTGCAATCTTTAAGGGTAACAGTGGAACGCCCGGCAACCTGAAGAAGACATCTTGTTACTCCGGAGAAATTAAACTGGCTGTTTTCCACGGTTAAATCAACATTATCAATGGCAGTAATGGCAGCACCCAAGCCAAGCCAGTCATTATGACCGTTGCCTTCCATATCAAAACGTGAATTTTTGAGAATATATTTTGTGTCACCGTCAAATACAATACCGTTAAAATCTTCTTCCGAAGATGCGAGATATAATCCGTCGGTTTCTTTTTCTCCCAATACAGCATCCTGAAGAATTGCAGGTACACATTGCTCTTCGACAACCTTGTTATTTGAAATAACGGCAGCCTGCTTTAAATCGTTTTCTATTTGATTTATTACCATAAGGCCGTGGGGGCCGATATGGTATGGTGTGGTTACAGATACAACTACATCTCCGCGGTAAACTCCGGGCTTTATATCGCATCCGACACCGTTTACTGTAAGAGTTAAAAATTTACCTTCCGGCGGTATGAGTTTTGCGCCGTCTTTAATTATCAAATCATAAAGATGATAGGTTTTGTCTACATGCCACGGCGTTGGAGCTTCGACAATTTTGCTAATTAACATAGTACCCTCCTAAGTAAATATTGTTTTATTTATATAATAAGTATATAATTCTTTTTAGGAATAGACCAATGATGTTTTTTACCTAAATACAGGGTAGTAATATTCCTAAAAGAAATATTAGGGGGTGATGTTGGATGGAAAGCAGAAATTTAAGATATTTTCAGGCGGTGGCAAAACACAGAAGTTTTTCGAAGGCAGCAGAGAATCTGTTTGTAACACAGTCTTCGGTAAGTAAAAATATAGCGGCTTTAGAAACTGAACTTGGGAAAAAGCTGTTTTTTAGGAGAAGTCACGGTCTTGAACTTACCAAAGCCGGAGAGGCATTATATGAAGGAGTGGAAGAGATTCTCAAAAAGCAGGACTTGCTTAAGGAATTTGTGAGTGGGATTTCTAATGTGGAACCCAGAAGAAATCAGCTGATTTTTTCCCTTATGGAGCCGGTTCCGAATAATGTGGAGTTTTGCAGAATTCTTATTGAAACATCTTTGGATTTTAAAAGAAGGTATGCGCCGATAAAAATGGACTTCCGCTACGACAATAATATTCAAGAAAAGCCGAGCTTATATGAAGATGAGCCCGATATATATTTTCAGATATCAACCACACCTGAGCTAAATGCAAATTATAATACAAAAGCTCTTACTGAAGAAAATTTTGTGTTAATGGTAGCGCAAAGCCTTCTTGATAAAATCGATAACCCGGATCCGATTCATATCTTAAGAACACATCCGGTTCTTTTTTCTATGGATGTAGGGAACGCGATACTTGATGTAAGTGAAGTCTTTACCAAGTTAAAAATAAAGCCCAATATCAGATATATAAAATCAATTATGGCTATGATGATGGAGATATCAATGGAAGAAGGGGTAACCGTAATTCCAAAGCAAAGTGCCGCAAGATTGTCGGTAGCGGGAGTTACAGAACTTAAACTGCCTGATAACATTCCGCATATAAGCCTCTATGCACAATATAATAAAAAAAATAAAAATCCTCTTGTACCCATGTTTGTCGAAACAATAAGTAAGAAGATGAAGGAAATGGCTTAAGAAGAAAAATACTATAAGAAAGAAGCCCCGCTTATTGAGAATAAAAACGTTTGACATATTAAATTTGTTGGGATAATATATAAAACTGTGAGAATGATAATTAGATTATCGATAATTTAATAATCTATTATCGTTCTTTTATTTTGTGGGAAGGTTAGGTGTTGCTAACATGGTTGAGTTTAATCATGCCGGATACAAATACTTATCTTCGGGGAAGGAAGATATAACGGTGCTTGGGGATATAAATCTTGACATAAAAGAAGGTGAAGTAATTGTTGTGACCGGAGAATCCGGTTGCGGAAAGACAACGCTGATTCGTCTTATAAACGGTCTTTGTCCAAATTTTTATAAGGGGAAAATGACGGGAAATCTTTTGGTTAAGGGAAAAAATCCCTCTAAAGAAGAACTCTATGAAACGGCAAAAACCGTAGGAAGTATTTTTCAAAATCCGAGAACCCAGTTTTTTAATGTGGATACAACAAGTGAAATAACTTTTGCGTGCGAAAATCAGGGAATGGAAAAAGAAGAAATCTTTAAACGGCTCGAAAATGTTGTAAATGATTTGGGGATTAAGAAACTTCTTAATCGAAGTATTTTTGAACTCTCCGGAGGAGAAAAACAAAAGATTGCCTGTGCGTCGGTTGCTATAGCGGATTCGAAAGTGATTGTTATGGATGAGCCCTCATCGAATCTTGACTTAAACGGCATTGAGGAATTAAAAAACACAATAGCAAAATGGAAAAAACAAAATAAAACAATTATTATCGCAGAACACAGACTTTATTATTTAAGAAAGCTTTGCGACAGGGTGTTTTATATGAAAAACGGCCGTATTGCGAAATGTATTGAAAAAAATGCGATTCCGAGCCTGACAATTGATGAACTGAAAAAAATGGGACTTCGTACATTTTCTATGAAGGAACTTTTTGAGCAGAGAGTATTTTCAAAAAAATATGAGAATGCTGATGAGGGGGCCGGTTTTTTCATAAAGAAACTGAGCTACTTCTACGGCAAGAGCAAGAAGGGAATAGATATTGAAAATCTTGAGATAAGCAGAGGAAAAATAACTGCTGTTATAGGGCAAAACGGTGCCGGAAAATCTACGTTTGCAAAATGTTTATGCGGGCTCGTTAAAGGCGAAAACGACAATGTCTTAAAGAATGGGAAAAAAGAAAAATGCAACGCCCGGATAAAAGACAGTTTTATGGTAATGCAGGATGTAAACACCCAGCTTTTTGCCGACAGCGTAATAAATGAGGTACTTCTTTCACTAAGAGAAAAACACGGGAAAGATTACAGACAGGATATACATGTTAGTGAGGCGGATGAAATTCTTAGGATAATGGATCTTGAAACTTTAAAAGAAAGACATCCGATTTCTTTGTCGGGAGGACAAAAGCAGAGAGTGGCAATTGCCGGAGCAATAGCTGCAGATAAGGAATTGATAATCTTGGATGAGCCCACTAGCGGTCTTGATTACAAACATATGCAAGAGGTGTCCGGGGTACTTAAAAAGCTTGCGGATATGGGTAAATCTGTAGTTGTTATAACACATGATATGGAACTGATTTTATCGGTGGTGGATCATATTATCTGTTTAAAAGAAGGAAGGGTATACGAGAAATACGCTCTCGATGATTTTACGAAAAACAGATTATACAAGTTTTTTTACGAGGTAACTATGCGCGAGAATATCGGGCAAGTAAATAAAATGGAGGATTATTATGAAGGAAAAGAAGTTACAAACTAAAGATTTAATTATGGCGGGTGTGTTTGCGGTGCTTTATGTGGCGCTCATTTGCATTCTCGCATCTGTTACGGGATTGGTTATTCCGGTGTATTTGGTGTTGCCGTTTATAGCAGCTGTTATTTTGGGACCTGTTTATACGCTGTATATAAGCAAGGTGCCTAAAAAAGGTGCTGTAATTATTCTTGCGGTTTTATCGGGATTTGTAATGTCTGCAACATCGGTTATAGTGCTTGTTTATGTTGTTATATTGGGAATAATTGCTCAAATTATACTCTCAAAAACCGCTTACAGCATGCAGGGTATTAAGCTGAGCTACATTGTTTTTGCGTGTGCAACCATAGGACCATTTATAACGCTTTATACTGCAAGGGATACTTTCCTTAGCGCATGTGTTCAGTACTACGGACAGGATTATGCAGATAAAATTGATGCAATGACACCGATATGGTTTTTGGCGGTACAGTTTATTATTGCAATAGTAGGCGGAATAATAGGCGCAAATATAGGTGCAAGAATGAATGTAAAACATTTTGAGAAAGCCGGAATAGTTTAATGTTTGAGAAGATAAAATTTCAGGGAGATGCCTTTGTTAAGATAGATCCGCGAACAAAACTTTTGCTTGTGATTTTATGCAGTTTTGCGGCACTTAGGGAACCGAGACTTTTATATCAGGGAATGCTTTTTGCTTTGGCGTATTTTTTGCTCATTAACGGCAGAGAGTTCTGGTATGCTCAGAAAATGCTGATTGTTTATCTGATAATGATTGGTATAGATATGCTCATTAAGGGAAGCAGCATAAACAGCGGTATAGTTATTTTAGTTGCGGGGATACTGGTATTTAAAATGTTTTTACCCGTAATTATGGTTTTTTCTCTTATGATAAGGACAACAAAGGTATCGGAATTTTTGGCGGCGTTTAAAAAAATGCATTTTCCGGACGAAATAACAATCCCTTTTGCGGTTATGTTCAGATTTTTTCCTACAATAGGAGAAGAGTGGACAAACATAAAAAATGCAATGAAGTTTAGGGGATTTGCTTTTAATATTAAGAATATTATAACGAGGCCGGCTCTTATATATGAGTGCTTAATAGTTCCTCTTTTGTCAAATACTGTAATTATTGCGGATGAACTATCGGCAGCTTCTTTATGCAGAGGGCTGGGAGCCGATAACAAAAGAACATGTCTTGCAGATGTAAAAATGGGATTGGTTGATTTTGCTATTGTAGGATTTGCTTTGTGGCTCAATATAGCCTCATTATTTGCTTATTAAAACTTTGTGCCATAGCTATATGGCACTTATTTTAAGGCTGCATGATAATTGAATTATCGATAATTAAAAGGATATTGTTTTATTGATTTATAGGAGACAGTGATGTTAAAAAAAGTTTTGGAATATACCGGAGAGTATAAAAAATATACCTACCGGGCAATTGTTTTTTTGGTCCTTGGACTGATGTTTAATGTGTTTCAGTTTCTGGCGATTTATAAAATATTAAACGGCGCAGTAAGCGGTGTGAAAGAATTGCCTTTTTATCTGAGCGGACTTGCTATGCTTCTGGTATGCGGGATTATATATGTACTTTTATATATTTATGGGCTTACACAGTCTCATTACAGCGCATATCAAACACTTAAAAATCTGAGAATATCTCTTCAGCATAGGCTTGAAAACCTGCCGCTCGGAAAGATTCAGCAGCTGGGAGTGGGATCCTTAAAGAAAGTATTTATTGATGATATTGATAATATGGAGCTTATGATGGCACATGCGCTTCCGGAAGGATTTTCTAATGTAGCAGTGACTTTAATAGTTGTTATTGCCATGTTTTTTGTGGATTGGAAGCTTGCTCTTTTGTCGCTTTTGTCTTTTCCTATAGGGATGATTTCCATGATGGCAATGTATGCTGCAGGCACGAGCAAGATGGGAGATTATTATTCATCCGCGCAGAAGATGAACGATACGATTGTGGAATATATTAACGGAATGGAAGTTGTTAAGATTTTCGGAAGAGACGGAGAAAGCTATAAAAGATTTTCGAAGGATGTAATAAGTTATAAGGATTTTACGATTGCCTGGTATAAGATTTGCTGGCCTTGGATGGCTCTTTACGGAAGTTTTCTGCCGTGTGTGGCGCTTTTTACTCTGCCTATAGGCGGATACTTTGTCTTTAGCGGAATATCGGAATTGTCCGATTTACTTTTGGTTTTATGTATGGGATTTTCCATAGGGCCGACAATCATGAAAGCTATGTCTTATATGAGTGTACTGCCTCAGCTTAACTATAAGATTACCGCGCTTGAAAATATTCTTTCCGCAGAGCCTCTTAAGCAGGGCAAAAATTTATTCACGGGTGAAAACCACAGCATTAGATTTGAAAATGTGTGTTTTGCATATGACGGAGAAAATAATGTTATAAACGAATTAAGTTTGGACATAGAGGAAAATTCCGTTACAGCCCTGGTGGGAGAATCCGGAAGCGGAAAGTCAACACTGGCAAAACTGCTTGTACATTTTTATGATATATCCTCAGGAAAAATTACAATGGGCGGACAGGATATTACAGATATGAGCCTTGAAAGTCTGAATGAAGAAATATCTTTTGTTTCGCAGGAACAGTTTTTATTTAATATGAGTCTTTTTGATAATATCAAAATCGGAAAGCCGGATGCTACAAGGGAGGAAGTTTTAGAAGCTGCAAAGAAAGCTCAGTGCGAAGAATTCCTGTCAAAACTTGACAGAGGAATTGATTCATTGGCAGGTGATTCAGGAAAGATGCTTTCAGGCGGAGAGAGGCAAAGAATTGCGCTCGCCAGAGCCATTCTTAAAAATGCACCAATTATTGTGTTGGATGAGGCAACAGCGTTTATGGACCCCGAAAACGAGGATAAGATGAACAGGGCAATAGCTGAACTTATTTCGGATAAAACGGTTATAGTTATTGCACACAGACTCTATTCCATAAAAAATGCGGATAAGATTGTAGTTATTAATGAGGGAAGAATTGAAGCGGCCGGCACGCACGAAAAACTCATAAAATCAAGCGAAAGATATAAAAGGCTTTGGGAACTGTCAGAAGGAACCAGAAACTGGTCTGCTGTAAGCAAAGACAGTGTTGAAAATATGAAGGAGGTGTCGGCATGATTCGCTCAATAAGAAGAATATTAAATATGTCAGGAAAATATAAAGGGAGAATAGAGACTGCATTTATATTTTCGTTTTTAAAAACGCTTTTTCAGAATTCGGCACTCGTGAGATTTTCGCTCTGCTGCTGCCTTTCATAAGAAAGATTTATTCCGTTTTTGTATTTTCTC
>JAILQM010000090.1 GCA_024698965.1 Eubacterium sp. | reverse complement strand
ACTTGCATCGAAACGGGCAAGCATTGAACGAGGTGAAGCATAAGCTCTCTCGTATCTTGGGCACTCTTCGTATCCCGGAATACCTGCAAGGTATTTAGCGATCTTCTTGAGCTCTTCAAGATCGTATCTGCTCATAAGAGTAATCTCTTCCATAAGCGGTGATCCACCGCCGTGTACACCGGCAACAGCCTGTGCAGCTTCGAATGAATCGCAAAGCTTGTTCTCCATCATTCTCATTACCCTATGTACATTTTCTGTAGACCAAGCAGGATTTCTCTGGATGTACTTGTTGCAAAGCTCTGCTGTCTCAGGAGCGAAGAATGACTCTTCTGTAGGAAGTGATGCACAGATACCACCTGTAAGATCGGCCATTGTCTCATACTCATGATAAATGTTGTGACCTGCAAGACGGCGACCTGCGTTTGTAAGGATTTCATCAGGTACCCACTGTCCTGAAGGGAACTGCTGAGCGCGGTATCCTGCGAGCTGTCCTGCTGCGTATACAAGCTCCGCTGTCTGAATGATGTCGCAAAGTTTAGAACGAACATGTGACTCTTTTGCAATGTCGTTAACTTCTGCAACGAGAGCTGCCTGAGAAGCGATAACTTCCGAAACGGCTGTCTTACATCCTGTGTATGAATGTCTGTGATAGTGAGCAAACATAAGAGCAAGATAACCTGCATAACGGCATACACCGTCTTTTTCTCTACCGTTCATAAATACACGCTCATACGGTACGAAGCAGTCATCAAAGATAGTAAGGGACTCAACGTCACCAATCTGAGCAAACGGAGCTTCGAGATGAGTTCTCTTATGATGTACTCCCGGAATAGCCATGAGCTTAACTCCGTCCCAGTCTGCAGGAAGAGCAAATGCCACTGCATAGTCTCTGTCTTCTTCATCCATGAACTTTGTAGGAAGAGCGATAATCTCATCTACATAAGGTGCGCATGAATTACAAATCTTTGCGCCTCGAACGATAATACCCTTACATGGTTTACCGTCAATACCTATACCGTCAACATCCGTATCTACAATATGGAAGAACTGATCCGGATCCGGCTGCTGGTGAGCTCTTTTGTATTTTTTATTTCTCGAGCCCTTAACATCAGTCTGAGCACAGTTACAGACAAGGTCATGTTCCTGTACATATTCAATATATTTCTTAAGTCTTGCATGATACTCTGTACCGCAGGCTTCGTCACAATCGTAAGTAACAGAATAAAGCGCGTTCATGGCATCAGTACCCATACATCTCTGCATGCATCCGCCCACTCTGTGACAGATGAGACGAGTCATAAGCTGTTTCTTTAATAAATCCTCCTGAGAAAGATGAATATGGCAGCATCTGTTATGCTTTTTACCGTTCTCATCCTCTATTACGCAAACATCTGCGTATTTAGGATCGTTTGCAGTATCATAGCACTGCTTCATAACGTATGTTCCGCCTACAATCCAGTCAGCAAGATCTCTTTCTGCTCCTGTCTTTCCGTTTGAACGGTCAATACGTTTTCCGTTAAGATATACGTTTGGTTTCATGTTAAGCAAACGCTCTTTGTACTGTTCATAAGTTCCTATTGCCATTTTATACCTCCTATAAAAAAAGAATTTTAATATAATCTGTTCTTCTCTAATATATATTAAAGGAGAAGGTGATTATATCAAAATTCTATGATTTGTATCAATATTCTATTTTATAGAATTCTCAAAAGAGAGTTCCTTTACCCTGTTTGTGTCCTTATACTTTTTAGGTGTTATTCCGGTAAGCTCTTTAAAAACCTTTCCGAAATACGCCTGCGAGCTGAAAGACAAAAAGTTTGATACTGCCGATACATCAAGGTCTGAGTATTTAAGAATGTTTTTCGCGGCATTTATTTTCTCATTGTTAATATAGTCCGTCAGACTCATCCCCGTCGACTCTTTAAAAACCTTTGAAACATAGTTAGGGCTTTTGCCTATATAATCCGCAATATCTTTTACGCTTATCTTTTCCTTGTAATGTGCGATTACATACTGTCTGCACTGATCGGTAATGCCGTTTGGCACCTCGGTATCTTTCTCATCTATGACCATCTGAGTGTATTTGTTAAACACACTGCAGATCCATGCATACATCTGACTTAGGGAAGGTATTTTATCAACCTGCTTTGTCATCGTATTTGCAAAATCATATGCCATCTGCGGTGGAACTCCGCCCTTAATTGCCGCTCTCGACGCAAGAGCAATAGAGGAAATCGCAACGTTTCTGTAATGCGTCATCATATCCGGAGATGTGCGCCTGAAGGTCTGGATAAAACCCTTTTCAAGAAATTCATGCACTGTATCCTTATCCCCGTTTTCAACCGCACTAAGAAGCTCCGTCTCATCCTGAAACGTATGATGGTTAACAATATTGGCATCCGCAAAAAGCATATCCTGAGTGCTTGACTCCTTTTCGTCCACACTTACATTTTGATGAAACAAAATGTCTTTTTGAAAAATATAGTTGCCGGTTAAAATGCCGCTTATTACTTCAAGATAAGTAAGGAGCTTTATCTGATCCGCTCCCATAACATATCCCGTCAGATAATATGTATCCTCCCAAAAGAATGCTCCTATTAGCGTACCGTTTTCAAACTCCCATACTAAAGGCATGTCATCATCTTTATTGTCGATATATTCGGCAATCTTTAAAACATCCTCATGTACGGGCGGTTTGGTAAAAGCTCCCTGTACATAATCATAAATAAGTTTTTTATGCGCATCATATTTATGTAAACTGATGCCGGATATAATTACTATCCTGGATAACCTGTCAACCGTTACCGCCATTATCCGTTCAACTCTCCGCTTGAAATCTCTTTCTCAATACCGCTCTTTATATCATGTTCCACGTTTTTAACAGATACTCTTGAATACGGCTCAACAGACGAAGTAATAAACGAGTTGCCGCCGATAACCGCATCATGTCCTATAACAGTATCTCCGCCGAGGATGGATGCTCCCGAATAAATAGTAACATTATCCTCGATGGTAGGATGTCTTTTTACTCCGGCAAGTCTTTGTCCGCCTCTTGTGGAAAGCGCGCCCAAAGTTACTCCCTGGTAAATCTTAACGTTTTTACCTATTACAGTTGTTTCACCGATTACTATGCCGGTTCCGTGATCTATGAAAAAGTATTTATCTATTTTTGCGCCCGGGTTAATATCAATTCCTGTCTTAGAGTGTGCAAACTCGGTCATAATTCTCGGTATCATAGGCACATTTAAGTTATATAATTCATGAGCTATACGATAAGATGAGATGGCCAAAATGCCGGGATAGGCCAGGATTATCTCCATATAATTAAAAGCTGCCGGATCGCCGTCAAAAGTCGCAATAACATCAGTCTCAATATAGCTTCTGATTTTCGGGAACGAAGCTAAAAACTCAAGGCAAATCTCCTGCGCCTTTTCCTCAAGAGAATTGCATGGGCTGCCCTTATACTCCTCGCTTTGCATAATCGCGCACTCAATCTGCTTTGAAAGATTGTAAAGAACGTCTTCCAAAAGCACATTAAGTCTGCTCTCCAAGGTATTAAAGTGATAGAACCTGTCCTTGTAAAATCCCGGAAAAACAAGCTCCAAGAGCTTGAGAAGTATAGTTCTTACCTCATCCGAGTTAGGCTGCTCACAAATCTCAACCGTATTTATAAATCTGTCTTTTTCTTTATAATCGGCCATAATCCCGCCGAAAACATCATCAACTCTTTTTTTATCAAACATTCTTTTTTCCCTTTGCATAAGTCTTAGTCTTACTAATTTTACCCCACATTCATAAGCTTTTCAACGATATTTATCGAGTAAAAAAAACAGGGCTGCTTTGAAAAATGCGGAAAACATTTTCCAAAACAGCCCTGATAAGCTGTCCTAAAAATGGACCAGATGGGGATCGAACCCATGTCCGAAGACCAATTCCCCGTCCTTCTACGAGCGTAGTCTGTTATTTAACATTCCCTCCGGCACACGGGAGCAGACACCCAAATGCCTTCAGTAGCTTCATAATACGCCCATACACTCAAAGCTTTGTATATGTCGTTTCCTGCAGGATCGAAGCCCGGGTCTTAATGTGCAGGTGCACTAAGTCGGACTGCTGCAACTAGGCAGCGTATGCTAAATTATCTTCAGCGTTTAATTTAAGTTTGGCCATTTAACGCATTACCATACGGCTCGCTTCTCCGGCTGCATAGCCCCCGTCGAAACCAGTGCTGGCCCCTAAGGGAATACTCACTGATTAGAGTGATATGCATTATATCATATTTAATCATCTTCCGCAACATAAGAGTATGCGTTGGAAATATAAGCATTTTCCGATGTAAGCTTTACGCTATCTCTGTAGTATGCAATAACAGGTGTACCTGTTTCTACCGCCTCATATATCTTTTTGGCCATATCGCTCGGCACATTTATACATCCGTGTGAACCGGACTTTTTGTATATCTCTCCGCCGAACTCGCTTCGCCATGATGCGTCATGAATGCCTACATTATAAGCAAAAGGCATGAAATACTTAACCTCGGACTCATAATCCTCTCCTACAAGAGTTGCATCCTTTTGCTTATATACAATCTTAAACACTCCGTCCGGCGATCCGTTTCCTTTGTTGATATTTCCGGAAACAATATCCGTCTCAAGCACAAGATTTCCGTCTTCAAAATAATAAAGATGCTGGTTGGTATAATCTATCTCAATATAAGTATTTCCGATATCATCCGTACCTCTGTAAAGCGCCGTCTGCGAATACACAGGCTCTCTTTCAATATCTCCTCCGGTTTCAAGGTCTTCTTTAATCTGCTCAAGTTCGGCTGTCTTGTTAATAACCCAGCCGTAATCTCCGCCGCCTATAGTAATCGTATCTCCCAAAGCTGTCGTAAACGACCTCTTATCCGCATAGGTATTATAACTGCTTGCAAGGTACTGCACATATTTTGCAATAAGGTCTTCGTCAAGACTTACATTATATGTCTCATCAATGCTTACCCAACTTGAAATCGTATCGTTGTCCAAGACTTCGTCATAATAATCTCCGAGATCGTAAGTAATCGTCGTGCCGAGATACCCGTTTGCAAGCTCTAAAGCAGTTGTAACTTCCGTGCTCTCCTGTGTATATTCCGTAGGAACATAATACTCGTCTCCCAAACTCATACTCATCTCAAGCGTACTTATTGCTGTTTTAATTGCCTCTGCCGTCTCGTCTTCGTAAATGACCGTTCCGTCCTCTTCTGCAACTATCTCAAAAAGACTTGTCTCCTCTGAGTAAACCACGCTCGCATTTACATTCTCTCTTTGATAAGTATCGGAGAATATATCGAGAGCGTAGATTGCCGCCTCTAAATCCTCCTCTTCGCAGCAGGTCGTAAAGTCATACGAATAATCTCCGAGCGAAGTCAGTCCGCTTATCCATGCAAAGCAGTTTTGCTCGGAAAGTATTTCCTTAATATAATTTTCGTCATTAAACAAAAGTGCAAAATCAGATCCCGAAATCGTAAATGTCATACCGTCTCTGTCAGTAATCTTTAAAGAATACTCGTCAGCAACCGTAGATACCTTATTTACCGCTTCGGATACAGTCATCCCGCCGATGTCTATTCCGTCAATCGATGTCCCCGGGAAAAAATGCTTCTTATAATGCAGCGACACACCTAAATATACCGCAAGTATTACTACAAGAATCACTCCCACAACTATAGCCGCAATTTTGCCTTTACTGATTTTTTTATTTCCCATAATGCCTACCTCGTAAATCTTATCTAATTATATCACAAAGTGCTATGTAAATGTGCTAAAATATGATTAATATTGGCCTAGCCTTCCCCCCAAGGGAGGTAAGGTCACCTCATCCGTCAGCTTCGCTGACACCTTCCCCTCAAAGGGGAAGGCAAGGGAGTGCTGGTAGCGATATTTAATGGCCGGAGTAATATATGACTTGCCCTTCAACCTGCAACTGATGATGGGCAATCCTCGCCAGCAGTAACTCCATTGCCACCGGGAATGACTCCGTGAGTTCTGTAGGCGGCGAGAGACCGTAGGATGAAGCGAGCCCCCGAAGTATCCAAAGCGCGGCGTCCCGCGTTTCCTTTTCCTCAAGAAGTCCCCAAAGCCGCT
>JAILQM010000087.1 GCA_024698965.1 Eubacterium sp. | reverse complement strand
TCAAAAAACAGTTTCTTGATTTCTTCTGCCGATGTCAGTTTGTTTTTCATGTTTCTCCTCCTCTTTAAGATAAGTGTTTTCTTATATATATTTTATAATTTAGGGGCGGTGCTTGCTAATGAGTAATTTTTGTTGTATGTTATAAGTAATTACTAATGATGGTAAGAGTGTTGGGGGTAGATATGAATACGTTACAGATGAAATATTTTCTTGAAACGGCGAAAACCATGAATTTTACAAAGGCAGCGGCAAAGCTTTATATTACGCAGCCGGCTCTTTCGCTTCAGATAGCTTCTTTGGAAAAAGAACTTGGGGTTAAGCTTTTTGACAGAAGTAAAAAGAACGACTTAAAGCTTACAAAAAACGGAGAGATTTTTAAAGAGCTCTTTGAAAGGCATGTTACGGAATTTGAGCAGGCAGTGGAAAAGGCCACATCCGAAGAACATTCATCCACGGGCACAGTTACTGTCGGCGTGGTTGAAGGAGTGGATATTGCCAAGCATATAAAGGGATTTCTCGGCGAATGGGCCGGAAAGCATCCGGGGGTTAAGGTCAGATTCGAAAATTATCCGATTCAGAGGCTTATGCCTGCGTTAAAATCCAAAAAAATAGATATAGCCCTTCAGTTTGAAAGGCTTACAGCAAAATACAGAAAGCTTTATGAGGAAGAGCTTTTTAATATCTGCTACGGTTCTGTGCTTTTTTCGGAGAAAAATCCCGTGGCACAAAAAGAAGATTTAAAGCTTGAGGATTTCAACGGACAGCCGTTTTATATGCTTGAAGGAGATGCACTTGAAACGGTAAGGGAGTCTGCTCTTTACCACTGCCATATTAACGGATATTATCCGGAACTTGAGCTTATGCCAAATCATGATTCGATACTGTCTGCAATAAGCAGCGGAGAGGGCTGTTTTATCTTTCATCCGTGGAGCAGATATTTTGACCTTAAGGGATATAATGTTTTAAAGACAAAGGAAAAGATTCCTCTTTTTATGATAAGGAGAAAAAGCGGCGGTAACGAAACTGCCAATGATTTTTATGACGAGATTCTTGAATATATGAGTAAAGGAAAAGATAAATGATATTAAAATACCATCTTTTGGCGTTTTTGACAGGCTTTGTTTTGGATTTGTTCTTCGGAGATCCGGTCTGGATTTATCATCCGGTAAGGCTTGTCGGGAATTTTATTTCCTTCATGGAAAAACGCGGGAATAAAGAAGAATTCTCCGATGAAAAAAGATATAAAAACGGCGTTTTACTGGTAATACTTACAATAGCGGTTACGGCAGCCTTTGTGGGAATAATACTTTTTATGTGTTACTTTGTTTCATATATATGCGGAATTATTGCAGAGGCCTTTTTGACATGGACTTCTCTTGCACTTAGATCTTTGAGAACAGAAAGTGCAAAGGTGGGAGATGCGCTTGAAAAAGGGGATGGCGAAAAGGCGAAAAAGGCACTGTCCATGATAGTCGGAAGAGATACAGAAACCCTGGATGAAGAAGGGATAATTAAAGCTGCGGTTGAGACTGTGGCTGAAAATACATCGGACGGGGTTATAGCTCCTATGATATATCTTGCCGTGGGAGGACCGATTTTGGGCTGGATATATAAGGCAATAAATACTATGGATTCCATGGTGGGCTATCACAGCGACAAATACGAGTTTTACGGAAAGGCAGCGGCCCGGCTTGATGATGCCGCAAACTTTATTCCGGCGAGAATAAGCGCTCTTTTTATGATAATTTCGGCCTTTGTTTTGCATTTTTTGGATAAGAGTATAAGCGGATTTGGAGCGGCAAGAATATTTGTTAGAGACAGATATAATCATAAAAGTCCTAACTCTGCCCAAACGGAAAGCGCATGTGCCGGAGCCTTGGGAATAAGACTCGGCGGAGATGCGTATTATTTCGGAAAGCTTGTTAAAAAGGATTATATAGGAGACGGTCTAAGAAGGCCTGAAATAGATGATATAAGAAGAAGCCATGCACTTTTGTACATGACTTCGTTCATATGTTTTCTAATATTGAGCGGAATATTAAATCTAATCTTAAATACTCTTTATGCCTCTCTCATTGTGTAGCCGTAATCATTGTCAATCATGCTTAGCATAATTTGGGCGTATTTCGGATCGAATTGAGTGCCCATGCCGTTTTCGATTTCTGAACGCACAAGGTTTTGAGGCATCGGCTCCCTGTAGCTTCTTTTGGAAGTCATGGCATCGTAAGCATCGGCCACGGCTATAATTCTTGCAATGTCCGGGATGTCTTTTCCGCTAAGACCTTCGGGATAACCTTTTCCGTCATATCTTTCGTGGTGATATCTGGCTCCCAACTCAAGGTAGGGGCTTTTTGATATGTTTGAAAGAATCTGTCCGCCTATTATCGGGTGATTTTTAATTTCGGCATATTCTTCGTCTGTAAGTTTACCGTTTTTGTTTATAATGCTGTTTGAGATTCCGATTTTACCTACGTCATGAAGGAGAGCCGCAAAATATACTTTATGTATTTCATTTTCGCTTTTTCCGGCAAGACGGGCAATTTCTCCGGAATATTTTGCAACTCTTGCTGAGTGTCCGTGAGTATAGGTGTCTTTTGCATCTATTGCGTTTGCAAGTGCTCTTGAGGTTTGCTCAAACATTGTAAGAAGGTTTTCCTGTTCTTCTTTCATAAGCTCAAGCTCATGCATTCTGACCTGTTCGAGAGTATCGTTCAGATTAAGAATTGCAAACACATAAAGAACAATGGCCATGCCTACAAGGGTTATGTTTGTAAGAGAAACACCGTAGGTAAATATCTGTATTATAGATGCGACAAGAGGCGCAAGGGTAAAAAGTGCAAGAGATGTGCGTATGTATTTGCTCAGAGCGGAAAAGTTCTGCATAATTACCGAAATCTGGGTGCAAAGCACAAGGATTGGGAAGATGTAGCAGATAATAAAGCCGTCTCCCCTCTGATAGTGGTTTGTCGCGTCAAAGGTATAATAAAAGCCGTTAAACTGCGATATAATTAAAAGGATAACTCCAAAGAAAACCATGTATTTAACGGCGTATAATCTTTTCGGAGCCTTCTGCATTTTTCCTTCTGTCGTATAAAGGTCTATCAAATATGTATTGAAGTTGTATTCTATGAAAAGCGTAAGAAAGAAAACCATGAAGTTGCTGATTCTTACCATCACATATGCAATGGACGATTCCTGGCCGCGGTAGTAGTATGCAAAGCGGTCGAAGGACAAAAGAAACATTGCATTAAGCTCAAGCAGCATAAGAATTTTTTTCCTTTTTAGAGGAATATCTTTCGTAATGTATATAAAGAAAGTGAGCATGAGACATAGCGCACTTAAGACCAACATAATATTCATCTGATGTTCTTTAAATAGTTCAAACATAATATCCTCTGGATTAAGAAAAGTTCCCCTCTTTGATAACAGAAGCGGTATAACCAATAAATCGGATTGGCTTATACTGCGTAAATATACTATAATACTTTCATGAGCAATCAATCAAGTATTTTATTTTATGAACATGGCGGAGAAGTAAGAGAAAACGTTGAATACGATTTTTCCGTAAATACATCTCCGGCAGGGATAGCACCTAAGGTAAAAGAGGCGCTTGTTAATGCTGTAAGTGAGGCGCAAAGATATCCCGATACGAAAAATGATAAGCTGAAAAAACTTATTGCAAAAAGGGAAGAAACACATCCTTTAAATATAGTTCTCGGGAACGGAGCATCGGAGCTTATAACAGCGTTTTTTGCTGCGCACAGGCCCAAAAATGTGCTTCTTTGTGCGCCGGGGTTTTACGGCTATGAGAGAGCGGCAAAGGCAATAGGTGCAGAGATTTCTTATTACATGCTTAGAGAAGAGGATGAATTTGAGGTAAAAGAAGACATTTCGGATATGCTCTTAAGTGGGATGGATGCTGCGGTTTTGATTAATCCGGGCAATCCCTCGGGAAGGCTTATATCACCTGATATCCTTTGCAAATTTACAAATAAAGCGGCAAGGCTTGGAATAAAGGTTTTGCTTGATGAGTGTTTTGCGGATTTTTGCGAAGAAAAGCATTCTCCTTTAAAGGAGGCGTACATACTCAAGGCATTTACCAAGTATCAGGCTCTTGCCGGCGTAAGAATAGGTTATTTGATCTGTCCGGATAAAAAAGAGGCTGATAAGGTAGAGGCAGTCCTTCCGGAGTGGAATATATCTGTGTTTGCTCAAAAGGCGGCAGAGGCTGCGCTTTTCTCGGAAGAATACTACGGCAGGGCTAAAGATATTGTAAAAGACGGCAGGGCTTATCTTAGCCGTGAGCTTTTTAGTCTGGGGATGAAGGTGTTTCCTTCGGATGCGAATTTTATTTTGTTTAAATCCGATATAGGAGATCTTAAAAAAAGAATGCTTAAAAAGGGTATACTTATAAGGGACTGCGGGAATTTTACCGGGCTTTGCGAAGGATTCTACAGAATATCGGTGAAAACCCCGGAGGAAAACGAGGTATTTATAAGGATATTAAAAGAGGTGCTAAAGTGAAAGAGCTTAGAGACAAGATAGAGATAGTAAAGCCGGCGGATATTGAAAAACGCAGCTTTGAGATAATAGGAAAAGAGCTTGAAGAAAAAGGGATAGTTTTGCCCGAAGATGAAAAGCATATAACGATGAGAGCCATTCATACGACGGCGGAGTTTGATTATGCAAAGACGCTTACCTTTAGCGAAAACGCGGCAAATATACTTACCTCTCTTATAGAAAACGGTGCCGATGTTGTAACGGATACGAATATGGCACTCTCGGGAATAAATAAAAAAATACTTTCCTCATACGGAGGAGACGCCCACTGCTTTATGGGAGATGAAGATGTGGCCAAAGAAGCCAAAGAAAGAGGAACGACGAAGGCAACCGTTTGCATGGAAAGAGCAGCAGGGCTTAAAAAACCCGTTATTATAGCGGTGGGAAATGCGCCGACGGCACTTGTTACTCTTTACGATATGATACTCGCCGGGAAGATAAAACCGGCATTTATAATAGGAGTGCCTGTGGGATTTGTAAATGTTGAGGTTTCAAAAGAGCTCATTATGGAGACGGACATACCTTATATAGTTAACAGAGGAAGAAAGGGCGGAAGCAATGTGGCTGCGGCCATATTAAACGCTGTGCTTTACAAACTGGCAAGGGGATAAAGTGAAGAGCGGATTTACAACCGGAAGCTGTGCGGCGGCTGCATCCAAGGCGGCGGCGTATATGCTTCTAAGCGGAGAAGAGAAATTAAATATTGATATAATGACTCCTAAGGGCGTGAATTTTCATGCTGATATACTTGAGATAAGCATTGAAAAAGACAGGGTAAGCTGCGCAGTTAAAAAGTATTCCGGAGATGATCCGGATATAACAAACGGAACGTTGATTTTTTCTGAGGTATCATTTTGCAAAGAAAGCGGAGAAGTTATAATAGACGGCGGAAAAGGCGTGGGTAGAGTTACAAAGCCCGGGCTTGATCAGCCGGTGGGAAACGCCGCAATAAATTCCGTACCGAGGAAAATGATTACAGATGCTTTAAAGGAAGTAATGGATGCCTTTGATTATGAGGGTGGACTTAAGGTAAAAATCTACATACCTGAAGGAGAAGAGCTTGCCAAAAAGACCTTTAATCCCAAACTTGGAATAGTGGGAGGACTGTCTGTAATAGGCACGAGCGGAGTTGTTGAGCCCATGAGCGAAAAGGCGCTTACGCATACGATATTTATAGAGCTTAGGCAAAAAAGGGCTTTGGGGCAGACTTTAGCATTGGTTACACCGGGCAATTACGGCAGGGATTTTATGAGCAAAGAGTACGGATTTACAGAGGATATGAGTGTGAAATGTTCTGACTTTGTGGGAGATACTCTTGATATGATAAAAGAGCTGGGCTTTGAAAAGCTTTTATTTGTCGGGCATATAGGTAAGCTTTCAAAGGTTGCGCTCGGAGTTATGAATACACATTCAAAATACGGAGACGGCCGAATGGAAGCAATATTATCCTGCACAGAGAATCTTAAAGAAGAAGAAAAGGCTGAGATTTTAAATGTGGCAACAACGGAAGAGGCTGTTAATATTTTAGACAGATACGGCATAAGAGATATGGTAATGAATAGTCTTTTGGAAAAGATAAATCTTAATATTACAAATAGACTTGGGGCTGAGTGTAAGGCGGAAACAGTTATGTATTCAAGGCAGCACGGTCTGCTTGCGGAAACTGCCGGAGCAAAAGATGCGATAGAGCAGCTCAAAAGATTACAGGAGGGGTAGATGGTACATTTTGTAGGTGCAGGTCCCGGAGCTAAGGACCTTATAACCGTAAGAGGAAAAGAACTTATCGAGGCAGCGGATGTTATTATCTATGCGGGCTCTTTGGTAAATCCCGAGCTTTTGGAATATGCCGGGGCAAACTGTAGGGTGTTTAACAGCGCTTATATGACGCTCGATGAAGTGATTGGCGAAATGAAAAAGGCAAAAGACGAAACTCTTGTTAGACTCCATACCGGAGATCCGTCGTTGTATGGCGCCATAAAAGAGCAGATGGATATCTTAGATGAGCTTGGTATAGAATATGACGTAACGCCCGGAGTAAGCGCGGCTTTCGGCGCAGCGGCTTCTTTGGGAATAGAATATACTCTGCCATCTGTAAGCCAGTCACTTATAATTACCAGGATGGAAGGGAAAACCAAAGTGCCAAAGAAAGAAAGCATCGAAGCTTTTGCCTCTCATGGGGCTTCAATGGCAGTGTATCTTAGCGCGGGAATGCTTGAAGAGCTTTCCGAAAGGCTTATAAAAGGCGGATATGACAAAAATGAGCCTGCGGCAATCGTATATAAGGCTACCTGGGATGACGAAAAGAAATATTTGTGTACTGTGGAAACTCTCGCACAAACCGCCGAAAAGCATGGAATCACAAAGACGGCGGTAATACTTGTCGGCAAGGCTCTCTCAGCCGGAGAGTATGAAAAATCAAAGCTTTATTCCCCTGATTTTGAGACGGAGTTTAGGAAAAAAAGATGAAAATACGAATATTAATCTTTAGCGATAACGGCAGAAAACTCGCCGAAAAAATAAAAAATTCGATGCCCAATGATGACATCTCAATCATAGACGAAAACTACAAAGCCGCCATTCAAACTACCTTTACAGAGGGGACGGTTCTCTTTGCTGTTGGCGCTGTCGGCATCGCTGTAAGGCTTATTGCTCCTTACATTAAGTCAAAGACAATCGACAGCCCGGTTCTGGTCGCAGACGAGCTCGGAAAATACGTTATCCCGATTTTGTCCGGTCATCTGGGCGGAGCAAATGAGATTGCCTTAAAGATTTGCGAGGCAATAGGAGCAGAGCCTGTTATTACAACAGCGACCGATATTAACGGATGTTTTGCGGCAGATAACTTTGCCAAAAAGTACGGCTTTAAAATAGCAAATCCCGAGAAGATTAAAGCAGTTTCGTCAAAATCTTTAAAAGGAGAGCAGATTTTCATATCTTCGCCCGAAAAAGCTGATATATTGATAAGCTTTGATGAAGAAGAGAAAACCGATGCCCTTATTTTCGTGCCCAAGATTTATGCACTCGGAATCGGCATAAAAAAGGGGAAAACATATGATGAGATAAACAGTGCTCTTTATGAGTTTTTGGAGAGAGAAAATATAAAAAAGGACGCGGTTTTCATCATCTCATCAATTGATAAAAAGAAGGATGAAGATGGGATTAAAGAGCTTTCATACAGAATGAGAGTCCCTTTTGTAACTTACAGCGCAGAGGAGCTTTCGGCGCTTGAAGGAGAGTTCACATCTTCCGAGTTTGTAAAAGAGACGGTGGGAACGGATAATGTATGCGAAAGAGCCGCTCTTAAGGCGGCCGGTGAAAGAGGAAAGCTTGAGGTTAAAAAGTCAGCATTCGGCGGAATAACCTTTGCGCTTGCATCGAGGAAAATAATAACGGAGATCTGATTTATGGGAATAATATTTGCGGTCGGAATAGGGCCGGGAAGTGACAATATGATGACGGTGGAAGCAAGAGAAACTCTTGAAAGCTGTGATACAATAGTGGGATATCCTCTGTACATCGAGCTTCTTCCTGAAAGTTTAAAGAAGAAGAAACTTTTGAGCACGCCCATGAGAGCTGAAAAAGAAAGATGCCAAATGGCAATTGATGAGGCAAAAGACAATAAAAGGGTTGCGGTAGTATGCAGCGGAGATGCCGGAATATACGGCATGGCCTCGCTTTTATATGAGATGTGTGAGGAAAGTGCAGATGCAGATATTGTAACCGTACCGGGAATAACAGCGGCCGTAAGCGGAGCGTCAAAACTCGGAAGTCCGCTTACCAATGACTTTTGTGTTATCAGCTTAAGCGATGCTTTAACTCCTTGGGATATAATAGAAAAACGTTTAAGAGGCGCCTGCGCGGGAGACTTTGCAATTGCTATATATAATCCGCAAAGTAAAAAGCGAAAGGATTATATGAAGAGAGCGGCGGAGATACTTTATGAGTGCGGTGTGGAAAAAACCAGGCCTTCGGGCTATGTTAAAAACATAGGGCGCGAAGGACAGGAAGTTTTTGCAGGAAGTTTAAGCGAGATTATAGAAGCAGATATTGATATGTTTACAACAGTATTTGTCGGAAATTCGCAAACAAGAATTATTAATGGCAGACTTGTTACACCGAGAGGATATGATATATGAAAAAGCTGATTATTGCAGGGCTTGGGCCCGGAGATTTTGATATGATGACAGATGAGGTAAAAAGAGAGCTTGAAAAGAGCGACCTTATCTGTGGTGCAAAGAGGCTTTTGGAAGGCTTTAAGGATAAACCCACAGCTGAAGAGTACAGGGCGGAAAAGATAAGGCCTTATCTTTTGTCGGGAAAATATGAAAATGTTTGCGTGCTTATGTCGGGAGACAGCGGGTTTTACAGCGGAACTTTAAAGCTTTATGAAGAATTTAAAGATGACGGGATGCTCTCGGATTGGGATATAAAGGTGCTTCCGGGCATATCTTCCGTAAGTTTTTTGGCCTCGAAGCTTAAAGAATCTTATGATGATGCTGCGATTTTAAATGCACACGGCAGATCCGATTGGCAGGCAAAGCTTGTATATAACGTAAGATATAACAAAAAGACGTTTGTGCTTACAAGCGGAAAGGCGCAGGCGGAAGAAATACGCAGCCTTATAAAAATATATTTCGCAGGCGAAGTTATAAGCATTTGGGCGGGAGAAAATCTTTCTTATCCGGATGAAAAGATATACGAGATCAGTGACGAAGATGAAACGGGCGACGGGATTATAACTCTTTTTATAAAAAATACTTCACCTGAGCCTAAATTTGTTGGAAAAGTCATAGAGGATGACGAGTTTATAAGGGGAGATGTGCCTATGACAAAACAGGAGGTAAGGCAAATCTCGATAGGAAAGCTGGGCCTTTTTGAAGGAGCGGTTTTGCTTGACCTTGGCTGCGGAACGGGATCTGTTGCAGTAAGTGCCGCCGCTTTAAGTCCGAATATAAAGGTGTATGCGGTGGACATAAACCCCGAAGCCGTAAAGCTTACAAAAGAAAATGCTCTAAAGCATAAATGCGCCAATGTATTTATCTCGGAAGGAGATATTTGCGAGTATCTGAAAAATGGCGGGTTTGATATGCCGACTCACGCGTTTGTAGGGGGAAACGGTGGCAAATTAAATGAGATTGTAAATATTTTAAGAGAAATAAATCCCGATATAACTATAGTTGTAAATGCTATAACTCTAGAGACTATATCTGCTGCAACATCTTTGATGACCAATGGCGGTGAGGCAGTCTTTGTACAAACGGACAGAAACAGGAGAGTAGGCAAATCCAACATGGTTATTTCGGAAAACAGGATAATGATAGTAAGGCTTTGATATGGCAAAAGGAATAATGATAGCGGCTGCAAAAAGCGGAAGCGGTAAAACTACATTTACCTGTGGACTGCTTAAGGCCCTGAAGGACAAAAACATAAAGGTCAGAAGTTTTAAGTGCGGACCGGATTACATTGACCCGATGTTCCACCGTGAGGTAATAGGCATAGAGGGCGGTAATCTCGACAGCTTTTTTTGTGATGAGAAAATGCTTGCCGAGAACTTTTTAAGAGGATCTTTGGGCGCGGACATTTCCGTAATCGAAGGAGTTATGGGGATATACGACGGCTCCGGAGCTAATAATGAGGGCTCAAGCTATGATGTGGCTTTAAAGCTTTCTGTTCCTGTTATCCTTATCTTTGACTGTTCGGGAGTAGGCAAAACCGTAGTTTCTATGATTAAAGGGATTCTTGCGGATGATACTGCGGGACTTATAAAAGGCGTGGTTTTAAACAATATAACAGAGCATTATTATAAGGTGCTTAAGCCTTTGATAGAAGAAAGCATAACGGTTGTGGGATATCTTCCGAAAATGAAAGATGTAGGGATAGAGAGCAGACATCTTGGTCTTGATATTTTTGAAAATAAAGAAGAAATTAAATCAAAACTTGATGCGGTATCATCTCAAATTAAAAAGACTGTAGATATAGACGGGATAATAAAAACAGCCGAAAATGCTCAGAACGTAAATATAGATATAAAAGAAGAAAGCCATAAAAATGTCAAAGATATTAAGATTGCAGTTGCAAGAGACCGGGCGTTTTGCTTTTATTATGAAGAAAACATTAAAGAGTTTGAAAACAGCGGTGCCGAAATTAAATACTTTTCGCCGCTAAAGGATGCTCAACTTCCCGAAGGCGTTTCGGGTATTTATATAGGAGGAGGATACCCGGAGCTTTATAAAGATGAGCTTGCCCAAAATACATCTATTCTTAATGAAATAAAGAAAAAGATAGAAGGCGGTATGCCTTCCCTGGCCGAATGCGGCGGATTTATGTATCTTCAAAAGACTCTTGAGGGTAGAAAGATGGTGGGCGTTATAGACGCCGAAAGCGAAAACAAAGGAAAGCTTATAAGGTTCGGATACAGGAAACTTTCGCCTTTAAAGGATACATTTATAAAGAAAGATGATACAATAAAGGCTCACGAGTTTCATTATTATGATTCGAGTGATATCGGTAAAGACGTTCTTTGCGTAAAGGCATCGGACGGCACCTCATTAAATGAGATTTTTGCCGGAGAAAACTACTGGTGGGGCTATCCTCATCTTTATCTTCCGTCAAACAAAAGCTTTGCCGAAAACTTTGCTAAAAGATGCAGAGAATATAAAACACATTTTAAGGAGACAGTATGAAACAGAAAATAATGGGAGTTATTATTTCTCTTCTTGTGGTTTTTGCCGCAATGGGAGGATTTTCCCTTACAGATGATGCCACAGACATAAACGAGGCTTCGGCTGATGCCGTATATGAGGAAAGCAGCGAGGATGCGGAGACCGACTTTGACGAGGCCGATATTAATTCCCTTTCCGAAGATGTCACAGACCTCGGCGAGCCGTATTTTACCGAAGATGAGATAGAAAAGGCTAAGCAGGGCTCATTTACAGACTACGAAGGGTTAGACGGCCTTGGCAGAGTTATCGGCGTTTGCGCGAGCATTAATGCCTCGGATCTTCCGACAGGAGAAAGAGATGACGGAGATGAGCTGCGCAATATCTATCCTGCGGGCTGGGACCAGGAGTATTACGGAGAAGATTATATTGAGGGAGAATATCTTTACAACAGGAGCCATGCGCTCATGTATGCTTTAGGAGGAGAAACTTCGGAGAGAAATATATTTACCGGAACGAGATATTTAAATGCGACTCTTATGCTCGACTATGAGGAAGAGGCTCTTTCATATGTAAGGAGTTATGAAAAGTGCAGGCTCTTGTACAGGGTTACTCCTATATATGAAGGAGACAACCTAGTGCCGTCGGGAGTCCTTATGGAAGCGCTTTCACTTGATTCGGTAGGCCTAGGAAAAGAGGACGGCACGAACCTAAAATTTTGTGTTTATCTAAAAAATGTCCAGCCGGGAATAGAAATCGATTATTCGGACGGATCATCTTCTCTTGCAGAGTAAAATCCAACTTTAAATGTTTAAATAGGCGCTGTTTTTGCGCCTTTTTTTATGACCTTTTTTGCATAACGGATATTCCGCTCGAAAATAAAAAGCCGCAAAGCCTTTAACTGTGCGGCCTGCGGGAAAAACGTTTAAAATATATCAGGTGCGTTTAAAAAATATCTATTGTTTACAATGCTTTTATTCGTGATGTAATATGTCCCCATAAACCCCCATTAACATTTATTGAAAGGAGAATTAATACTATGGGTATGGATCCAAGAAACGAAAAGGCATTTAAAGATTATGAGGAAAGAAGAATGAAGGTTATGCACCAGCCGACCAACATTCTTGAAGGTAAGGTTGCCATCATAACAGGAGCATCTCAGGGTATGGGAGCTATGCATGCCAAGGGATTTATTATGGAAGGATGTAAGGTAGTTCTCACAGATATTCAGGATGATAAAGGACAGGCGCTTGCCGAAGAACTCGGAGAAAATGCAATGTATATGCACCTTGATGTATCTGACGGAAAGCAGTGGCAGGAAGTTATAAAGGCCACAGAGGAGAAGTTCGGATATGTAACAATCCTTGTAAACAATGCGGGTTACGGTGTATTTAAGACTATAGATGAACTTACTGAAGAAGACTTCTTAAAGACATTTAAGATTGATGAGCTTGGAGTTTTCCTCGGTACAAAATATGTTTCAGAATCAATGAAGAAAGCCGGATACGGTTCAATCGTAAATATTTCATCGGTTGACGGACTTGTTAGTGCGGCAACAGCTATCGCTTACAGTGCATCAAAGCATGCCGTAACAGGTATGACAAAGGGAGCCGCTGTAGAACTCGGACCTTATCACATCCGTTGCAACTCTATCCATCCGGGTATCATCAAGAGCCCAATGGCAGATCAGGCAGACGTTGTAGAATACTTAAGACAGCTCGAGCAGGATATTCCTCTCAGAAGAAGAGCAGAAGTAGGAGAAGTAACAGAGGTTGTTATCTTCCTTGCATCAGATGTTTCTTCATATGTAAACGGAACACAGATCGTAGTTGACGGTGGCCTTATCTGCGACCTTTAAGATTTATCTCAGTTTGTGTCTCCCCTTTCTTTGCACTGCGCAAGGGAAGGGGAGTTTTTATCGCAGTCGGATAAGACCCCTTCCTCTAAGCGAAGCGAAGGTAGGGGTTATAACAAACTGGTCGCAGTCGGGGTTACAATCTCCGACTGCGATAAACGCTCCGCGAGGATGCGCAGAGATTTGCATATGAAATATGTCAGCTACGCTGACGCAAATCTCGCGCCAAGTCTCACGAGCGAGACTTGAATTTGTTGTAAATGATTGACGCCGGTAGTAAAATATTAGAAAAAACACTTTGAGAGGGCCTATGGAATATATTAAAAAGTATGAAGAATGGTTAAACAACCTTGAAGATGACAGTTTTTTAAAGAAGGAACTCATTGATATAAAAGATGATGAGAAAGAAAAAGAGGAGAGGTTTTATAAGGAACTTTCCTTCGGTACTGCGGGACTTCGCGGCAAAATCGGAGCCGGCACGAATCGCATGAACTTTCTTACAGTCGGCAAAGCAACCCAGGGACTTGCCGATTATATAAACGGATGTGGGAAAGAATACGCTCAAAAGGGCGTTGTTATAGCTCATGATCCGCGTCATTTTTCAGATGAGTTTTCTAAGCTTGCGGCTGAGATTTTTGCGGCAAACGGTATAAAGGTATATATATTTGAAAAGCTTACGGCGACTCCCGAGCTTGCATTTGCAATAAGAGAGCTTGGGACTGCCTGCGGAATAAACATAACGGCATCTCACAATCCGAAAGAATACAACGGATACAAGGCATATTGGGATGACGGATGTCAGGTATCATCTGCTGTGGCGGACGGAATGACGGAGAAAATAAACGCTGTAAATATCTGGAGCGGCATTAAAAAGGGAGATTTTGATGCCCTGCTTTCAGAAGGCAAAATAACAGTGCTTGGCAAGGATATGGACAGGCGCTACCTTGATAAAATTGAGGCACTTGCGATTCATGAGGGAGAAGAAATCGACTTAAATATACCTATTGTATATACACCGCTTAACGGATGCGGCGCGGAGCCTTTTAAGATTATGCTTAAGGACAGAGGCTTTACGAACTTTAAAATTGTCGAGGAGCAAACCGAGCCCGATCCTGATTTTACAACTGTCGGATATCCAAATCCCGAGGACCCTGCGGCATTTGCTTTAAGCGAAAAATACGGAAGAGAGTTTGGAGCTGAACTTCTTATGGCGACAGATCCCGACGCCGACAGATTTGCAATTGAGATAAGGAACGAAGACGGAGAATATGTGCCGCTTAACGGTAACCAGAC
>JAILQM010000029.1 GCA_024698965.1 Eubacterium sp. | reverse complement strand
ATCGGGTATTCTCGGCTACATTTTTACCCAATATGTAGATGCCTATACCACAGACAAAAACGGCTTAATTCAAAAGCTCAACTTTTTCATAGCGGCAGGCTACACTGTTCTTATGTTTATAAACATTTTTACAGGAGTTGTCGTGGATTTCGACATGGCAAACCGCTGCTATATCCCTACTCCGTTTACCCATGTTTTCGGCTTCGGAGTATCCATTTATATGATGGTCTACTGCTGCCTCCAGCTCAACCTTCACTGGAGAAAGCTTTCTTTAAAAGAACTTGTATCAATCGATATTTCTTTTGTGTTTGTAATAGGCGGAACCGTTATCCAGGCCTTTGTTTCCTGGCATCTTCTCATATCATTTTTCATCGCGACAGTCGGACTCTACGTCCTTTATTTTACAATAGAATCTCCCGACTACAGAAAGCTCGCAAACACAATCGAAGAGCTTAAAATCGCCGAGAAAAACGCCAATGCCGCAAGCGAAGCAAAAACGCTTTTCCTTGCGAATATGTCCCATGAAATAAGAACGCCTATAAACGCCATTATAGGTATGAACGAGATGATTTTAAGAGAAAGCAAAGACGAAGATATATTAACTTATGCATCAGATGTGGAAAGAGCAAGCAAGAGTCTTCTTTCTCTTATAAACGACATTTTGGACTTCTCAAAAATCGAAGAAGGCAAGATGCCGATTGATAAAGCCGAATATTCAACGGCTATGTTTATTAAAGATATCGTAAACCTCATAAAGGTAAAAGTTGACGACAAAAAACTTGCCTTTAATTTAAATGTAGATGAATCCCTGCCTTCAAAGCTCTACGGCGACGATGCTCACATTAAGCAGATTGCAATAAACCTTCTTTCAAACGCCGTAAAATATACCGACAAAGGCAGCGTAACTTTAGATATTTACGGAGAAAATACCGTAATGGATTCCACAATTTTATGCATCTCCGTTAAAGATACCGGCCGCGGAATTAAAAAAGAGGACTTAAAAAGCCTTTTCGACAAGTTCCAGAGACTTGATACAACCCGCAACCGCACCATAGAAGGCACAGGACTCGGTCTTGCCATAACAAAAACACTTACAACAATGATGAACGGTGCCATCAGCGTAGAAAGCGTTTATGAAGAGGGATCGGTTTTTACAGTAAGAATTCCTCAGTCCATAATAGACGCAACTCCTATCGGCACATCCTATAAGGAAAATGCCCCACTTTCACCTAAAAAACATCGCAACAGACTTCATGTAAAAGACACAAGAATCCTTGCTGTAGATGATACAAAAATGAATATCATGGTTTTAGAGCGTTTCCTCAAAAACACCGGCATTGTATTGGACACCTGCGAAAGCGGCGCCGAATGCCTCGATTACTGCTCTAAAAATAAATATGATATCATTTTCCTCGATCACTTCATGCCTGAAATGGATGGTATTGAAACCCTCACACGTATGAAAAAAATGACAGACGCTCCAAACATTAAAACGCCTGTCATTGCCCTTACCGCAAACGCCATCTCCGGCGCCCGCGAAAAATATCTTGATGCCGGTTTCAGCGACTATTTAACCAAACCTATAAACAGCGCCGAACTCGAGAAAATGATTGCTGATTACCTGCCGGAGGAGAAGATAGTTGTTTAAGGGTTAAATATTTTTAGCCAAAGCATATGCCGCTCTGACACCGGTCTGTACGCAGCCAACTTTATTGCAGTCACCGATAAGATGAACTCTAACATTGCCATCGAAGAAAGTTTTCGCTTCGGCATGTTTTGCCTTCATTCCGGCCGCAAGAATCACTGTACCTGCCGCTGCCTTTTTCTCATTTCCGTCTTCATCCACATAGATAACTCCGTCATCTGTTATCTCAGTTACCCTTGCTCCAAGTTCATATTCGAACCCTTCCTGGCCTTCCCATGTCTTTTCAAATATGGATCTAAAATGAACCGGCACACTCTCCGGGGAAAGAATTTTTCCCATCTCAAGAAGTTTTACATTATGACCGCATCTTGCAAGGTGTATACCCATCTCAACACCTATTTCTCCGCCGCCTATTACAACAACTTCTTTATCAAATTCATCCTCATGCCCTACTATTTTTATGGCAGGAACTACATTTTTCCCATCAACACCTTTTATCGGTGGTATAGCCGGTTCTGCGCCAATAGCTACTATAACCTCGTCATAGTTTTCTTTTTTTAAGAGCTCAGGAGTGGCTTTTGTTTCATATATTACATTTACCTTGCTCTTTTTTATCTGACGAGCCATATAATCGGCGTAATTAACAAGTGTCCACTTTATATCAATACCTCTGGTTGTATTGATAAGCCCGCCGAGTCTATCGGTCATTTCATATAAAGTCACATCGTGTCCCCTTTCGGAAGCAATTAACGCAGCTTCCATTCCGGAAGGACCGCCTCCTATCACAGCAAGCTTTTTCTTCCTTACTGGCGGTGTGGTCAAACGCTCTACCTTGTGCTCAAGTCCCCACTCCGGATTTACAGAACATACGGTGTTCCAGTTTCCCGGACCGGCCACATGACATTTGTTACATCTGAGACACGGCACTACATCCTCACCGCGTCCTTCATATGCCTTAACTCCCCATTTCGGATCTGCAATATATGATCGTGCCGCTCCTATAAAATCCGACTGTCCATTTTCTATTATGTCTTCACAATGATCAAGATTCTGACATCCTCCGACAACATTTACATATACATCTTTAATACCTGCATCTTTAATTCCCTGCTTAATTCTTGCAGCAGCGTCAAGATTCGGAATTTCCCTTGTATCAAGATATGTAGGCTGCGACGGATCAATCGAGCCGCCTCTTATCTGTAAAATATCAACCTTGCCGGAGCAAAGCTTTGCAAACTCAATCTGATCTTCTACGGTAAGACCATCCTCAAAAAGATCGTCTTCTCTTCCGGAAATTGATATCTCAACAAGAAAATCTTTCCCGCAAGCTTTCTTTATAGCCTCGCAAATCATAAGCGGAAATCTTGCTCTGTTTTCTATTGAGCCGCCAAATTCATCGGTCCTTTTATTGGAAATCGGTGATAAAAATCTCCCCGGAAACATAAGACGATATGCCATATGCATAAAACACATATCAAATCCAAGGCTTTTGGCCAGCTTTGCTTCTTCGGCATATGCTTCTACCATCTTATAAAGCAATTCTTTAGGTGCTGCCTTTCCCATTTCAGGCTTAGATCCGTCTCCGGCAACATATTCAGATATAACTCCGTCCGAAGCATCATAACCTTTAACTATATTCATATCCGGCAACACCAGATAAGATGCTTTTGCTCCGTAAAAATGTACCATATCTGCAGCCTGCGCAAACATATGCTGGTGCTGACCTGTATGAATATCAAGCGTAAGAGAATGCGGATCTGTTGTTTTAACAGGATTATTTCCTTTTACCGTTACTACAGCCGCTCCTGCTTTTGCCTTATTTGCATAATGAGTAATAAGTGCTTCAGTTGGCCATTTTTCAGTAGCCTGTATAAAATGCGGATTTGACGCTGTACATATTAATCTGTTTCTTAAAAGTACTCCGTTTATTTCAATCGGAGAAAGTAAATCTTTGTATTTTAGTGACACTGTTTTTCCCTCCTTTTTGTCATCTCTCTAAAAAAATCTTATCACCGGCAAATTCCCCCGTAAAATACCATTTGGGTTATCATAAGATAACCCAAATGGTATAAGCCTGTATTTACATAGCTTCCAAATTGTGGCAAGCCACAAAATGTCCTGATTTTATTTCTCTCGTCTCAGGCATCTCGCTATAACATCTTTCAGTCGCATACGGACACCGTGATGCAAATCTGCAACCCGGTTTAGGATTTATCGGACTTGTCACCTCTCCTTCCATATGAATACGATTTCTTTCCACATGAATGGACGGAATCGGAATAGCCGAAAGAAGTCCCTTTGTATATGGATGAAGTGGATTTTCAAACAATTCATCACAACTGCATTTTTCTACCATCGCACCACTGTACATTACCATTATTTCATCTGAAATATGCTTAACCACAGAAAGATTGTGAGTTATGAATATATAAGTTAACCCTCTTTCTTCCTGGAGATCCATCATAAGATTTAAAATCTGAGCCTGGATGGAAACGTCAAGCGCAGATACCGGTTCATCACAAACAATAAACTTCGGCTCAACCGAAAGCGCTCTTGCAATTCCTATTCTCTGCCGTCTTCCTCCATCAAGCTCATGAGGATATGACAGACGAAATCTTGACGCAAGGCCGACTATATCCATAAGCTCTTTTACCTTTTTTTCTGTCTCTTCTTTTCCGTGTGTTATTTTGTTAATCTTAAGAGGTTCTGCAATCAGCTGCTGAACACTCATTCTCGAATCTAATGAAGAATATGGATCCTGAAAAATAATCTGCATTTCTTTTTTCATATCCTTCTTAAGATTGCCTCGTGCATGAGTAATATCCTTACCTTCAAAAAGCACCTGACCGTCCGTTGCTTCGTTAAGCCCCAAAACCGCTCTTCCGAGAGTAGACTTGCCGCATCCGGACTCGCCCACTACGCCAAGGGTTTTCCCGGCGTCTATAGTAAATGAAACCCCGTCAACAGCATGAAGGTAACCGGCAGGCACCTGAAAATATTTTTTTAAATTTTTTACTTCAAGTTGTACATTATTCGCCATCCGGACCGTCCCCCTTTCCTAAAAAGTCATTTCCCGGATTAGATACCGGAAGACCATGCTCATATGCAAGTTCATTTCCCTTTTCATCAGGGAAATAAAGAGGGGCTCCCTTATCGGCATGATGACATTTACAAAGATGACCGTCTCCGAGATCTTTAACCGGAGGACACTCTGTAATACAAAGTTCATCCGCATAAGGACATCTTGGACAAAATTTGCATCCCTTTGGTAAATCCATAGGATCCGGCATCAGACCTCTTATTGGCATAAGTCTGTCAGTCTTTTTATCAAGAGACGGAATGGAATTAAACAATCCCTTGGTATATGGGTGTGCTGTATCGTCAAAAATCTGCTCAACCGTTCCCATTTCAACAATTTCTCCTGCATACATTATTGCTGCTCTTTTACAGGTTTCCGCAACAACTCCAAGATCATGAGTAATAAGAAGCATTGCCGTCTTATTTTCTTTTTGAAGAGAACTTATCATATCAAGCACTTGAGCCTGAATAGTCACATCAAGCGCTGTGGTAGGCTCATCTGCCAAAAGCAGTGCCGGATTTGCAGCCAAAGCTTCGGCAATAACAACTCTTTGCTTCATTCCACCCGAAAACTGATGAGGATAATCATAACTTCTTTCAGCCGGAATTCTTACTTTTTCAAGCATTTCAAGCATTCTAAGTTGAGCATCTGCCGCGCTTTTCCCGCTATGATACTTAACCGCTTCCATTATCTGCTCACCAATCGTCATTACCGGATTTAAAGAAGTCATCGGATCCTGGAATATCATCGATATTTCCTCTCCTCTTAGTTCCCTAAGTTTGTTTTTTGACAGCTTCAAAATATCCTGTCCTTTATATATAATTTCTCCACTTACTATTTCTGCCGGAGGTGACTGCAAAAGATTAAGAATTGCAAGCGCCGTTGTTGTCTTGCCTGCTCCGGTCTCACCTACAAGACCAAATGATTCTCCTTCTTCTATAGTCAGATTTATACCGTTTACGGCATGTACAACTCCCGCATCTGTATTAAAGCGAATTTCGAGATTTTTTATTTCAAGTAAACTCATAACTGCCTCCTCCTACTGCTTCATTCTTGGGTCAAGAGCATCACGAAGCCCGTCTCCCAAAAGGTTGAATGCAAGCATTGCACACATTACCGCAAGACCCGGGAAAATAACCATATGAGGATATGTTCTTAAATAATCCTGACCTGCCGCAACCATATTGCCCCATTCTGGGGTAGGCGGCTGAACACCAAGGCCAAGGAATGAAAGACCGGAAATACACATAATTGAACTACCCAAGCTTAATGTAAACTGTACAATAAGAGGCGATAGACAATTGGGAAGAACATGATTCCATAATATATGAATGTCACTGCCTCCAAATGCTTTTGCTGCCTCAATATATTCAGAATCTTTCAGCATCATAATAGACGACCTAAGCTGTCTTGTAAGTTGTGCCACACCCGGTATTGCCATTGCAATAGCTGTCTTTACCATTCCCGTACCAAGAGCTGCCGAAACTGTCATAGAGAGCAAAAGTCCCGGAATCGAAATAAGAATATCCATGAATCTCATGATAAGATTATCTGCTTTTCCACCATAATATCCTGCTATAGATCCAAGTAGCACTGCAGCTGCCGTACTCATAAGAACTCCCATAAACGAGACCA
>JAILQM010000028.1 GCA_024698965.1 Eubacterium sp. | reverse complement strand
CGCGCTTCAGCAGGAAGCTGAGATGATAGAGTGTGTAAACGGCAACGCCGATCTTGACGTTATTTTAAACCGAGAGGATTTTGATTTTGACGAAGTAGAAGCTTACAGCGCTGTCCAAAGAGCGCTAAATAACTGTGAGCATGATGATGAGGCGGCTTGCGTGGATGAGTATGGGATTTCATCTTTTGTTTTTGAAGAGAGAAGACCTTTTGAAAGAGAAGCGTTTAATGCGTTTTTGGAGGATTATCCGGAAGTGCTTATTAGGACTAAGGGCTATATCTGGTTTTCGGACGACTGGAAGCATGTTCAGCTTTTTGAGCAGGCGGGGCGAAATGCGTCTGTAACTGAGCTTTCCGAGTGGATTTCCGCTTGGCCTAAAGATGAACTTGATAAGGCTGTCACCGATTTCCCTGATATAATGGATGACTGGGACGAGACCTATGGCGACAGGTGTAACCAGGTGGTCTTTATCGGAAAAGGGTACGAAAAGGCGGAGATAGTAGAGAAGCTGTATGGGTGTATGGCTGATGTTGGGTAAAATATTGTAAATATTGAAAAGGCGATCGGAGTAATCCGGTCGCTTTTTTGGGCAGATGTCTTGGCACATTTCAGCTTCATGGTATATACTATTGGTTGGTAGAAGAATACGACTTGTTTTGATAGGAGAAAATCATGTTCTTTATAATGTGAATCACAAACGGAAGAAAGGATTTTGATTTTAGCCAGTTTATTACCTGTAATAGTTGCGGGAGGTATGGGCGATACAATGTGTTTATGACATATATGGTTTTGTCGCTGTTTTTCATACCTACGATTAAGTGGAATAAGAGATATTATGTGCAGACAAGCTGCTGCGGGACTGTTTATGAACTTGATCCTGAGATTGGCAGACGGATTGCAAGAGGAGAAAATGTGGAAATATTGCCGCAGCATCTCAAATTTATATAAGAAAACACTTGACATATGCCCAAATATGTCGTAGATTATTAATGTTGTTAAAGAAGCAGAGTATCCACTCTCACCTTAGCGCAAATGAGCGACTCGGGTTTTTATATTACATTGTTAATGATTTGTAATGTTTATTTTTAGTGGATAGTCTGTCTATCCACTTTTTTTAATGTATGGAGGTATAAGACCATTAGCGAATTACAGATTAACGAACAAATAAGAGACAAAGAGGTCAGAGTTATCGGAGCTGACGGAGAACAGCTCGGAGTTATGTCTTCGAAGGAAGCCTTAAAGCTTGCGGATGAAGCTGAACTTGATCTTGTTAAGATTGCACCGAAGGCTCAGCCACCGGTTGTAAAGATTGTCGATTACGGAAAATATCGTTACGAGCAGGCCAGAAAAGAAAAAGAGGCCCGCAAGAAACAGAAGACTGTTGAAGTAAAAGAAATCCGTATGTCTCCGAACATTGATACAAATGATCTTAATACCAAGATTAACGCGGCTAAGAAGTTCCTTTCTAAGGGCGACAAAGTAAAAGTTACTTTGAGATTCAGAGGAAGGGAAATGGCTCATATGAATGCAAGTAAACACATCTTAGATGATTTTGCTGCAGAGCTTGAAGAAATCGCTGTAATCGAAAAACCGGCAAAGGTGGAAGGCAGAAGTATCTCTATGGTACTTGCTGAAAAGAAATAACATATTTATTTTAAGGAGGAAATTACCATGCCAAAAATGAAGACTAAAAGAGCAGCTGCAAAGCGCTTTAAACTGACAGGTACAGGAAAGCTTAAAAGAGCTAAGGCTTATAAGAGCCATATCTTAACAAAGAAATCACAGAAAAGAAAGAGAAATCTTCGTAAGCCTGCTATCACAGACGCTACTAATGTAAAGAACATGAAGAAGATTTTACCATATTTATAAGATAAAGGAGGACAAAATTCATGGCTAGAATTAAAGGCGGATTAAACGCTAAAAAGAAGCATAACAGAGTTTTAAAGCTGGCTAAAGGATATAGAGGAGCCAGATCTAAACAGTATAGAATCGCAAAGCAGTCAGTTATGAGAGCCCTCACAAGCTCTTATGCAGGAAGAAAGCAGAGAAAGAGACAGATGAGAAGTCTCTGGATCGCTCGTATCAATGCAGCAGCTCGTATGAACGGACTTTCATACAGCAAGTTCATGCACGGACTTAAGCTTGCAGACATCGATCTTAACAGAAAGATTCTTGCTGAGCTTGCAGTTAACGATGCTGAAGGCTTTAGCGCACTTGTTGATGTTGCAAAAGAAAAGCTTAGCGCTTAATATTGCAAACGCACAGTTAAAAGAGTAAAATAAATGGCGTACCGCATGCGGTGCGCTTTTATTTTTGCAAATTGGAGGATTATTATGACAATACTTGTTACCGGCGGAGCCGGATATATAGGATCTCATACCTGCATAGAACTCTTAGAGAGCGGCTATGATGTGGTGATAGTAGATAATCTTTATAACTCAAAGATTACCGCTGTAAATTGCATTAAAGAGATTACGGGAAAAGATGTAAAGTTTTATGAGGAAGACTGCCTTGATGAGGCGGCTATGACTCGCATTTTTAATGAAAATAAGATAGATGCTGTTATACATTTTGCCGGATATAAGGCTGTAGGAGAGTCTGTGGCAAAACCTATAGAATATTATCACAATAATATAGAAAGCACTCTTACGCTTGTAAAATGCATGAAAAATGCCGGGGTAAAAAACCTTGTATTTTCATCTTCGGCAACAGTATACGGAGACCCGGCAGAGATTCCGATTACGGAAAACTGCCCTAAGGGTGAGCCGACAAATCCGTACGGCCAGACAAAGAGCATGATAGAAAGAATTCTTTCCGATTTATATGTATCGGATAATGAGTGGAATATAGTTCTCCTTAGATATTTTAACCCGGTCGGAGCTCATAAGAGCGGTAAAATCGGTGAAGATCCTAAGGGAATACCTAATAATCTTACGCCTTATATTACTCAGGTTGCAATCGGAAAGCTTGAAAAACTCGGTGTGTTCGGAGATGACTATGATACACCGGACGGCACGGGAGTTAGAGACTATATTCATGTGGTCGATCTTGCGACAGGACATGTTAAGTCTATAGATTATATGAAGAATAAAACCGGAGTGCATATTTTCAACCTCGGAACCGGAGTTGGATACAGCGTATTGGAAGTCCTCCATGCATTTGAAAAGGTTGTCGGAAAAGAGATTCCTTACGAGATTAAGCCAAGAAGAGCGGGAGATATCGCGACCTGTTATGCTGACTGTAAAAAGGCTGAAAAAGAACTCGGTTGGAAGGCTGAGCGCGGCATAGAAGAGATGTGTGAGGATGCCTGGAGATGGCAGACTCAGAATCCTGACGGATACAAAGAATAGCAAAAATTCAGGTGCTTGATAAACATAAAAAAAGTTTGCAAAAATGTGAAGAAAACACTTGCATTACAACTGCAGTTTTGATATACTCATATCTGTGCTTATCAAGCACCGCTAATACAATATAGTGTGGTTCGTTGGTCAAGAGGTTAAGACGCCGCCCTCTCAAGGCGGAATCACGGGTTCAATTCCCGTACGAACTGCTGACTGTTTTTATTAACAGCCCAACCCGTAAGTGTCTGAGATTTACCGAATGGTAGGTCTTGGGCATTTGTTTTTTATTATTCTCTTTTATTTATTCCACTTTTAATATAAATCGCACATTCTTAGTTATTTCACAATTATTCTCAATAACCTTATAATTTAGTTAAACATATAACAATTCATTCAGAATTTTAGGAGGTATTAAGAATGAAAGTATTGGGCATTTCTGCGGGACGAAAGAACAGCAATAATGATGCCATGTGTAGGGAAGCTTTGATGGGAGCAAAAGAAGTTGGGGCTGAAGTTGAGTTTATTAATCTTCAGAATTTGCACATTGAGCACTGCACAGGTTGTACAGCATGTGTACAGTCGCTTTTTAGTGGTAAGGGCAACAGATGCGTTCTTAAAGATGATTTTGATTGGCTTCTTGATAAGATGCTTGACGCAGACGGAATAGTATTCTCAATTCCGATTTTTGAGAAGGGCGCAGCCGGAATATTCCGTACAATTACAGACCGTTTCGGACCTAGAATGGACAGAGGAAACAATGTAATTGCAAATCAGATTATCAAAGAACAGGGCGGCAAGGAAATCGACCCGCGCATTTTCAAGGACAAAGTTATTTCTTACATGGGTGTTGGTGGATCGGACTGGTCTACAAGAATTCAGTGTGACTGCTTTAATCATGCACTTACCCCTATGTGGAAGGTTATCGACAATGAAGTGTTCAGCTGGTCACTCGGCATCATAATGAATGACGAGTCAGTTGCAAAAGCTCATCAGATCGGCAAAAATATCGCCGAGGCTGCAGGGGATATTGAGAATGCAACATTTAAGGGCACTGAAGGCGTTTGTCCTCATTGTCATAACAGAAACTTCTATCTTGATCCTGCATCTACTCATGCAATCTGCTGTGCATGCGGTATGGAAGGAGATATCAAGGTAGAAAACGGCAAAGTAGTGTTTGATTTCCCGGAGGAGCAGCTTGAACATGCACATGATACATTAAGCGGTAAGTTCATACATGCTGATGATATCAAGAGAAATGAGGGAAGACAGGCGGATCTTAGAAACAGTATTGAATATAAAGAGAGAATGGACAAATATCTCGACTTTATAGTTTCGTCTGTGCCAAACAGAGCGTAGGAAAAAAGGAGAAAGTGTTATGGGTGATAATAGTAAAAGGTTCCAGGATGATGGCGTAAATGCCATTTCAAGTAATTTTGGTTTAAAAGGTTGGGGTGTAATCATTATATCGTTCTTATGTATTTTATTGGACAGTTCACTTATTAATGATTCGCTTAATGTTACGATTCCGGCGTTTGCAGAGATTAAAGGGTGGAATATCAATACACTTTACATGTTTTCAACGGTTACGGCTTGGATCGCTGTTGCGGGCGCTGTAATGTGGGGTGTTATTTCTAAGAAAGTTAATATCAGATTTGCGTGGGCAGCATCACTTGCGATTACGGCTGTAGCTTGTCTTTTCTGGGGAAATGCCGCAAACTCTACCGTATATCTTATCTGCCTTGCTATATCAAGCGTAGGCGGTATGGGATTTGCATATATCGCAAACATGAATGTAATAGCTAACTGGTTCCCTAAAAAGAAGGGTATTGCAATGGGCTGGGTTACAATAGGTTTCCCGCTTTCGGCTGCTATTTCGGCTAATATTGCAGGTATGCTTCTCGGAA
>JAILQM010000016.1 GCA_024698965.1 Eubacterium sp. | reverse complement strand
GTTTATAATTATACCTATATCTACCATCCTGTTCAATATTATGTGCATAAAACAAGGGCGTTTTCACGCCCCTGCCTATTGCACTATCAGTTATTCATCTCTCAGGTCTTTGATTATTCCTATTAAGATTAGGGACTTGTTACTCTTTTCTCTGATCAACTATTGCCTGGCTTTCTCTTAGCTTTTGTAAAATGTTTCTGAGGTGAAACATTTTACTACGAGCGATGCCATTCATAGCCCTTCGGGCTATTTCATGTCGCGCTGTCGCGCTATAAATACAAAAAAGGGAATGTACCCTTGCAAGTAAACTTGCGGGTACATTCCCTTTTTGTATTTGCATCGCTCGTAGAACGCGCATTATCTCTTTGAGAACTGTGGTGCACGACGTGCAGCTTTGAGACCGTATTTTTTACGTTCTTTCATTCTTGAATCACGTGTAAGGAATCCGGCTTTCTTAAGTGTAGGTCTGTAATCATTGTCTACATTAAGAAGAGCTCTTGATATACCATGACGGATTGCTCCGGCCTGTCCTGTATATCCGCCACCTCTTACATTTACGATAACATCAAACTTGTTAACTGTATCTGTAGCAACGAGTGGCTGACGAACTGTAACCTTAAGTGTCTCAAGTCCTAAATACTCATCGATATCTCTTTTATTAATAGTAATCTTACCTGTACCAGGTACCAAATATACTCTGGCAACAGAAGTTTTTCTTCTTCCTGTTCCGTAATACTTTGTATTAGCCATTTCTTATCTACCTCCTTCTTAGAATGTTAATTCAGCCGGCTGCTGTGCAGCATGCTTGTGATCAGGTCCTGCATATACAAAAAGCTTCTTGTACATATCTCTTCCGAGAGGTCCCTTTGGAAGCATACCCTTAACTGCAAACTCAATTACTCTTTCAGGGTGCTTGTTTAACATTTCCTTTAAGGTAGTTTCTTTCATTCCGCCAACGAAATCTGAGTGGTGGTAGTAAATCTTCTGATCAAGTTTCTTACCTGTCACTTTAATCTTCTCAGCGTTTACAACGATTACATAATCGCCTGTATCAATATGTGGTGTATAAATCGGCTTGTTCTTTCCTCTTAAAACCTTTGCGATTTCAGAAGCTAAACGGCCTAATGTCTGTCCTTCTGCATCAACTACATACCATTTTCTGTCGATAGTAGCCGGGCTTGCCATAAATGTTTTCATGGTTTTCCTCCTGTTACCTTAATTCATCATTGCGTCTGACAACCGGTAATGTCCGGACCGGTCATCTATATAACAACTGTAAATCTTATGTAAAAATGTTTTTCGGGGCTTTTGAAAAACATTTGCATACTTTGTCACGCTAGGATATTTTACTACTAAAGCATTTGCTTGTCAACAGTTTTTATTTCTTTTTAATATCCTCGTCCGGAGTGATAGTCTGGACCAAAACCGGTTTCCCGGCTCCCGTAAACAGATGGATCAGCGCCCCTCTGTCCCCGTAATATGCATAGCATGCCGTTGCCAGTGCCCAAGGATCTTCCGCCTCCTTAAGCAAAAATCCTCGTCCGGCTTCTTCTTTAACCAGCTCCTCTAAACCTGCTGCCGTCTCCGGCCGGATGTGTAGCAGCTGTTCCATTGTACCGGCTTCGCAGACCCAGAGCGTTTGAATCCGGTCGGCATATTCCGCAAATTGATCCAAATCCCTGCGGATTCGGTCCAATTTTTTCTGTCCAAATTCTGCCAGCGCACTGAGATTGGTGTAATAAAGAATCCTTCGAGGAGCTTCTCCGTTCGATTCATCTTTCGCTTCTCTCGGGATATCAATCTCCAGTTTCTTTTCCCAGATTTCTCTGCTGCCTTCACCGGCCATGGCGACCAAGGCCTCTAGATACCTCTGTCTCAAAACTTCTGAGTGCAAAATGACCCTATCCGCAAATACAGGTCCCGGTGCCGCCGCAAAATACCCGGCAGTCCAGATGCATCTTAAGTCCCCCGCCTCAAAACTATCCACTTCAAAAGGCGGAATATAAATGAGTTCCTCCGTATAGCGGCAGAGATTTTTTGCATAAAACATAGGATGGATTGTGAATGCCACCTCCGTATCATCTACCGTCTCCGT
>JAILQM010000141.1 GCA_024698965.1 Eubacterium sp. | reverse complement strand
GTTCTCTTTGTTGAAACATAAGTATCTGATATAAGGCTATCTACTTTAGTTGTTTCAACAAAGAGAACCGTCCCCTATGCAGTGCCCAACAGACAGAACCGTCCCCTATGCTGACAAAGAGAACCGTCCCCTATGCGCATTATATTTTTGCTTGAAAATAATTGAAATTACGATAAAATATAAAGTACAAGCGACAAAGATGTTGTTAGCACGAGTATGTGCTACAGGTCTTTGTCGTTTTTTTGATGGAATTTTAGTTATGAAAAGAAGGATGTTGATATGGCAATTACATTAGAGAAAATTTATTATATCGCAATGAGAAAGTATAAGATGGAACTTGTGGCAGGGGGAGACGGCATTTTTACAAATGTATCCTGGCTGCATATTGTGGAAGAGATTAAGTATGCGAGTTTTCTTACGGGAGGGGAACTTGTGCTTTACACAGGGGTTAAGAGTGGATCGGGGAATCTGAAGAATTTTATTCATGAAATCAGAAAAAATAAGGCCTGCGGTATTGTCATTAATATTGGAGAGTACGTTCCTGAAGTGCCGGAAGAGCTGATTGAATACGCAAATGAGAATTCTTTTCCGATTTTTACTCTTCCATGGGAAGTGCATCTTGTTGAACTTTCGAGAGAGTTCGGAAGTATGATAATAAGGAGCGAAGAGGAGGACAAGAGCTTATGTTCTGCGTTTAAAGCAGCTATTTTCAGGCCGGAAGAAAAGCAGGAATATATGCCGTATTTGAAAAAAAACGATCTTTTGTCCAAAAAGTATTTTATGATAAAATGCTTTCCGGTAATTGAGCCTTCTCATAAAAAGGACATGGATATTACAAAGCTGTATTATGATCTTAGAGTTGTTTTTGAAAAAATATTAAACCGTTACAGGGAAAACTTTGTAATATTTAGACATGAAAGCTACCTTACAATGATAATTCCGGAAGGAAACCGTGATGAAAGTGATAAAATTATTGAGGAAATTCAAAATCATTCTAAACAGTTTATAAAGGGGGTAAACCTTTATTATGCGGTAAGCCGTTTTAATACGGACCCGGAATCGTTGCATAAAGAATACGACATTTTAAACTATATATGTAAAATGGCAAAAAAGGACAAAAAAACTGTTATGTACAGGGATGATATGGGGCTTTGGAACATCATTTTTGCTATCGGTGACACTAAAAGTCTTAAAGAATATAAAAAAGATAACATTGGTAAGCTTGAAAAATATGATGCTGAAAACGGCACAAACTATGTGAAAATCCTACGTTCTTACCTGGAAAATAATTGTAATATGAATGAGTCTGCAAAAGAATTCTTTCTGCACAGGAATACATTCGCATATCATCTAAACAAGATTTCCGAGCTTATAGAAGAAGATTTGTATTTGACGGAAGTAAGGAGCAAACTTTTAATTGCTGTAAGAATAAAGGAATTGCTTGAGGAATGATTCATGGATAATTGTCTATTGTAAATTGTTACAATAAAGTTTGGTTTTATTTCCAATTGTAAATGAAAGTTTATGTGATATTATCATTTCAGAAACAAAATAAAGAAAGCAGTTAGCGAAGGCGCTTGTACAAATGTACAGGCGCTTTTTCTTATACAGGCTGTTATCAAAATAATAAACGGAGGAAATAATCATGAAAGAATCATTACCAAAAATCATTACAAGTACTGTGCCGGGACCAAAGGCTGAGAGCATCCTTAAGAGAAGAGATGCGGCTGTGCCAAAGGCATTATGCGGAACTATTTACCCGGTGGTTATAGATAAGGGAGAAGGAGCCGTATTTCAGGATGTTGACGGAAATATTTTCCTTGACTGGATCGGCGGAGTCGGAGTTCTTAATGCGGGATATTCGGATCCGAGAATTGTAGATGCTGTTCAGAAGCAGGCTGAAAGATATTTTCATACTATTTTTAATATTGTTGCTCACGAAGGATATATTGAACTTGCAGAAAAATTAAATGCAATAATGCCTTGCAGAGGTGATGAAAAGAGAACATATTTTGCCAACTCAGGTGCAGAATGTGATGAAAACGCTATAAAGGTTGCAAAGGCATATACAAGAAGAAGTAATGTTATTTGCTTTACAGGCGCTTTCCACGGAAGAACAAATCTTACAATGGCGCTCACTGCCAAAAAGTCGTATGCACTTGGCATGGGACCTTTCCCGGCAGGTATTTACAGAGCACCTTATCCATATATGTACAGAGCACCTAAGGGATATACGGAAGAAGAGGCAATTGAATATTATCTTGAAGGACTTAAAAAAGTATTTGATGAAGGTGCACCGGCAAATGAAGTTGCCTGCATTATTTTAGAGCCGCTTCAGGGAGAAGGTGGATTTATCCCGGCTCCTATTGAGTGGGTAAAGGCCGTTAGAAAGATTTGTGACGAAAACGGAATCGTGATGATTGCTGATGAGGTACAGTGCGGAAACTGCAGAACCGGAAAGTATTTTGCATCAGAGTATTGGAAAGAAGCCGGAGCAGCACCGGATATTATTACAACAGCAAAATCGCTTGGAGCCGGTGTTCCGATAAGCGCAATTACCGGATCGGCAGAAATTATGGATGCTGCAATTCCGGGAACAATCGGAGGAACATATTGCGGAAATCCGCTTGCTTGCGCATCTGCGCTTAAGACAATGGAAATAATGCAGGAAGAAGATTATGCGGGAAAAGCAAGACATATCGGAGAACTCGTAAATAAGAAAATGCATGAGATGCAGGACAAATACGAAGTTATCGGTGATGTAAGAGGTCTTGGGGCAATGATAGGTATTGAGTTTGTTAAAGACAGAGAGACAAAAGAACCTGCAACAGAGTTGGTTTCAAAACTCATTGCCGCAGCGTTTAAGAAGGGACTTTTAATTGAAGGCGCAGGAACATATAACAATGTAATAAGATTTCTTGCACCGCTTACTATGACAGATGAGCAGACTAAGAGAGGCTTGGAAATATTTGAGGAAGCTCTTTTAGAAGTAATGTAAAGGAGGTGCGCATGGGCAAAAATATTGTCATTTCCGTTGGCTGTGAATATGCAAGCGGCGGAGTGGAAATCGGGAAAATTATAGCAGATGACTTAGAGATAGAATATTTTGACAGAGAGTTAATAGATAAAATCATAACCAGAGTAGGTATTTCGCAGAATCTTGTAGACTTAGCGGATGCCGGAGCTTACGTAAAGGGTAGAACCTCGGCGGAAAATAATGCCGGTGGCCCTACCAAGTACATGAATCTTACAGACAGACTTGTTTTTGTTCAGAAGCAGATTGTTAAAAAGCTTGCTGACAGAGGGCCGTGCGTGATTATAGGTCGATGCGCGGACTATATTCTAAAAGAAAGAAAAGAAGTTCTGAACGTATTTGTATATGCACCATTGGAAGACCGTATTAAAAGAACAATGGAATACGTTGGTTGCGGACGCGAAGAAGCAATAAAGCTTATTGAAGAAAACGATGCGATGTATCACGCAAGGTATCAGCAGATAACGGGGACTTTCAGAGGAGACAGACATAACAGGCATCTTATGATTGACAGTAGCCTTCTTGGAATCGAAGGGACAGCAAAATATATTGAAAAACTGGTTTCAATGGTAAAGGAGGCGTAATTATGGATAATAACAAAAAATCTGATTTTGATAAAGTGCTCGGAGCTTGGGACATACTTGTTATTGCTTTTGGTGCTATGATTGGCTGGGGCTGGGTTGTTTCAACGGGCAGCTGGATTGAAAACGGTGGAGTAATAGGAGCTGCTCTCGGCTTTGTGATTGGTGGAATAATGATCTTTTTTGTAGGTTTAACCTATGCAGAGCTTACAGCTGCGATGCCTCAGTGTGGAGGAGAGCATGTATTTAGTCACAGAGCTATGGGACCGGTCGGCTCGTATATCTGTACATGGGCTATTGTTTTAGGATATGTCAGTGTTGCGTGTTTTGAGGCATGCGCGCTTCCTACAATTATTACATATATTTACCCGGATTTTTTAAAGGGTTATCTTTATACTGTTGCAGGATTTGACGTTTATGCTTCGTGGCTTGCGGTTGCTGTAGTGGTTGCGTTTTTTATCACTTATATAAACATCCGTGGCGTAAAAACGGCAGCTATTCTTCAGACCATTCTTACGGTAATAATAGGAATGGTTGGAATCTTACTCATCGTTGCTTCAGGTTTTAACGGAGAGTTTGCCAATATTGAATCGCAGGTTTTTTCAACCGAAAACGGAATTTTGGGGTCAATATTTAAAGTGGCGCTTGTTACACCATTCTTCTTTATCGGTTTTGACGTAATTCCTCAGTCTGCAGAAGAAATAAATGTAGATCTAAAAAAGATCGGAAAAATTCTTATGTTATCAATTGTAATGGCAGTAGTGTTTTATGCGCTTATTGTATTGGCTGTAGGTTTTATAATGTCACCTTCCGAAATTGAGGGTTCAATGGCCGGAAGCGGTCTTGTTACAGCTGATGCAATGGCAGAGGCGTTTAGCAGCAGCACAATGGCTAAAGTTCTTATTGTCGGCGGTATGTGTGGAATTGTCACCAGCTGGAACTCATTCCTTATGGGAGGCAGCAGGGCTTTGTATTCGATGGCAGAGTCATATATGATTCCAAAATTCTTTTCGAAACTTCATCCGAAATTTAAGACACCTATAAACGCTTTATATCTGGTCGGAGCACTTACCGTACTCGCTCCGTTTGCCGGTAGAAAGATGCTTGTGTGGATTGTAGATGCAGGTAACTTTGGTTGCTGCGTGGCATATTGTCTTGTGGCGGTATCATTTCTGATTTTAAGGAAAAAAGAACCGGATCTTCCGAGACCGTATAAGGTTCCTGCGTATAAATTTGTAGGAACAATGGCAGTTTTAATGTCGGGATTTATGGTTGTATGCTACATTGTTCCGGCGTCAGGTTCGGCACTTGTTTGGCAGGAATGGCTTATCGCAGGAGGCTGGTGTTTGCTCGGAGCACTGTTCTTTGCCGCAAGTAAGCTCAAATATAAGGACATGTTCGGAATTTTAATAAATGTTATTTCCGATGAAGATGCTGCAGCTCTTATGACAAGTGACTTTGAACTTAACCTTGCGCTTGATGCTGCAATTGATGAGGCGATAGCAATGGCACTCAGAAGCAGAGGCGTAGCATTATAAAGCCTGAAAATATATAGATTAATCAGAGGAGCATTATTATGAATTTTAAATATTTTCTGCCGGTCAATATTATATTCGGAAAAGGAAAAGTTAATGAAATAGGAAGTATAACCAAGCCTTATGGTAAAAAAGCATTAATAGTAACGGGCAAAAGCAGTGCTATTAAGTCCGGATTATACGATCGGGTAAATGAAGCTCTGTCTAAAGAAGGAATTACATCTGTACTTTTTAATAAAGTCAGTCAAAATCCGCTTACAACAACGGCAATAGAAGGTGCAAAAGAAGCAAAAGAAAACGGATGTGATGTAGTTGTTGCTCTTGGCGGCGGTTCCATAATGGACTGCGCCAAGGCAATTGCCTTTTTGGCAGTTAATGACGGAGATATTAATGACTATATTTTTAATAAAAAGGTAAGCGATAAAGCGCTTCCGCTTGTGCTTGTCCCGACTACCTGCGGCACAGGTTCCGAAGGAAACGGGTTTGCTGTTCTTACGAATCCGGAAAACGGAGATAAGAAGAGCTTAAGATGTAGCGCAATAGTTGCAAAGGCTTCTATTGTCGATCCTGAGTGTATGATGACAATGCCGAAAAAGGTATTGGCTTCGGTAGGATTTGATGCTTTGTGTCATTGTATGGAAGCTTATACCTCCAATATTTCGCAGCCGTTTACAGATGCACTAAGTACCTATGGGATAACTCAGATAACAGAAAGCCTTCCGGATTTATACAATGATGAAAGTTCGCCGGTTGAACTGTGGGAAAAGCTTACGGTGGCAAGCACAATAGGCGGTATGGTAATAAATACAGCCGGGGTTACCCTTGCACATGGAATGGAACATCCCGCGAGCGGACTTAAGGATATAGTTCATGGGCAAGGTCTTGCTGCGCTTACACCTGCGGTAATTGAGGCAACTTATAATGGAAAAGCACTTGAAAAATTTGAGTTTATCTCTAAAGCACTTGGTGGAAAAAAAGCGCATGAATGCTCAGACAAAGTTCGCGAATTCTTGAAGAATATTGATCTTAATATAACTCTTTCAAGCCTTGGAATTTCCGAAGAAGATATTCCTTGGATGAGTGAGAACTGTCTTAAGGTTTCGGCTGGAAATCTGCTTAATACACCGGTTGAAATTGGTGTTGAGGATATAGCAAGGATTTATAAAACTGCATTATAAAGAAAAGAGGAATATATGAAAATAAGAGAAGCCAAAGCAGAAGATTTTGAAATAGTATTTGAGCTGATTAAAGCACTGTGGTCATACAATAATTATGAGTATGAAAACACCTATAAAACTTATTGCAGTATTCTCGGCGAAAAGAATTCTTTTGCGTATGTAGTCGAGGACAACTCAGAGATAGTGGGATTTTGCCATGGGGATTTTTTCCCGACATTGTGGATGTGCGGAAAGACTTGCTATTTGTCCGGAATAATTACAAGAGACGATCAACGACGAAAAGGTGTAGGAACTTTTATGATGGATTATGTTAAAACTTTGGCTGCTGAAAAGCAGAGTAAAGCAATTATTCTTGACTCCGGTTTGCCAAGGACGGGTGCGCATGAGTTTTATCAAAACTATGGTTTTGAGAAATCTTGCTTTGGTTTTGAAATGATGATTTAGATTTTAGAGGAATAATTGGAGAAGCATAGGGCGCATAGGGGACTCAGCATAGGGGACGGTTCTCTTTGTTGAAACATAAGTATCTGATATAAGGCTATCTACTTTAGTTGTTTCAACAAAGAGAACCGTCCCCTATGCAGTGCCCAACAGACAGAACCGTCCCCCTATGCTGACAAAGAGAACCGTCCCCTATGCTGAGTCCCCTATGCTTCTCCACTTATGTTTTGCAATAAGCAAAGGTTATCACCCATGATAAAATCAAACGATTTTTCAAAAACCTACCAAAGTGGTAGGCTTTATTTATCGAAACGAAAATAAGCGCGAAAAGGAGATTGATATTATGAGTGATTACAAATTTGAAACATTACAGTTACATGTAGGACAGGAAGAAGCGGATTCAGCTACAGATTCAAGAGCGGTACCGATTTACCAGACAACATCATATGTTTTCCATAACAGCAAACATGCGGCTGACAGATTTGGCCTTGCAGATGCCGGAAATATTTATGGAAGACTTACAAATTCAACACAGGATGTTCTTGAAAAAAGAATTGCGGCTCTTGAAGGAGGTAGCGCTGCACTTGCACTTGCATCCGGCTCAGCGGCGATTACTTACACGATTGAAGCATTGGCAGCAAACGGCGGACATATAGTTGCGCAGAAAACTATCTACGGAGGAAGTTATAACCTTCTCGAACACACGCTTCCACAGTACGGAATTACAACAACATTTGTTGATGTACATAATCTTTCCGAAGTGGAGAATGCGATTCAGGAAAACACAAGAGCAATCTATCTTGAAACTTTAGGAAATCCAAACAGTGATATACCGAATATTGATGCTATTTCTTCAATTGCACATAAGCACGGGCTTCCGGTGGTGGTTGATAATACTTTTGGCACACCATACCTTATAAGACCGTTTGAGCACGGTGCGGACATTGTTGTACATTCTGCAACTAAATTTATCGGAGGCCACGGCACAACACTTGGCGGAATAATTGTAGAGTCAGGTAAGTTTGACTGGAAAAAGAGTGGAAAGTACCCGAATATTGCAGATGCCAATCCGAGTTACCATGGAATATCATTCTATGACGCAGTAGGCCCGGCGGCTTTTGTAACTTATATTAGAGCAATTCTTTTAAGAGATACAGGTGCAACTATCTCGCCGTTTAACGCATTCCTTTTATTACAGGGAACGGAAACTCTTTCTCTTAGATTGGAAAGACATGCAGAAAATACAAAGAAAGTGGTTGAATTTTTGAAAAATCATCCTAAGGTGGAAAAGGTTAATCATCCGTCGTTAAGCAATCATCCGGACCATGTACTTTATGAAAGATATTTTCCTAATGGCGGTGCATCTATTTTTACTTTTGAAATCAAGGGTGGAAAGGAAGAGGCATGGAAATTTATTGATAATCTTAAAATATTTTCACTGCTTGCAAATGTGGCTGATGTAAAGAGCCTTGTGATTCACCCGGCGTCAACTACCCATTCGCAGTTGTCCGAAGAAGAACTTTTGGATCAGGGAATTAAGGAAAATACAATTCGTCTTTCAATTGGAACTGAGCATATTGATGATATTATTGCCGATCTTGAGAAGGGTTTTGCAGCAGTTTAAAATGGAAAGGGGATAATATTATGTCAAAGATTTATAAAGGAACAACAGAATTAATCGGAAATACGCCGCTTGTGGAAGTTATAAATATTGAAAAAGAAATAAATGCCGGAGCGAGTGTCTTAGTCAAACTTGAATATTTTAATCCTGCCGGAAGTGTAAAAGACAGGATTGCAAAAGCTATGATAGAGGATGCAGAAGAGAAAGGCATTTTAAAAGTTGGCTCTGTAATTATAGAGCCGACTTCGGGAAATACGGGTATAGGGCTGGCTTCAATCGGTGCGGCGAAGGGATATAGGGTAATTCTTACAATGCCTGAGACAATGAGTGTTGAGAGAAGAAATATTATTAAAGCGTATGGAGCAGAAATTGTTTTAACAGACGGAAGTAAAGGAATGAAAGGGGCGATTGCAAAGGCCAAAGAGCTTGCAAATGAGATTCCGAACAGTTATATTACCGCACAATTTGACAATCCGGCAAACCCACTGATTCATAAAAAAACCACTGGGCCGGAGATTTGGAATGATACGGACGGAAAAGTTGATATTTTCATTGCGGGTGTTGGAACTGGCGGAACAGTTACGGGAGTGGGAGAGTATTTAAAAGAACGTAATGAAAATGTGAAGGTTGTAGCAGTTGAACCTGAGGATTCGCCGGTGCTTTCAGAAGGAAAATCGGGTTCGCATAAAATTCAGGGAATAGGAGCTGGATTTGTTCCGAGTATTTTAAATCAATCTGTTTATGATGAGATTTTTAAAGTTTCTAACCAAAATGCATTTGATACAGCAAAACTTTTGGCAAGAAAAGAAGGGATTTCTGTAGGAATATCTTCGGGAGCTGCTCTATATGCGGCACTTGAACTTGCAAAAAGACCGGAAAATAAAGGAAAGAATATAGTTGCATTGCTTCCTGACAGCGGAGACAGATATTATTCAACGGCACTTTTTACTGGGTAGTATAAAAAATCCAGCATAGGGGACACAGCATAGGGGACGGTCCCCTATGCTGACAGAGAGAACTGTCCCCTACGCTGTGTCCCCTATGCTGAAGGGTGCAAAAGTGATAAATGGTGGAAAGATATAGTTGGGAGAAAAGGTTTATATTAATTAGAAAAGTATGATTTGTATATGATTGACGGCTCGGCTTCAAAGCTTCATAATAAGATTTAAGTTTAATATGAAACAAAAGTCGATAACTATAATCATGGAGATGAAAAATGACGACGCAGGTTTTAAAATACATTGTTTCGGTTGCGGAAATCGGATCCATAACAGAGGCTGCAAAGCAGTTGCACATATCACAACCGAGTTTGTCGGTGGCTTTAAAAGAGGCTGAAAAAGAGGTTGGGTTTGAAATATTCAGCAGAAGCAGAAGTGGTATGTCTCTTACAAAAGAGGGCGTGGAATTCTTGGGATATGCCAGACAGGTAATACAACAGATGACACTTCTTGAGGATAGATTTGTATTAAATAAACCTGAAAAGCACCGGTTTTGTGTTTCGACGCAGCATTATACTTTTACAGCAAATGCATTTGTTGAAATGGTACAAAAATTCGGGCAAGATCGTTTTGAGTTCATCTTAAACGAAACGCAGACTCATAAGATATTAGAGGATGTAAAGAATCGTTTAAGCGATCTTGGGATTATTTATCTTTGCGATAGCAATAGTACATTCTTGAAGAAGACAATGGATGAAATGGGGCTTGTGTTTTATGAACTTTTTTCGGCGAAACCTCATGTTTTTGTAAGGGCAAAACATCCGCTTGCCGGGAAAAAAGTTATAAAGCTTGAAGACCTAAAAAAGTATCCCAGGCTAAATTTTCTTCAAGGGAATTATGAGTCTTCGGATTTTTCGGAAGAACTATTTAGCACGGAACTTTCGGAAAAAGAGATTCGCGTAAGTGACAGGGCTGCTGTTGTAAATCTGATGCTGGGGCTGGACGGTTATACGATTTCGAGCGGGATATTTCCAAAATATCTTCAGGGAGATAAAATTGTTTCAGTTCCTCTTGGAGAAAAGGAGGAAATGCATATAGGATACGTGCTTTGCAGGGGACAAAGTCTTTCTGAACTAGGGAAAATATATGTTGAAGCATTGAAAAAATTCAATCCAAGTAAAATATAGACAAAAACTATGGAATAATATATAAAATAAGTGTTACCTATCACGGCGGGTTTTGCAGTATGATAAGTTCAATATTATTAAAGGAGAATTTTTATGCCGGGATATGTGATTACAAATTTTTTGATATATGCACTTGTGAATGCTTTTACCCCGGGGCCGGGAAATATTCTCGCACTCAATACGGTTACAAATTATGGTTTGCAAAAGGGAAAGCCTTTGTTTTCCGGGATATTTACGGGGTATTATGTTGTACAGATAATATGCGCTGTATTTGTTTTTGGAGTTGGCGCATTTTTACCGAGAGCGTTGAATGTGATTAAATATATAGGTACTGCGTATATATTGTTTTTGGCATTTCATATAGCGCTAAGTAAACCTGAAGAAAACGAAGAAGAAGGCTCTGCTTCTTTCCTTAAAGGCTTTTTGCTGCAGTTTGTGAATGTGAAAATATATATGTTCGGAATTACCGCGCTTACAGGATTTATTACTCCGTATAGTACGGCTCTGTGGGTTTTAATTAGTTTTGAATTGCTTATAGCAACGATAGGTACTGTTGCCACATCAACATGGATTGGAGCAGGAATGTTAATACAGCAGTTTTATAATAAGCATTATAGGATTATAAATATTGTACTTGCGCTTACTCTCTTGGAGTGTATATGGAGCATGTTTAGAGCATAGTGTATTTTTCAGCGCATAAGAGCTATAGCATAGGGGACGGTTCTCTTTCAGCATAGGGGACTCAGCATAGGGGACGGTTCTCTTTGCTGAAACAAAAACATCTGCTATATTGCTCAGCATATTGGATATTTCAGCAAAGAGAACCGTCCCCTATGCTGAGTCCCCTATGCTGAAAGAGAACCGTCCCCTATGTGCGGAAACTTATGTCGGGCTAATGATAAAAGGAGTTATGCAATGAATATTACGCAGATAAAATACATTTTGGAGGTGGCAAATTCGTCATCTATAAGAGAAGCGGCAACTAAGCTTTTTATATCGCAACCCGCGCTTTCATCAAGCATTAAGGAGGCTGAAGAAGAGCTTGGAATACTTCTGTTCGAGAGAACGAATAAGGGCATTTCTCTTACTGATGAAGGAAGAGAATTTGTTACTTACGCAAAAAAAGTAAACAGCCAGTATGAAATTATGGAGGATAGATATTTTTCCAAAGACAGCGACAAGGAGAGATTCTCGGTTTCTACTCAGCATTATAATTTTGCGATTAAGGCATTTACTAATGTTATAAAAAAATATGATCCGGAAAAATTCATTTTTTCCATACACGAGACCAAAACCAAGGATGTTTTGGAAGATGTAAAAGCTATGAAGAGTGAGGTTGGAATTATTTCTTTTTCCGGGGCAAACGAGGCTGTTATAAAAAAACTGATTAGGGATTATGGGCTTGCATTTTCTCCGCTTATGGTAAAAGAAACTTATATTTATGTATGGGAAAATCATAAGTTTGCCGGTAGAAGCGAAATATCTATAGAGGAACTTTCTGATTATCCATGCATATTTTTTGATCAAAGTGATGACAGTAATTTTTATCTTACGGAAGAAGCACTGGCTGACTATGAGTTTAAAAAACTTATTAAATCAGATGATAGGGCAACGACAATGGAAATAATATCTGAACTTCAGGGTTATGCTATAGGGTCGGGAATGCTTTCCGGAGAAGACGCGATTCTAAAGGGGCTTGTGTCAATAAAGCTTAATGAGGAGGATCCTTTAACTATAGGATATATTGTAAGAAAAGATGGAACGCTCTCTAAATACGGCGCTGATTACATTGAAGAGTTGATAAAATACAAGGAAATATGATAAAACCGCTCGTTTGAGCGGTTTTGTTTTGCTATTTTTTAATCAGATCGCTTAGATATTTGTTGTAAAAATAATCATGTGTTATTTTGTCGTATTCACTCCAAAGTGGCAGAGTTTCGCATTCGGATGCACGAGGGCAAGGCTCTGCGCTGCTTGCCAGGCATGAAACGGGAGCGAGCGGACCATCCATGAGTTCAATGATTTCCCCTATGCAGTATTCTTCCGGTTTCTTGCAGAGTTTGTAGCCGCCTCCACGTCCGCTTGTGCCAAATAAAAGTTTGGCAGCGACCATGTCTTTTACAATGATTTCCAAATATTTTTTTGAAATGTTTTGTCTTGCCGCGATTTCTTTAAGCGGGATATATTTATCTTCATAATGCTCTGCAATGTCAAGTAAAACCCTGATTGCATAGCGCCCTCTGGTAGTAATCATATGAAAGTCCCCTTCCTTTTCACCTTATTATACAGTAGGTAAATGTGTAATACAATCCCAAAGAATAAATATTTGCCTATTGACACAGTAGGCAAATAGGAATATAATCCGTTTATGAAATGAAAGGAGACTAATTATGGTTTACGCAGATAACGCAGCAACAACGAAAATGAGCGAAGTGGCAATAAGCACAATGACATATTTGATTAAAGAAGCCTGGGGAAATCCATCAAGTTTATATACACACGGACAGAAGGCAAAAGAGGTTCTTGAAAAGGCAAGAGAAGAAATTGCAGGAGTAATAGGCGCAGCTCCCGGTGAAATATTTTTCACATCGGGCGGAAGTGAAGCTGACAATCAGGCGATAATATCGGCAGCAAAGATAGGAGAAAAACAGGGAAAGAAACATATTATATCTTCTTCGTTCGAGCATCATGCAGTACTTCATACGTTGGAAAAATTAAAAAAAGAGGGGTTTGAAGTAACGCTGCTTGATGTGCATGAAAACGGACTTATCGATGTTACGGAACTTGAGAGTGCCATTAGGCCGGATACAGCTCTAGTTACTATAATGTATGCCAATAACGAAATAGGAACCATACAGCCTATCAAAGAGATCGGAGAAATTTGCAGAAAGAAAAATGTGATTTTTCACACAGATGCGGTACAGGCGGTGGGGCATGTGCATATTGATGTTAATAAGGAGAATATTGACATGCTTTCGGCATCTGCTCATAAGTTCAACGGGCCTAAAGGAGCCGGATTTTTATATGTTAAAAAAGGAATAAGGCTTACAAATATAATTGAGGGCGGAGCTCAGGAAAGAGGTAAAAGAGCCGGAACGGAAAATACTCCTGCAATATCAGCAATGGCTGTAGCTCTTAAAGAAAAATATGACAAACTCGATGAAACTTCAGCATATGTAAAGAAGATGAGAGACCGTATCATAGATGGACTTTGTAAAATCCCGCATTCTGTATTAAACGGAGACAGGGATAGACGTCTTCCGGGAAATGTAAATTTTTGTTTTGAGGGAATAGAAGGAGAGTCGCTTCTTTTGCTTTTAGATGACAGAGGAATTCAGGCTTCATCGGGCAGCGCCTGTACTTCCGGGTCGCTCGATCCAAGCCATGTACTTCTTGCTATCGGCAGAGTCCATGATGTGGCACATGGGTCTCTCAGACTCAGCATAGATGAGGAGATAACCGAAGAGGATGCGAATTATATTATAAAAAACGTTACAGAGGTTGTTGAGTATTTAAGAGGATTTTCACCGGTGTGGAGAGACCTTATGAACGGTAAAAGAGAATTTGTATTATAGGAGGATAAGGATATGGCATTATACAGTGAAAAAGTAATGGATCATTTTCGCAATCCGCGTAACGTCGGAGTTATAGAGGACGCAGATGGAGTAGGTGAAGTAGGAAATTTAAAATGCGGAGATATTATGAAGATATATCTCAAAATCGAAGATGATATCGTAGAGGATGTAAAGTTTGAAACATTTGGATGCGGAAGTGCGATAGCATCAAGTTCGATGGCAACAGAGCTTATTAAGGGACAGCCGTTGGAAAAAGCAAGGGAGCTGACAAATAAGGCAGTTGCAGAAGCTTTGGATGGGCTGCCGGATTATAAGATGCATTGTTCGGTTCTGGCTGAAGAAGCTATCGTTGCGGCACTTGATGATTACGAGAAAAAGAATAGGTAAAGGAGCATAGGGG
>JAILQM010000140.1 GCA_024698965.1 Eubacterium sp. | reverse complement strand
ACGAATCTTGTGCTTTGCAAACAGGGAATGGGTGCACTTTTCAGCATGGAAGATATGGTGAGAAGGCGCATAGGAGATGACGATACCTTAAAAAGAGAGGGGCTTTATATGGTAAGGCTTAATATTACGGGAAGCAGGTTTACCGTGGCTCTTTTCTATAAAAAAGATAAAACGCTTAATAAGGCTGAAAAGGCATTCGTGCTTTTTGCCAAAGATTATTTTTCAAATTAAAGATCCTTGGGTAATAAACGGCAGCATTTATTACCTAAGGATTTTTCCTTAACTGAATAAAAGTTTTACGTGAGTGCATACCTAATATTGGCTTTATATAATTGTTTTATCAAGTCATAAGGAGGGAAGGCTATGATTGGGAAAAAAATTGCCAGGGGGGCAATGTCGGTTTTTTTATGTGCTGCACTTACGGTAACTTGCGTAGCACCTGCAGCAGCTGATACTGTGAAAGGAGATTCTGCAGTAATGGACGTAGCTACGGTTATTGAAGACGCGAATCTTGACTATGCGTCTATGATAGCATCCGGAGATTACAAATGGTTTTTAAGTGATGACGGAAGCTATTACACTTTATCAAGAGCCAATGAAGACGGTACTATGGCCACCATAACGGGTACAAATATTATGGGGCAGGAAGTAACTTCTGCGGCCGGAATCTATTACAGTTCCAATATTACCAACGAAACAAATCAAACAATGCTTGTGTATGCACCGGCAAAATACATTAATTCTGACGGCACAATAAACAGAAGCGCAAAAGTAGGATATTACAGCGCCACCACAGCACCTATTGTCCTTGAAAACAACTGTGCCGGATGGAAATCGGGTTCTGCCGGAGCAGTAAATACAAAATATATAGATCAGGGTATGATTTATATTTCAATCGGTTCAAGAAGCCGTGACGCTGTTTCTTCGGACGGAAGCGTATATACGGGTAAGGCACCTACTCCGGTAGCGGATATTAAGTCGGGAATAGTTGCCTTAAGAGCAAATGCATCTGCAGTTCCGGGAAATACCGAAAGAATTATTTCCGTAGGTACATCCGGAGCCGGAGAGATGAGCTCGGTTATTGGCGTTACGGGGGATATGCCGGAATATTATGAGTATATGTACGAAGCCGGAGCAATCGGTGTTACAAAAAATTCGGACGGAACATATTCGAGCGAATACTCTGATGCTGTATATGCAGCGCAGTGCTACTGCCCGATAGCAGATCTTGAAAATGCGGATTTGGCTTATGCTTGGATGTATTACGATTCGGAAATAAATGCGGACGGAAGAGATCCTTTCCCATTCGGCGAGAGAGTTACTTTTACAGAGTTTGAAAAGCAGCTTCAGGTAATGCTTGCAGAGGCTTTTGTAGACTATGTTAACGGTCTTGGACTTGTGGATGAAGACGGAAATGCGCTTATACTCACAGGGCTTAGAGAAGGAACATATTACGATGCGATTTTGGATGCCATCTCAGATGCACTTAATGCAGCGATTGCATCGGGAGATATAACATCATCTGACCTTACAAACACAGATGAGTGGCTTAGCGGCTCGGCCGGAAGCTACAAGGTTACAAGCCTTAAAGGATTTATCGACAATACAAATCTTGTAAGAATAAAAGATATTCCGGGATTTGATACAATTGTCGGAATAAGAGATATGCAGGAGGCAGATGCTTTCGGTACATCATCAGATGCTTACAATAACTTCTCCGCTTCTGTGGCAGCAGTGCTTGAGGCTAACAAGAGCGAGCTTTCAAAGTATGACGGATACGATGCCGATGCGGTAAATGCTTATATTAAGGGAGCAAAGAGTTCATCTGTAGCCGAGCAGGCAAACCTTATGAACGCTATGGAAATGCTTCTCGGAACAAACGGATACACTCTTGTTAATCCTGCCAAGTATTTAAGAACACGTAACGGTACCGCAGATCCTCATACATCATTTACAATTGCGTTTAACCTTACAACAGCCGCAACAATGAAAAATGTTGACGCTGATTATTCGCTTGTATGGGCTATGGTTCACGGCGATGGCGAGGGTTCTTCTACGGGAACCATGGTTGACTGGGTAAAGAGCATTGTACCTGAGACACTTTTAAAACAGACCATTACCGTAACAAAGAAATCTTACAGTTTAAAGGCTTCGGCTTTAAAGAAGGCTGCAAAGAAGATTAAAATAGGAGCTAAAGCCGAGGGCACTCTTTCATACAAGGTGACAAAAGGTAGCTCAAAATACATATCGGTAAGCAAAAAAGGTGTGATTACTCTTAAGAAAGGAACACCTAAAGGAACCTATAAAGTAAAGGTAATAGCAGCCGGCACAGATACCTATAAAAAGGCCGGAAAAACAATAACAATTAAAGTAAAATAAGCCCTTTTTCGTTAAAAGAGTGAGTTCAAAAAGCCGTTCGCTTTTGCGGGCGGTTTTTTGAATGGGGAAAAAAGTCTATGTATTTCAATTAGTACAATTTTGTACTGCTATTCAAAAAAAATGTCACAAAATACCAAAAAATTATCATTTAAAAAAACATTATGAAAGTGTAAAGTCAAAATAGGTAGCGGGGGCTACGAGTTAGGAGGAGGTAAGATGGCTGAAAAGCTGTTAGAGATCAAAAATCTGTGTACCAGCTTTATCCAGGAAGACGGAAGTGAACTCCGTGCAGTGGATAATCTTTCTTACGAGGTACATGAAAAGGAGTGTGTCGCTATTATAGGAGAAAGCGGTTCGGGTAAGTCCGTAAGTGCACTTTCTTTAATCCGACTCATTCCTTATCCGCCGGGGGTAATAAAAGGTGGAGAGATTATTTTCAAAGGGAAAAATCTTATGGAATGTTCCAAAGAAGAGATGGAGGCTATAAGAGGAAGCGAAATCAGTATGATTTTCCAGGAGCCGAGTACATCTCTTAATCCCGTAATGACAATCGGAGATCAGATAGTGGAAAACATTCTGCTGCATACGGATTTAAACAAGCAGCAGGCAGCGGAAAGAGCAAAAGAGCTCTTGGAGATGGTGGATATACCAAATCCGGATGTAAGACTTAAGGATTATCCGTTCCAGTTTTCCGGAGGAATGCAGCAGAGAGCCATGATAGCGATGGGAATGAGCTGTAATCCCGATCTTCTTATTTGTGATGAGCCGACAACGGCGCTTGATGTAACTGTTCAGGCACAGGTGCTTGAACAGCTTAATAAACTAAGAGAAGAATACAACACAGCGCTGATAATTATTACACATAACCTCGGAATTGTTGCAAGATATGCCGATACCGTAAAGATTATGTACGGAGGAAGAATAATAGAGAGCGGAAGTGCAGATCAGATATTCGAAAATCCACAGCATCCTTATACCATAGGACTTATTCGTGCGGTGCCGAGACTTGATTTGCCGAGAAGCCACGGTCTTCACACTATTGAAGGCGAGCCGCCTAATATGGCAAAGATGCCGAGAAACTGTTGTGCGTTTTACAACAGATGCAAATATGCGGATGAGACTTGCAAGACCTGTATTCCTCAAATGGAAGAAGTTGAGGACGGTCACCTTTGCAGGTGTTTCCATAAAGAAGCCGCACAGTCTGAAAGAGAGGAGGTTGTAATACATTGAGTATAGATAAAGTAGCAGCAGAACAACCTTTTAATGTGACCGAAAAATACTCTTTTGAAGACATGATAGTAGTAAAAGACCTTAAGATGCATTTTCCGGTAACGGCAGGACTCCTTAAAAGACAGGTTGCATCGGTAAAAGCGGTTGACGGAGTTTCTTTCGGAGTAAAAAGAGGTGAGACCTTAGGAATTGTTGGAGAGTCCGGTTCGGGCAAATCCACAATAGGAAACTGTCTTTTGCACAGATGTGTACCAACGGCAGGAGAGATAATCTACGAAGGCCACGACCTTGCAAAGATTACAAAAACCGGAATGAGAAGACTTTCAAAACATCTTCAGATGATAACTCAGGATCCTTTTGCATCACTTGATCCGAGAATGGATATTCAGCAGATTGTCTGTGAAGGAATGGAAATTCACAAGATGGGTGATAAAAAGGAAAGAGAAGAAATCGCCATCAGAATGCTTGAGATGGTAGGTCTTAATCCGGAATTCCGCCATAGATATCCGCATGAGTTTTCGGGCGGACAAAGACAGAGAATCTCAATTGCCAGAGCACTTGCGATTCAGCCGAACTTTGTTGTGTGCGATGAGGTGGTATCGGCCCTTGATGTTTCGATTCAGGCCCAGGTTGTGTCACTTCTTATGAAACTTCAGGCAGATCTTAATTTGACTTATGTCTTTATCGGACATGACCTTTCGGTTGTCAGATATATAAGCAACAATGTTGCTGTAATGTACCTTGGAAAAATTATGGAGCTTACAAGTTCGGATGAGCTTTATTCTCAGCCGCTGCATCCATATACCAAAGCTCTTATTTCGGCAGCACCTATTCCGAATCCGAGAGTTGACAGGGCGAGGGAAAGAATTCTTCTTAAAGGAGAAGTTCCTTCACCGATCGATCCTCCGAAGGGATGCAATTTCTGTACGAGATGCCCTTACGCGGAAAAGAGATGCTTCCAGGAAGAGCCTGAATTTAAAGACGTCGGCGGCGGCCACTTTGTAGCCTGCCACCTGGTATAGGAAAGGAGAAGAGTATGGGAAAATATATTGTAAAAAGAATACTTTTGCTCATTCCTACAGTTTTCATAGTCTGCGTTATTGTTTTCGGACTTATGAGAATGATGCCCGGTGACGCCGTAGATATCATTATAGTAAGAATGAGAAATTCGGGATATTCTGTTGACGCTGATGCGGTAAGAAGCATGATGGGACTTGACGTGCCGCCTGTAAAACAGTTCTTTAACTGGTTTTTGGGAGTGTGCCACGGAGACCTCGGAGATTCGTATTTCCAGAATGAAAGTGTGGCGGCCATTATTTTCCGTCAGCTTCCTATTAGTTTGGAGCTTGGAATAATAAGTCTTATACTTGCGACACTTCTTTCTATTCCGCTTGGACTTTTATGCGCGGCAAAGCAGGATTCTTTCATAGATTATCTGCTTAGAATAATCGCAGTGCTTTGTATGTCGGTTCCTATGTTCTGGATTGCGACACTTATACTTTTTTATCCGGCAAAATGGTGGGGATATGCACCGCAGGTAAAATATTATTCGATATTTACAGATCCGATTAAAAACATGGGAATGTTTTTGGTCCCGGGTATTTTGGGAGCGGTTGCTCAGGCCGGAACCCAGCTTAGAATAACCCGAAGCATGGTGCTTGATACTATGAGACAGGATTATATAAGAACCGCTTATGCAAAGGGCGTTAAAGAAAAGGACGTGCTTTTCAAGCATGCATTCAGAAACGCTATGATTCCGGTAATTACCGTTATCGGTGGTTCTGTAGGAGCTATGGTCGGAGGAAATGTAATCCTTGAAAATATTTTCAACATCCCGGGTATAGGACAACAGCTTGTAACATCTTTAGGATACAGGGACATGCCTCTTGTTGAGGGCTGCGTTTTGATAATGTCGCTGTTTGTAATGATTGTAAATCTTATAATCGACGTCACCTATAAATGGATTGACCCGAGAGTTACATTTGATTAAGAAAGGAGGAAGGTAAAAATGAAATTTTGGAAAGAAATGTTCAGAAAGAAAACTTTAAGTGCAATCTGCTTTTTGTTTTTGCTTTTCATCCTTTTTGTAGCGATTTTTGCCGATGTTATTGCACCGACAAAAATGGTTGGAGGAATGATTCAGTCGTCACTTGTAGATGCTAAGCTTCCGCCGCTTTCACCGGGACATCTTCTCGGTACAGACGAAAGAGGTGTGGATCTTTTATCTTACATGATATACGGAGCAAGAACATCTGTAATTCTTTGTCTTTGCTGTACAATACTTCAGACAATCGTATCAATTATACTTGGAATACTTTCGGCAGTGCTCGGAGGAGCGTTTGACCTTATTCTTCAGAGAATAGTTGACGCGTTCGGATGTATTCCTCAGATGCTTCTTTTGCTTCTTATGATGACAATTCTTGGAAACGGTATTCCTCAGATGGTAATTGCTATGGCGGTGCCTGCAGGAATCGGAGGATCGAGAATGATTCGTTCGGCGGCATTTGCGGTAAAAGACAGCGGATACTGCAAAAACTCCGATCTTCTCGGAGGAGGCTTTATATGGAAATCCGTAAAGCATGTGCTTCCGAATATTATGCCGCTTATTATTATATCGGCAGCAGGTTCTTTAGGAGCGGTAATTATGATGGAAGCTTCCATGAACTTTTTGGGATACGGTGTTGCACCGGGAACTCCTTCATGGGGCGCAATTATTACAAGCCAGGGCAGAACCCATATGTTTGATGCACCGTGGATTTGCCTTGTTCCGGGTATTGCAATTACTATTCTTACATTTGCTTCATGTATGTTCGGTGACGGCGTAAGAGATGTGCTTGATCCGAGACTTAAAGGCGGAGTTGGAAGCTATAACAGCAAAAAACTCAAGAAAGTTCTTGAAAAGCTTGCTGAAGAAGATGCACAAACAGCAATGGAAAACATTGCTTAATTAAATATTCAATCTGCGAAAAGATGCAGACTGATATATATTATTTCTTTACTATATCATTTAAGGAGGAAGGATATGAAAAACATGAAAAAAGTACTTTCGCTGATACTTGCACTTGCAATGGTATTTTCGCTTGCTGCTTGTGGCGGAAGCACAGCAGAGACAGGCAGTGGGGACGCGGAAGAAGCGGCTGCTACAGAAGAGGTAGTTGCCACAAACGATTCTGAGCCGGCATACGGCGGAGAAGTTACACTTTATTATCCAAAGTTTTATAACTTCTTTGATCCGGCTATGATCAATGAATACCAGTACAGCTTCTGGTTTGAGACACTTTGGACAATTGATTTAACAAAATCTGCAGAATACTCATTTGATGCTTGCGCAACACCTGTAGAAGATATGACAGGACAGATTGCCGTAGATATGGGTGAAATGAACTATGAGACAGGTGAACTTACAGTTACACTTCGTGATGATGTTTATTTCCAGGATAAAGAGCCATATAACGGAAGAGCTCTTACAGCAGATGACGTAGTTTGGTCATATTCAAGACTTTTAGGTCTTAACGGTTTAGAGAAGGTTGTTATTGAAGATTCTCCTTCAGACTGGGCAACAACTCTTTACATGCTTGAGGCTGTAGAAGCTAAAGATGAGCATACAGTAGTATTTACATTGGGTGAAAACTACAGAAACGAAGTTGGTTATGCTGCATTTGTAAATGTAAAGGTTAACATCGGCGGAACAGAGTGGGATGACCTTACAGACGAGCAGAAGAGCGACTGGAACTATGCAGCAGGTACAGGCCCATACATCTTAACAGAGTATGTTGCTGACAACTCTATGAAACTTGAGAAAAACGACAATTATTATGATTATGATGACAGATATCCTGAAAATAAACTTCCGTATATCGATGTAATTAATCTTATCTATCTCGAGGATACAGCAAACGTTCTTGCACAGGCTATGGCAGGTTCATTAGACTGGTTCGGTGAAAACGGAAAGAACGTACTTGACAATACTCAGCTTGCACAGCTTGCTGATGCTGCAACAGGTTATACTCAGGAATACTTAAGTGGTTCTCCTGTAGCTATCGGACTTAAGGTATCACAGGACCAGTTCAGCGATGTAAAGGTTCGTGAAGCTATGCAGCATGCAATTGATATCGAAGGTATTTCACAGGTTTACTTTAATATTGCACCTGAAGATCTTGTTATTCCGGGACTTTGGAGCCCATCACTTAACGGATGGTCAACAGTAGGATCTTGGTCAGAAGATCTTTCATCACAGTTTACATATGATCCTGAGCTTGCTAAGGAGCTTCTTGCAGAAGCAGGTTATCCTGACGGATTCACATTTACAATCCAGCTTGATCCTACAGCAAACATGAGTATTTATGAAGAAGCTAAGACAGAGCTTGCAGCAGTTGGTATTACAATGGAAATTGAAGTTGCATCAGAGATGATGGAAGCAGTTTCAGTATCACAGGATCCTACAGATGAGAGACAGTTTAATACATTCGGTGGCGGTTATTCGGCAGTCAGCCTTGCAAACATGATGGTTGGTGACAACTCAGCACAGCTTCAGGTTGAGACTAACGGATTTAACCATGACAACCAGGAAGTATTTGATCTTCTTGCACAGATTCAGTCAGCTACAACAGTTGATGAGCAGGCTTCAATCGCTCAGCAGCTCGATCAGATTTTCCCGGAGAATCACTGGGCAATCGATCTTACAGGTGTACAGCCTACATATGATTGGATTTCATCACGTATCGGTGGATACTCAGGTGAGAAAGTTTACTATGATAACAACATGAGAACTATCTGGTCAAGACTTTGGGTATCTGAATAAAGCCCGTAAATAAAGGATTTACTGAGCTTATTATTGAAAAAAGAAAAGTAAAGAAATATAATTTAGCCGGCGGCTCTGTCAAAGGAGCCGTTGGTATTTCCATATAGGATTTTTAATGTATTTTAGGAGGTTTTTACATGTCAAGAAAGTACGCAGCGCTTTTTAAACCGCTGAAAATAAGAGGGGTAATTCTTAAAAACAGAATGCTTTCAACAGCATCAACACCACATTTTTTGCAGGGTAAAGAGCCTTACCCTACGGAAAAGGTAATTTCGCATTTTGCCAACCGCGCAAAAAACGGTGCGGCAGCAGTTTATATCAATCATTTTCACAAGGATGATTTTCCGTTTCCGGGAAGAGCAATAGATAATCCGCCGGGACATTTTAATCTGTTTGATATAAATGATTACACAGCTCAGAACTATTTCTGCCAGCTCATAGACAGTATTCATTTTTACGGGGGCAAAGCAACAGGATATATAATGTCTTCTCCGGACTGGTTTTATAAAGACGGACAGGTGCCGCCTCCTCCGGGAGATATGCCGCCAATGCCGGGCATGGGAGAGATGGAACCGCAGTGTACGGAAAACGACAGAGACCGTTCGGCTGCAGATGACAATATGCCGGGTATGCTCGACGTTAAAGATATTACTAAAGAGATGATGCAGAATTATTATGAGAATGTTGCTCGTGAGGCATCGGATCTTAAGAGACTCGGCTTTGACATTATAAGTATGCACTGCTGCTATCGCCACTCACCGCAGGCTCAGCTTGCTTCGCCGATTACAAATCACAGAACAGATGAGTATGGCGGAAGTGTTGAGAACAGAAACAGATTTATTCTGGAAATGTATCAGGCAATGCGTAAGGCAGTAGGTAATGATACTCCGCTCGAAATCGTTTACTCGGTATGCGAAGACGGCGGATACACTGTAGAGGATACAATTGAGTTTGCAAAAATGGCAAACGGACTTATAGATGTGCTTCATCTTCGCTCGGGAGATATGGATCCGCAGCACCCGCTCGGATATACATCAACAGAAGAATGTCCGGCTCCTTATCTTGAAGAAATGGGTAAGGTATGTAAGGCTGTGCATGAACTTGGTCTTGATATGGTTGTAGCGGCATCGGCCGGCTTCCAGGATCCTGATATTGCTAACGGAGCAATTGAAGACGGTAAGGCAGATCTTATCGGAATGGCCAGAGCATGGATTAACAATCCGGACTATGTAACAAAGGTATCGGAAGGCAGAAAAGATGACATCACTCCTTGTATAAGATGTAATAAATGTCATGTACCTTGCGGTAAGGATATGTGGAGATCGTTCTGCTCGGTTAATCCAAAGCTTGGGCTTGAGGATAAACTTGAGAGAATGATCGATCCGCCGTCAAAATCACTTAAGGTGGCTGTGATTGGCGGAGGACCTGCAGGTATGGAATATGCTATGACTGCAGCTCAAAGGGGACATAAGGTTACTCTTTATGAAGCAGCCGATGAGCTTGGTGGAGCTCTTAAACATACGGATTATGCATCATTTAAGTGGCCGCTTAAGCAGTTTAAAAATTATCTCATTCACCAGATGGATAAAAACGGTGTAGAACTTAAACTCGGCACAAAGGCAACGGGTGAGATGATTAAAGCCGGTGGCTATGATGCAGTAGCTGTTGCAATAGGAGCAGAGCCGACATGTCCGCCGATTCCGGGATCTGACGGAGACAATGTTCGCTTCGCAGCAAATTGCTACGGAGATGTTGCAAATGAACTTTCCGATGAGATTGTTATGATCGGTGGAGGAGATATAGGTGTAGAAACTGCCCTTTATCTCGCAGAACTCGGCAAGAAGGTAAAAGTACTTGAGATGCTTCCGGAACTTATTGCGGACGCTCCTCATGCTCATTATAAAAACATGGTTCACAATTACTGGAGAAGAGAGCCAAACTTCTCATTTAAGTGTGGTGTCAGAGTAACAAGTATTGATAAAGACGGTGTAAACTACATTGACCATAAAGGAAATGAAGGCAAGGCTCCTTGTAAGGATGTACTTCTTGCAATAGGTATGAAGGCAAAAACAGACGGGGTTATGGAATTCGCTGACTGTGCCGACATCTTCCATGTTTTGGGAGATTGTGAGAGCGCATCAAGCGTGGCTCATGCCGTAAGGACGGGCTTTGCGCTTGCATCAACATTATAATTTAGATTACAAGATTCCTAATAACTAAATATTAA
>JAILQM010000064.1 GCA_024698965.1 Eubacterium sp. | reverse complement strand
TATCAACCAGCAGTTTTGTTGATAGAGTTGTTGAATGATTTGAAGTAAATAAAGTATAATGTTCACGAGCATTGTCTCCTTGGTTTATGAAGGTTTGGTCGCTGACATTATACCAAAAAGGGAGGTCAATGGTCATTTTATTTTAACCTCCCGATAAATCAAGGTTTTAGAACTAAAAACGGGTAGTAAATTTGAGGGCAACAGTAATTATGTTGCCAGTGATGACTTAATGAATACATGCAATGTTGCTATAGCTCTTGAAAAACCGCTCCTTATAAAAGGAGAGCCGGGAACAGGAAAGACGATGCTTGCAGAGGCAGCATAGATGGTAAAAGATGAACTCATTATTGATTTGTGGAATTTTTTGAGGCATACTGAATATAAGTTTTTTAGAGGGAAATTGGGGGGGCAAAATTATGATTTTATTTATTGATGCATGTACAAGAAAAAATTCCAGAACAAGAGAACTTGCGGAAGCGTTGCTTTTAGGTGTTGCAAAGGATGAATCTGCAATTGAGAGAGTTAATTTATATGAATTGGATTTATGTGTGGTAGATGAAGATGTAATAAGAAAAAGGGACAAAGCGCTCTCTTTAGGCGATTTTTCCGACTCCTATTATGATGTGGCAAAACAGTTTGCTAAAGCAGATATGATTATTATAGCATCACCTTACTGGGATCTTTCATTTCCTGCGGTTTTAAAACTCTATATTGAAAATATAAGTGTTAACGGAATTACATTTGAGTATGATGAAAATGGTGTTCCTCATGGCTTTTGCCGGGCAGAAAAGCTTTATTATGTTACTACTGCAGGAGGCGAAATAGGAAAGTATAATTTTGGATATGATTATGTGAAAACCGTTTCTATGGGATTATATGGTGTAAAGGACACCACCTGTATCCGTGCGGTAGGACTTGATATGGCAACTGTAGATGCAGATAAGGTGCTGGAAAACGCGAAAAAGGAGATTGAGAAATATGGCAGAAAGATTTAAAACAGGTGATATAGTTAAACATTTTAAAAGAGAGTATGTAGACGAAAATACATCTGAATATCTTTATGAAATCATTGGATTTGCACAGCATACAGAAAACGGGGAGAAACTTGTTATATACAGAGCACTTTATGCCCCATACAAGACATGCGCCCGCCCGTATGATATGTTTATAAGCGAGGTGGACAGGGAAAAATACCCGGACGCAAAGCAAAAGTACAGATTTGAAGTAGTGGATACGGAAATTTTCCCGGATGCATGGAATTAATGAAGGTAGAAAAATGAAGTATGTAGTTATATATCTTGCAATAATTAACATTTTTGCATTTATCTTATACGGAATAGACAAGAGAAAAGCAATAAAGGATAAGTGGAGAGTGCCGGAGAGCACTCTTCTTCTTGTAGCTTTAATAGGAGGCGGGCTTGGTGCTTATGCGGGTATGAAAGTATGGCATCATAAGACTCAGAAAATAAAGTTTAGAGTGCTTGTGCCGCTTTTTATTATAATATGGCTTGCCGGTGGCATTTATATAGCAATGGGCCATCCGGGTATAGGGGAAAACAATACCGCACCTGCAGAAACTGCAGATGCGGATTTTTGTGAGACTGAAAGTGCTGATGCAAAAATAGAACCTGTTATAATTACAGAAGAGATAACTCTTGCTTTTGCGGGAGATATTAACTTTGATGACTCATGGTGCAACATGGTTGCATATTATGAGAGGGGAGAAGAACTTTCGAATGTTATAGACGAAGAATATCTCGAGATGATGAGAGAGGCGGATATTTTTTGGATTAACAATGAGTTTACCTATAGCAACGCCGGCTCTCCTCTTGACGGGAAAATGTATACTTTTAGGGCAAATCCGGAAAATGTAGAGCTGCTTAAAGAGATGGGAGCGGATATAGTCGGGCTTGCCAACAACCACGTCTACGATTACGGAAAACAGGCACTTTTGGATACTTTTGATACTCTTAAAGACGCCGGAATTTTATATGTCGGAGCAGGGGAAAATTTAGATGAGGCAAAAAGCCCTGTATATATTGAAAAAGAAGGTATTACAATCGCCTATGTAGCTGCATCTCGGGCAGAAAAATACAAGATGACGCCACAGGCAACCGAAGATGAACCCGGAATACTAAGGTGCTATGACAACACTCTCTTTTTGGAAGCGATAGAGGAAGCAGATGAAAATGCGGACTACGTTAT
>JAILQM010000131.1 GCA_024698965.1 Eubacterium sp. | reverse complement strand
GGGAGCTGACAAATAAGGCAGTTGCAGAAGCTTTGGATGGGCTGCCGGATTATAAGATGCATTGTTCGGTTCTGGCTGAAGAAGCTATCGTTGCGGCACTTGATGATTACGAGAAAAAGAATAGGTAAAGGAGCATAGGGGATTCTCAGCATAGGGGACGGTTCTCTTTGTTGAAACAAATAAAATATATAGCCTTATATCAAATACTTATGTTTCAACAAAGAGAACCGTCCCCTATGCTGAGTCCCCTATGCTGAGTCCCCGATTTCTACTTGCAGGTTATTAGAAGACGCTCATTGGCGATGTCGTTATATACCCGGCAAGGTGAGTTGGAAGTGTCGTAAACAAAGACAACGTCTTTAAGATTATCAGAAGGCTCGAAACTTTTGGTAATATCGCTGTAATTCTTTAGTTTGTTCGGCGTATAGTTTATAGTTCTTGCGTCACTGAAAATTGCGGTGTAGAGGATTTCAGCTTCGACAAGATCCTGGAAAATATGACTTCCATAGGAAAGCTCGGGATTATAGCCGGCTTTTGATTCTTCAACTTCGCAAATAATACTGAAGGCACTGATGTCGGAAAAAGCCGTAGGGACTCCGAGCTCAGGAGAAGAAGTACCTACTCTTCCAGGAACTATTAGCATCATGTTTTTATTAAGTTCGCGGTAATGCCAGTTAATTTTTCCTATAAGTCTGGCTACAAGACTTTTGTCGTTATATGGCATGTTGTAGTATTTTATAGGATCGACATAAACAACTATATCAATGTCCGAAGCCTTGGAAATTCCCATTGATGCACCTTTACTCTCCAAAAATATTTTTTCGGCAGGGACATTTTCAGGAATGGAAGAGCCACCGGAACCTTTTTGTACCTGAAGTGGACGGCACTGAAGGAGGTCAACAGAGTATTCACCATTTTCCGAAATGTTAATTGTGAATTCGGTATCGACCGGATAATCGTATTCTTTTTGAATGCATTTCAGCATCCTTTTCATCTTTTCCATAAGGTCTTTATTTGTGACCAGACCTTTGCATGAGATGAATTTAACTTCTCCCGATCTTCCGAGTTCTCTTAAACGGGATTCGGCATCATAATCTCGTTCTGTAAGAATTTTTTCCAAATATTTTGGAATATTATGTGCTATATTATCGTAAGAAAGCTTTTCAAGCGCTCGCGCATTCATGTTTATAACTTCGGCTTTTCCCTGAGAGAATTTATGCTTTTCGGCAGAAGATGAATATGAGGATTTTTCGGGCATATCAAGGTTTACTATGCGAGGATAAGAGCCTTCTATTCTGTCGACAGCAGAAGTTCCAAGTCCCATCACAAGGCGGAGCATTCCCGCTGTCGGATCTGTATCTTTCATGGTTTTGTATGGACTGTATGAATATCCGACGCCGGCTGCACACGGCATATAATATGAGCCGTAATAAGATCCGGAGACGCGCTGAATCAAAAGCGCCATTTGCTCGTCTCTTTCCTCAAGACCTCGTCTTTTACGATAGTCGAGGGCCGAAAGATTCATTGAGCTTGCATACACAGTTTTTATTGCATGGCTGAATTCATTTATTCTCTCTTCAAATGATCCTCTGTTTGCACAGAATACAGATTCGTATTTACCGGCGAAAGCATTGCCGAATCCGTCTTCAAGAATAGAGCTTGAACGGACAATATAAGGGTCTTGGCCGTAGTATTCAATGATTCGTGAAAACTGTTCGCGCATGGACTTGGAAAACTTTCCTTCCATAAGTTTGTTTGCAAATTCATTTGCAAGAGAAAAGTATCCTTCGGGCGTTCTTTGCTTTATCCGCAAATCCCATAAACCGTTTTCAACAATATAGGTATAGTAAAGGTCAGAACCTACATAAAAGGAATCATGGGGTTCTAAAATATCGTTAATATCCGGCATACAGTTTCTGATAATGGCTCTAGCAAGAAGCATTCCGCAGGATTTGCCACCAATCATACCGGTTCCAATCATATGATCGCGGACGTCGAAATAGTCTTTTACGGTGAAATGTTTTTTAACCATTTCGCGCATTTTTTCATCTCGTGTCATCATAATGTTGCACATCCTGCCACATTCCTCTGTTATATCCGCACCGCTTTCTCCGCGAACTTTGGTTTGATTAAAAAATCTGTCCCAAGAGTCGGAATACTGCTCATCTGCGGAGCGTTGGACTTTCCCCAGTGTTTGATAAAATCTGCTGGATTTTACCCCATCTAAAATGGGTTTGAACTCTCCGGTTTCCGGATTATAGGTGTGGGGCAGATACATGGTATCGGAATCTCTGTTCCAAACCTTTACAGGGCGCACGTATACATCTTTTGAGTCCGAGTATACGTCAAAGAAAAGCTGAGAGGTATTAATGATTTTGTTTATGGCCTGCACGGAATGTTTTCCCCTCACTATAGGAAAAAACGCAACTGTATCCAGAGTAAAGAGGAAAGGACAGGTTACTCTGAAAAAGTTACCCATCATAAGATCGGTGGCCCAGGCCGTTTGAAGCTCTGAAAGGCAGTCAAAGACATAGAAGACATCTTTGCCTTCTTTTGCAATTATATTGTGGATATCTACCGTAAAAGTTTCAAATCTGTGGGACAAAGGAATGTCTATAATCTCCACCTTGGAACATTCTTCCAAAAGGGGCTCATGAGATGCAAACCTGAAGTAAATAATTCTTCTTTTGTCATCAATAGCCTGTTTGATATAAGGCTTCATAAAAAGTTTGAATTCATCCAGAGTCGTTACTCTCCAAACTACATTATCGCCAAGTCTGATGTTGTCAAAGGCTGTATCCATTTCAGGAATTCCGCTTTTTACTCTTTCAAAAGCTGCCATAACTGCCTCCTTTCAGATGCAAAAAGGCGCTCCATCCCTATGGATGAAACGCCTGTGTTTCGTTGGTCTGTATTTGTTTGTAGTATATCATCAGAGTTTACAAGTTGGCAATAGCTATAGTCGGAATAACAATAATGTAATTAAGATTGATTAAAATGCTTTAATATATTATCATAGCTACATATCAAAAGACATTAATCGGAAAGATGAGAGGGTTTTTATGAGAGTATATTGTTATGAAAGATGCAGTACCTGCAAAAAAGCATTAAAGTGGCTTGATGACAATGGTATTAAGTATGAAAGCGTTGATATAAAAGGCAATAATCCTGATGAGAAAACGCTGAGAAGCGCTCATGAGAAAAGTGGAGAGCCTCTAAAAAAATTCTTTAATACCAGCGGGCAGATATACCGAAGTATGGAGCTTTCCAAAAAGCTTCCGGATATGAGTGAAGATGAGCAGTTTAAGCTTTTATCATCAGACGGTATGCTTGTCAAAAGACCGATGGTTATTGGAGATGATTTCGTTTTGCTGGGATTTAAAGAGGAAAAGTGGGCAGAAAAACTCAAATAAAAAAGTGGATTTAGCATAGGGGGCGGTTCTCTTCAGCATAGGGGACGGTTCTCTTTAGCATAGGGGACGGTTCTCTTTGTTGAAACATAAGTATTTGATATAAGGCTATATATTTTATTTGTTTCAACAAAGAGAACCGTCCCCTATGCTAAAGAGAACCGTCCCCTATGCTGAAGAGAACCGCCCCTATGCTGAGATTTGACAAGAAGTGATATGTAATTTAAAATTAAACAAGCAGACAACGGAGCCTTTGAGCTTCGTTGTCTTTTTTTGGAGGTAAGAAAATGAAACCTGTAATCGGAG
>JAILQM010000099.1 GCA_024698965.1 Eubacterium sp. | reverse complement strand
TGACATAAATGCATAGTATACTATCACTTGTGGCGCTGAGCAATAAGCGCAGCGCCTTTTAACTAAATAGGGGAATCATACAATGGCAGTATCACGGTCTCCAAAACCGTTCATGGGGGTTCGAATCCCTCTTCCCCTGCTCTAAAAGCCTTGATTTTCAAGGCTTTTTTATTTTTGAGGGAAGTTTTGAGGGGAGTATCTCTTTTAAAGGAATGTAGACTCTTATAATTCTATTGGCAATAAGGTTATCAATCCTGTTATTGGCGAAGTAATACTAAACAAAAAATCAATAAAAGATGATAGAAGTCACTCAAAATCTTCTAAATTAAAAATAAGAACATATAGAGCCGTGCCAGATGTTATAAAAAAAGGAAAAATTGTTGCCTGCGAGGACACCTCATCCGTCGCCTGCGGCGACACCTTCCCCTCAAGGGGAAGGCTTCTTTTTTCCTGCCTTCCCCTATTTACTCTTTTAGCTCATTTACAAGGCCGATTATATTGCGGGCGGTAAAGCCCCAGATGTATTCGCCGCCGTATTCGTAGACCGGGATGACAAAGTCTTTAAGTTCCCAGCGGTAGACCTCATTTTGGAGGAGGGCGGAAGGGAAGTCTTTCGGCGCCTCACAAATATTTTTCATTTTGTATATAGTCGGTTCATTTTCCAGGAAGAAGGAGAGGGGCACAGTAAATACGTGATCTACTTCATCTTTTGAAAATGTACCGTTATAATCGTGAATTTTGCCCAAATACGCCCATACAATCCTCATCTTGGGCCCTTGTCTGCCGTCGAGCGGACAAAGGATTTCAATCTGGGATTTGTCGATTAAAAGCTCTTCACAGGTTTCTCTAATAGCGGCTTTTTGCGGTGTTTCGCCCGAGTGGATGCCGCCGCCCGGAAAACAGGTTTCGCCGGGCTGGAGCTTTAGATTTTTGGCGCGGGACTCAAACAAAAGATGAGGCCCGTCTTCTTTATCTATGATTGGAATGAGGATTGCGGCCTCTATACGCCGTTTTCCGCTTTTTATGATTTTGTCTCTGGAATTGTGTTCTGTAATGATCTTTTTAAACATTTTTCTGCCTCCTAAGATATTTTATCATATTTTATCTTGCATTATCCAAAAAGTTGGTATATGCTTATAAAGGTTAATTTAATAATATCTTCGGGGCAGGGTGAAATTCCCGACCGGCGGTAAAGTCCGCGAGCCTTAGGGCTGATAAGGTGAAATTCCTTAACCGACAGTAAAGTCTGGATGAAAGAAGATGACGATTGTTTTTTGTCGCGCTCCGAAACTTTTTGTTTCGGATTTTTTTTATTTTAAAACAGCGGAAAAACTTTATATCATGTTTATTTTAAGTCCCGAGCACTTATGAGCTTGGGACTTTTTTTATTAGCTTGGGAAGGAGATGGCAGATGGATAAAAAATTTATGGAAAGGGCACTTGAGCTTGCAAAAAAAGGTGAGGGCCATACGAATCCGAATCCTATGGTGGGAGCTGTGATTGTAAAAGACGGCAGGATTATAGGCGAGGGATATCACGAAAGATGCGGCGAGGGACATGCCGAGGTAAACGCGTTTAAAAACTGCAAAGAGGATACTTCGGGAGCGGAGATGTACGTAACTTTGGAGCCGTGTTCTCATTATGGGAAAACGCCTCCGTGCGCAGATCTTATTATTTCAAAAAAGATAAAGAAGGTGTATGTGGGAGCGCTTGATCCTAATCCTCTTGTGGCCGGAAGAGGTGTAAAAAAGCTTCGTGATGCCGGAATCGAAGTTGAGACAGAAATAATGGGAGATGAGAGCAGGCGCCTTAATGAGATATTTATGAAATACATCGTAAAAAAGGAGCCGTTTGTACTTCTTAAAGCCGCGATGACTTTGGACGGAAAAATCGCGACGGCGAGCGGAGAGTCCAAGTGGATAAGCTCTAAAGAGTCAAGGCAGGATGCCCACAGACTAAGAAACAAGTACATGGCAATCATGGTTGGCATAGGGACGGTTCTCTTTGATGATCCGCTTTTGACCTGCAGAATTGAGGGCGGAAAAAATCCTGTAAGGATAGTCGTTGATTCTCATCTTAGGATTCCGCTTGAGGCAAAGATTCTAAAAGATCAGGACAAAGCAGAGACGATAGTTGCCATAGCAAAGGCGGAAAGCTTAGAAAAGCTTAGGGCGATAGATAACATGGGCATCAGCGTAATAAAAGTACCTAAAAAAGACAATCCCGAAAAGGTTGATATAAAAGAACTTATAAGAGTGCTCGGAAGTCAGGGAATAGACAGCGTTCTTGTAGAAGGAGGAAGCGGCATTTTGGGAAGCGTTGTTAAAGAAAAGCTGGCGGATAAGGTAAAGATTTATGTAGCGCCTAAGCTTTTAGGCGGCGAAAAAGCAAAGACTCCGGTCGGAGGAAGCGGCATTTTAAAACTGGAGGAAGCGCTTTGCCTTGAAGAGCTTGAGGTAGAAAGATTTGGAAAAGATGTCGCGCTTTCGGGAAGGGTGGTGAAGGATTGTTTACAGGAATAATTGAAGAACAGGGCGTAATAGAAGGCATTAAAAACGGAGAAAAATCCTCGGTTCTTAGGGTTGGCGCAGACAGGGTTTTGGAAGGGACTCTCATAGGAGACAGCATTTCGCTAAACGGCGTTTGCCTTACGGTAACAAAGATTTTCGGCAAAAGCTATGAGTGTGATGTGATGGCCGAGACTCTAAGATACTCATCCTTAGGAGACCTTAAGGTAAAAGATAAGGTAAACCTTGAAAGAGCGCTTGCTTTAGGGAGCAGGCTCGGCGGCCATATAGTTTCCGGCCATATCGATGGGTGCGGAGTTATAGAGGGCACAAAAAGAGAAGATAATGCCGTATGGGTGAGCATAAAGGCGCCGGAAAACATTATGAAATATGTGATAAAAAAGGGCTCTATAGCAATTGACGGAGTTTCTCTTACTGTTGCGGAAGTAGAAGAAGGCGGCTTTAAGGTAAGCCTAATCCCGCACACCGCAAAAGAAACCGGGCTTCTGGATAAAAAAACAGGAGACAGGGTAAACCTTGAAAACGATGTTATCGGAAAATACGTCGAAAAAATGCTCGGGCAAAATAACGAAAAAACACAGGAAAACACTCTTACAAAAGAAACACTTTTTAATTACGGATTTATATAGGAGGGAAAAATGTTTAACACAACAGAAGAACTGATCGAAGAAATCAGAAACGGAAAAATAGTAGTAGTCCTTGATGATGAGGACAGAGAAAATGAGGGAGACGTTATCTGCGCAGGCAGATTTGCAACTCCGGAAAATGTTAATTTTATGGCGTCTTATGCCAAAGGACTTATCTGTATGCCGCTTTCGAAAGAATACGCGGAAAGGCTCGGCTTTACACCTATGTGCGAGAAGAATACGGACAACCACGAGACGGCATTTACAGTATCTGTTGATCACGTTTCGACAACTACGGGAATCTCGGCTTACGAAAGATCTGTTACGGCGCTTAAGGTACTTAGCGGAAAAGCGGAGGACTTTAGACGACCGGGACATATGTTTCCGCTTGTCGCAAGAGAAGGCGGAGTGCTTGTAAGAGACGGACATACCGAAGCGACTGTTGATTTATGCCGAATTGCGGGGCTTGAAGAGATGGGACTTTGCTGCGAGATTATGAAAGAAGACGGCACTATGGCAAGGAGAGATGATTTAATTGCGTTTGCGAAAGAACATTCTCTTAAAATAGGTACAATAGCCGATCTTAAGCAGTACAGAAAAGAGCACGAGATGATAGTAGAATGCGTGGCAAAGGCCAAAATGCCTACAAGATACGGCGATTTTATGATTCACGGATATGTGAATAAGTTAAACGGAGAACATCATGTGGCTCTTGTAAAGGGAGATATTTCGGACGGAAAACCTGTGCTTTGCAGAGTGCATTCGGAGTGCCTTACGGGCGATGCTTTCGGGTCTGCCAGATGCGACTGCGGCGAGCAGTATGATGCTGCGATGAAGATGATAGCAAAAGAAGGCAGAGGAGTTCTTGTGTATTTGAGACAGGAAGGCAGAGGCATAGGACTTATAAATAAGATAAGAGCTTACGAGCTGCAGGACAAAGGATTTGACACGGTCGAGGCAAACATTATGCTCGGATTTCCGGCGGACATGAGAGATTATACGGTAGGAGCGCAGATTTTAAGAGATCTCGGAGTAAGTGAGCTTAAGCTTATGACGAATAACCCTGAAAAAATCTATGGCATAAAAGGATACGGACTTGAGATATCCGAGAGAGTGCCGATTCAGATAAAGGCCAAAAAGACTGACCTTTTCTACTTGAAAACCAAGCAAAACAAAATGGGACATTTGGTAAATTATAACGAAGAAACAGCATAAAAAGGAGAAGAAAGATGAATATTTTAGAAGGAAAAGTTGTAGCTGAAAACGTAAAAATCGGAATTGTTGTGGCTAGGTTTAATGCCTTTATAGGAAGCCATCTTTTAGAGGGAGCAAGAGACGGTCTTACAAGACACGGAGTAAAAGAAGAAGATATAGATGTGGCCTGGGTGCCGGGAGCGTTTGAAATTCCGCTCATAGCAAAAAAGATGGCAGAGGGCGGAAAGTACGATGCAATTATCTGTCTCGGAGCGGTTATAAGAGGAGCAACTTCGCATTATGATTATGTTTGCGCAGAGGTTTCAAAGGGAATTGCAACAGTATCGCTTTCAAGCGGAGTGCCGGTACTTTTCGGCGTTCTTACAACGGATTCCATTGAGCAGGCTGTTGAAAGAGCCGGTACAAAGAGCGGTAATAAAGGATATGACTGTGCGCTTTCTGCTATAGAAATGATTAACCTTGGGAAAATCCTGTAGTATGAAAAAATTTTGTGACATATATAAAAAAATGTACTTAAAATAGGAAAATTTAGCATTGAAAAGACCTCGATACATTAGTACAATAGAAATAGTGATTTAAAGTGTTTTGTTAGGAGGTCATATCAATATGAACAAACAATTTCCCCATGTCTTTTCGCCTATCAGGGTGAACGGACAGCTTTTTAAGAACAGACTTATCGTTGCTCCTATCACTCCGCATTCAGCAAGTAACGGAGAGTTATATCCGAATGAGGAGCAGATGGAGTATTTTGAGCAGCGCTCAAGGACAGGGGCAGCAGTAGTATATTGCGGCGGCGCTAAAGCTGTTGATAATTTTGATGACGGCGAGCATGCAGCATGGGATACAGAAGCATTTAACCATAAAAATGCACTTTCTCAGCTCGCAGCCAGAATTCATGCTCACGGAGCAAAGGCCGGTATGGAAGTAATGGGACTTTTCCCAATGAGCCTTCGTCCGGGCCCTATTTCATGTTCTGACGGTAACTGGATTATGCAGTCTCCTCCAATCGGTATGGAGATGACAAAAGAAGAGATGATGTTCTTTAAGGACAAAACTGCTAAGATGTGCGAAGCACTCATGGTTTGCGGCTTTGATTCACTCCTTTTCCATTTTGGACACAGCATTCCCGTAGCACAGTTCCTTTCACCGCTTACTAACCACAGAACAGATGAGTACGGCGGATCTACAGAAAACAGATGCCGTTATCTTGTTGAGATATTGGATGCCTGTCGTGAGGCAACAAAGGGACGTCTTACCATGGAAGTCAGAATGTCTGCTACAGAGTTTGACGAAAACGGTATTTCCCTTGATGAAGGTATTAAGATTGCATCCATCCTTCAGGATCACTGTGATATTATCCAGGCTTCCTGCGGTATGGTTACAAAGAAATATATGACATGGACACATCCTTGTCAGCATATGGGTCCACATCCAAATGTGAGATTTGCAGAAGCATTCAAGAACTCAGGAAAGCTTCATGTACCTGTTACAACAGTAGGTGCTTTCGAGTCTCTTCAGGCAGCAGAGGATGCAATTGCAGCAGGCAAATGTGATTTTGTTGCACTTACAAGACAGCTTATTGCAGACCCTGAGACAATCAAGAAGGCAGTTGAAGGCAGAGCAGACGACGTTGTACCTTGCGTAAAATGTATGAGATGTCATGACTCTGACTGCTACGAGCATCTTTTCAGATGTACTGTTAATCCTATTGTGGGACACGAAGCAATCTGGAAAAAGATGTTTGATGAACCTACAAAGTCTAAGAAGGTTGCAATTATAGGTGGCGGCCCTGCAGGTATGAAGGCTGCGCTCGTTGCAAAAGAAAGAGGACACAAGCCTGTACTTTTCGAAAAGACAGATGCTTTAGGCGGAGCTCTTAAGTTCTCTGATTATGTAGAGTTTAAATATGCTCTTTGCGCATACAAGAACTATCTTGTACATCAGGTTGAAAAGCAGGGAATTGAGGTTCACCTTAATACAGAAGTTAAGCCGGAAGACTTAAACGGAAAATATGATGCAGTTATGATTGCAGTTGGTGCAGAACCGCTCATGCTTCCTATTCCGGGATATGATACAAATACAGGTATTGTTGCAACAGATGCATACGGCAACGAAGATAAGCTCGGCGATACTGTAGTAGTTGTCGGCGGCGGACAGGTTGGATGCGAGACAGCACTTCACCTTTGTGAGAAGGGCAAGAACGTATCTATTATCGAGATGAGAGAGTCTCTTTGCCCGGATGCTTCCACAACATGCGGTGATGAGATTCGTATCATCCTTTCGGAGACAGAGAACTTTACAGGTATTGTAAATGCCAAGTGTAAGTCAATTACAAAGAACTCCGTAACATACACAGATGCTGACGGAAACGACCAGACAGTAAACTGTGACAGCGTTATCCTTGCAGCAGGTATGAAGGCTAAGACAGCTCTTGCAGATTCATTCGTTACTGACAATGATGTTCCTGAGTGGGCACAGATCGGTGACTGCGTAAGAGCAAGAACAGTAGAGCAGGCTACGGCTGAAGCTTACAATGCTGTTATGAATCTTTAATTCAGACATAAATTTTTATCTGAGAATATTTAAGAGAGGGCTTGACAGTCCTCTCTTTTTATACTATATTAACTGTATTAGATGACTTAATACAGTTAAGACAACTAATACAAGGGTATAAAGTGAAAAGAAAGGAGATGAAGGGATGCTTACTATTGACTATCGCAGCGGACAGCCGATATATGAGCAAATAAGGGATAGGCTCAGAGAATATATCGTATCGGGCGCTCTGAAAGAAGACGAAAAGATGCCGTCTGTCCGAACATTAGCGTCTCAGCTTGCGGTTAATCCTAACACCATTCAAAGAGCATATAGGGAGCTCGAGAGTGAAGGATATCTGTATTCGGTGGCAGGCAAAGGAAACTTTGTAAGTCGTTCTCCGGATGCGGACCGGCAAAGGATTGAAAAGCTTAAAGCAGACGTAGTAAAGCTTCTGAAAGAGCTCAGGCAGCTTGGCGCTGATGAGGAAGAAATTTTGAAATTATTAAGGGAGGAAAACGGAGATGATTGAAGTAAAGGGACTCGTGAAAAGCTTTGATGGATTTGAAGCTCTTTCTTCGGCAACATTAACTGTTCCGACGGGCTCTGTTTACGGTCTCGTCGGACCGAACGGTGCGGGCAAAACCACACTTATTAAACATCTTACCGGAGTATACAGACAGGATAAGGGTATAGTCTCTTACGACGGTGATTTGATATGGGAAAACGCGGCTTTAAAGGATAGAGTTATCTATATTCCGGACAGTTTGTATTTCCCGCTCGGAACAATTTCCGATATGAGAGTTTTCTACAAGAATACTTACAGCAGTTTTTCCGATGAAAGATTTGAAAAACTCAAAGATTTATTCGGCTTTGATTTAAAGAAGCCGCTCAGGACTTTTTCAAAAGGTCAGACAAGGCAGATCGCTTTTTGGCTTGCACTTTCATGCATGCCTGAGTATCTGATTTTGGATGAACCTATGGATGGACTCGATCCTGTTATGAGACATCAGGTTTGGAGTCTTTTGATGAGTGAGGTGGAAAAGAGAAATCTTACGATTCTTGTATCATCTCACAACTTAAGGGAACTTGAAGATGTTTGCGACATGGTTGCAATTATGAACAAAGGTAGCGTTTTAATAGAGCGTTCTTTGGAAGAACTTCAGGACAATATGACAAAGATGCAGGTTGTATTTCGCGAGGATGCCGAAGAGGCATTAAAGGAAATACCGGCCGTACATGTATCAAATATAGGCAGAGTTTATACGATAATTCTTCGTATGCCGCCGAAAGAGGCAAGAGCAGTTCTGGGTAAATATAACCCGGTTATAGCAGATGCTCTGCCGCTTACCTTAGAGGAAATATTTATTTATGAGTTAGGAGGTGCTTATGATGGAATCGACGAAATTCTCGAATAAATTGTTTAATACCTCAATTTTTAAGATGCATGTAAAAAGATACTGGCCGTTTTGGGTTGTTCTTGCGCTGCTCTGGATTTACATCATGCCGTTTTTAATGTTTTTAAGTCTTGGTAATGCAGACGGAACCAATATGCTTTACAGAGCAAAAGAGCAGTACTGCTTTGCGGCAAACAATATGCCTGTACTTGCGATGCTGACATCTATCTTTGTGGCAATGGCTGTGTTTAACTATATAATGAATAAAGAAAGAATTCAGTTCATGCATTCTCTTCCTGTCACAAAGGCAGCGCTTTTTGTGACAAACTATATTACGGGACTTATAGTAATGCTTTCCGTGTACGCATTTGCGGGCATCTTATGCATTCTGGTTTGCAGATTTTACGGACTTGGTGTTATGTGGGGTGCATTTGGCCTGTATATGTATTCTGCGGTTGCATGCACAATATTTTTCTACTCATTTTCGGTATTTGTGGTAATGATTGCGGGCCAGATACTTGCGGCACCTGTGTATTATTTCATACTTAATTTTGCGGCACCCGTACTTGGATTTTTGATTTCATTTTTGATGTATCTGTTTATGTTCGGGTACGACAACGGATGGACATTCTTTGAAGGACTTAACTGGTTTTCGCCGATAATAAAGATGAGCGGATCTTTTGCA
>JAILQM010000093.1 GCA_024698965.1 Eubacterium sp. | reverse complement strand
GGCGACATTCTTTCAAGAATCTGGGTAGAGTAATACCTTAAAACGCTAAATATAAAACATTAATAATATAAAACGAAAAGGCGGGTGCGGCCGGCTGACCGCTTCCGCCCTTTTTAACGAAAGGGGAATTTGCATGGCTTCAGATGAAAACAAAGATGTGATATTGGACGTGAAGCATCTTAAAACTTATTTTTTGAGCGGCAAAAAAAATGAAACCGAAATGCGAGCCTCGGATGATTTATCTTATCAGGTTCATAAGGGCGAATTCGTAGCAATAGTCGGAGAGTCCGGTTCCGGAAAATCCGTCAGTGCATTATCGGTAATGGGACTCATCCCATATCCGCCCGGACTTGTTGTTGGCGGAGAAATTCTTTTCCATGGGGAAGATTTGCTTTTGGCATCGGATGAGAGAATAAGGCAGATAAGAGGTTCAAAAATCAGTATGATTTTCCAGGAACCGTCCACGGCTCTTAATCCGGTTGTGACAATAGGAAAACAGATTTCCGAAACAATCAGAATTCATAATTCCAAAATCAGTAAAAAAGACGCGATGAATAAGGCAATAGAGCTTTTGGGTAAGGTTAACATTCCAAATCCCGAAGTCAGAGCCAAACAGTATCCGTTTGAGCTTTCCGGAGGAATGCAGCAGAGAGCCATGATAGCTATGGCAATGAGCTGTGACCCGGAGATACTTATAGCAGACGAGCCTACAACGGCTCTTGATGTAACCGTACAGGCTCAGGTATTAGAGCAGCTTAACTCACTCAGAGATGAGTACGGAACAGCTCTCATACTTATTACACATAATCTCGGAGTTGTGGCAAGATATGCCGACAGCGTGAAGGTTGTGTACGGCGGAAAAATAGTTGAGTCGGGAAGCCCGGATCACATTTTTGAGAATCCTCATCATCCGTATACTTTAGGACTCATCTGTGCGGTGCCGCGTCTCGATCTTCCGAGAAGTCACGGACTTCACACAATCGAAGGAGATCCGCCGAATATGGCAGAAATTAAGGAAAACTCCTGTGCATTTGCACCGAGATGCAAATACGCAACAGACAGATGCTTTAACGAAAGACCGCCTGAAGCGGAAATCGAAGAAGGTCATATTTGCGCCTGTTTTAATATGGACAAGACCGAAGAAGAAAGGAGGGCGCTTGTATAATGAGAGAAGCTAAAGAAAAGCCCTCTACCGTAGATTTACCGATTACCGACGACATTATGAAAGATGTCTCTGATGATATTAAGAATCAGCCGGTAACCGAATCGGGAGACGGTCATCCGATACTTGAAGTAACAAATCTTAAAATGTATTTCCCTGTTACAAAGGGACTCCTTAAAAGACAGGTCGGCAGCGTTAAGGCTGTTGACGGCGTGAGTTTCTCAATTAAGCACGGCGAAACTTTGGGAATAGTAGGTGAGTCGGGCTCGGGAAAATCAACAGTCGGAAACTGTATAATGAGAAACTTAAACGTAACCGACGGAGCGATAGTGTATAAGGGACAAAATATTTCTCATATTAAAGGAAATGCCCTTGATGAGCTCCATAAGGACCTTACTATGATTACTCAGGATCCTTTTGCTTCGCTCGACCCGAGAATGAAGATAAGGGATTCTATATTGGAAGGTGTAAGAATTAACAAGCTTATCACCGATAAAAAGGAGCAGTACGATTTGGTGAGAAGAATGCTCATCCTTGTCGGACTTAATCCTGATTTTGCGGATCGTTATCCTCATGAATTTTCCGGAGGACAAAGACAGAGAATATCAATTGCAAGAGCACTTGCGATAAATCCGTCCTTCATAGTCTGTGATGAGATAGTATCTGCTCTTGATGTGTCGATTCAGGCTCAGATAGTCGGACTTATGATGAAACTTCAAAAAGAGCTTGGCCTAACTTATATATTCATCGGCCATGACCTTTCTGTTGTAAGACATATTTCAAATAATGTTGCGGTAATGTACCTTGGTCAGTTCATGGAGCTTACAAGCTCGGATGAGCTTTACGACAATCCGCTCCATCCATATACAAAGGCTTTGATATCTGCAGCGCCTATTCCGAAGCCGCGTGTAGACAGAGAGAGGGAAAGAATTCTGCTTGAGGGCGAAATTCCTTCACCTATTAACCCGCCTAAGGGATGCAATTTCTGTACGAGATGCATGTATGCAACGGAAAAATGCAGAAACGAGCAGCCGGTATTCATGGATATGGGTGGCGGTCATATGTGTGCATGTCATAAAGTGGCGGCAGAAATGGGAAAGGGGGAATTTTAAATGGCTAAATATACATTAAAGCGTGTGCTTCTCCTTATTCCTACAATGTTTCTTGTATGCGTTATTGTTTTCGTTCTTATGAGAATGATACCGGGAAGCGCCGTCGATCAGGTCGTATATAACTACTCGCAGAGTGGTATTACGATTACATATGAAGAAGCCGAAGCAAAGCTCGGTCTCGATAAGCCGGCTGTTGTGCAGTTCGGAATATGGATAAGCGATCTTTTAAAGGGTGATATGGGAGACAGTCTCTTTAAGGGAGAGCCGGTATGGCATCTTCTTAAAAGACAGCTTCCGGTTTCAATAGAACTGGGTGTTTTAACCTTTATTTTAACTCTTATTATTTCGATTCCGCTTGGACTGTTTTGTGCGGCACATCCGGATACAATTACGGATAATATAGTAAGAACACTTTCGGTAGTTTTATCATCTTTGCCGATATTTTGGATAGGTACCATGGTTTTGGTATATCCGGCTATCTGGTGGGGATTTACGATTCCTCTTACGTATACGCCTATCTCGGCAGACTTTGCCCTTAATATGAAGATGTTTTTGGTACCGGCGGCTGTAAATGCCGTAACTCAGGCCGGTATGAACATCAGAGCCGTAAGAACAATGACTCTTGAAGTTATGAGGCAGGATTATGTTCGTACTGCTTGGGCAAAGGGAGCCCGAGAGGCAAGGGTAATGTTCTTTCATGCATTCAGAAATGCTCTCATACCTGTTATCACCTTATTCGGTGGTTCTGTTGCGGGTATTATAGGTGGATCTGTTGTAATAGAGAATATGTTCAACCTTCCGGGTATCGGACAGCAGATGGTATCCGCTCTTTCCGGAAGAGATTATCCTATAGTTCAGGGTTGTACGGTTGTATTTGCGATATTTGTAATGGTTGTAAACCTTATAGTTGATATTGCATACAAGTGGTGCGATCCGAGAGTAAATCTGGAGTAGGAGGTGTTATTGATGGAAACTCTTGATTTCTTCCACACTTTATGGAAGACAAAAAAGATAGCTTTTATTAGCATGGTAGTACTCGTACTCTTTGTTCTTATTGCAATCTTTGCGGATTTGCTTGCTCCGCAGAAAATGGTGAACGGTATTTTGGAGTCTAATCTTATAGATTCGTGCCAGGGACCTTCGCTTAAGCATCCGCTCGGAACTGAGGCTATGGGTATAGACCTTCTTTCGTACATGATTTACGGTGCGAGAACTTCGGTTATTCTCGGTATCTCGTGTACAATAATAGCAACGGTTATTTCAGTTGTAATCGGTGTAACAAGTGCAGTAATCGGCGGAAAGTTCGACCTTTTACTGCAGAGATTTATAGATGCATGGCAGTGTATACCGGGAATGCTTATAATGCTCATTTTAATGACCATCTTAGGCTCGGGTATGATACAGATGATTATAGTAATGTCCATCCCGACGGGTATCGGCGGATCCAGAATGATTCGAAGCGCGGCAATATCGGTAAAAGACAGCGGATACTGCGGAATGTCGAGGATGCTCGGAGGTAAGAATGTATGGAGAATGATTCATCATGTTGTACCGAATATCATGCCGCTCGTACTTATGAATCTTGCCAATACATTGGGCGGAACGATAATGATGGAGTCAACTCTTAACTTCCTCGGATTCGGTGTAAACGTAAATACTCCTTCATGGGCTTATCTTCTTACATCTCAGGGAAGAAGCAAGATGTATACGGCTCCTTGGATCGGACTTGCTCCGGGTATTGCGATTACTATTATGGTCTTTGCTGCGGCAATGTTCGGTGATGGTGTACGAGATGTACTCGACCCAAGACTTAAAGGCGGAATGGGAAGTTTCTCAAGAAAGAAGATTCGCAAGATTTCCGAAAAATATATGGCAAAAAGAGCTTCAAGAGAAGCAGTATAAAACAAATAAGGCACGGCGTTTTAAAACACCGTGCCTTTATTGTATTTATGAAAAAGGTTAGAATATTGCTTTTACATTCCGCCGCCCATCTGGCCTCCGCCTGAAGGAGC
>JAILQM010000060.1 GCA_024698965.1 Eubacterium sp. | reverse complement strand
AATAATGGAAATGTGCCCAAAGCTAGGGCGTGCATCGGTGGAAAACTCGTTAACAGCACTTGTAAATGAGGAGGTGCTTGAACGTCGAGGACGTGGCAGGGGCACTTATTACGTAAGAAAAGATGCACTTGTTTGATTATTGCACTTATTTTATTTGGAAGTAAGTCACTTGTGGTCATCGTGACCACAAGTTGAATAAGATTGATTTGAAGTGACTTCTGGTCCATTGGTGTATTCGTCAACCGAAAAATCGGTCAAGTGACCTAAATTTAAATTAGCACATACAGTATTATTGAATATAATAAAATAGATGTATTTTAACCGGATTACGGAGGATAAAGCATGGATTATCTGACATCAGCAGAATGTGCAAAGAAAGGTGGAAACAGGATATGTCTTTTCAGATAGTCAGAAACGATATTACAAAAATGCATGTTGATGCCATAGTAAATACAGCAAATCCCAAGCCGACATACGGCGCGGGGATAGACAGCGCTGTATATGAGGCAGCCGGTAAGGATGAGCTTTTAGAAAAACGCAAAAAGATAGGCGAAATACCCCCAGGGGAATCTGTGATAACAGGTGGATATAATTTGCCCGCAAAACATATTATTCATACAGTAGGGTGCGCATGGAAAGGCGGAAAAGCCGGCGAGGAAGATATTATTAGAAAGTGCTACAGAAGCGTATTTAAGGTGGCGTGTGAGAATAATGTTTCAAGCCTGGCGATTCCTCTTTTAGCATCGGGCAGTTATGGCTTTCCGAAAGGGATTGCGCTTAGGATTGCTTTGAGCGAAATTGAATCTTTTATGTCTGAAAATGATATGGAGGTTTATCTGGTTGTCTTTGATGAAAAGTCGGTTTCTTTGTCTTCGGAGCTTTACGGAGATATTGACGAGTATATAAATGATAACTATGTAGAAGAAAAAAATATAGATGAGTATGAGGGTTCAAATCGCGGAGTCATTCGAAGCAGGTTTGTTGAGGATTCGTATTTTGAGGCGTCTTTGGCAGAGCCAAAGCTGAGTCTTGAAGATGCCGTAAAAAATCTCGATAAGACCTTTATGGAGCTTGTGTTTTCCTTTGCGGATGAAAAGGGGATTAGTGATTTAGAGGTTCAAAAGAAAGCGAATCTGGACAGAAAAGCATTCTCCAAGCTAAAATGCGGTACAACGAAAAATCCGAGTAAGGCTACGGCTCTTGCTTTTGCGGTTGCATTAGAGCTTAATCTTGATGATACGGAAGATCTGCTTTCGAGGGCGGGATTTGCGCTTTCTCCATGCAGTAAACAAGATGTTATCGTCAAATATTTTATCGAAAAAGAAATTTATGACATGTATAAGATTAATTTGGCGCTTTTTGAACACGGAGAGCAGCTGCTTGGAAATCCTCTTGGCGAAATGTCGCCTGCCAAGTGACCATAGGGCGTAAGAAAAACGATATGATTACTTCAGAAACAAAGCAACAAGCTTATTTAGGAGGTAATCATTATGAGAGAAAATTTAACGGAAATCGTATTTATTCTGGACAGAAGCGGCTCTATGAGCGGACTAGAATCTGACACAATAGGAGGATTTAATTCACTTATTAATAAGCAGCAGAAAGAAGATGGTGAGGCGCTTATATCTACAGTTCTTTTTGATGATGAGGCTGAAGTTATTCATGACAGAGTTCCTATTAAAGATGTAAAAAAACTGACGGAAGATGATTATTATGTTCGCGGATGTACGGCGCTTTTAGATGCTGTGGGCGGCGCAATCCATCATATCGGAAATGTTCACAAGTATGCGAGAGAAGAGGACAGACCGGCTAAGACATTGTTTGTAATTACTACAGATGGAATGGAAAACGCCAGCAGAAGGTATTCTTTTAAAGATATTAAGAGGATGATTGAGAGGCAGAAAGAAAGGTATCACTGGGAGTTTCTTTTTCTTGGGGCAAACATTGATGCGGCTGAGGTCGCCGGAGAGATGGGAATAAGCCGGGACAGAGCAGCAAATTACAACTGCGATGAGGAAGGAACCGTACTTAATTACCGGGTTCTCGAAGCTGCCGTAACTTGCGCAAGAAAATGTAAATCCGCAGATATTGCTACGGCATTTGACGGAGGAGACTGGAAAGAAGATATTGACCGCGACTATGAGAACAGAGGCAAAAGGAGGATGAAATAATGATTGGCGCAATTTTAGGTGATATGGTTGGAAGCCCTTATGAGTTTGATCGCGGGGAAAAGATAAAGGATTTTGGCCCACTTTTTACAGACAAGACTAATTTTACGGATGATTCGGTTATGACAATTGCTGTTGCGGAGGGGCTTTTAAAAGCAGGGCTAAATGCAGATACAGAAACTATTAAAAAAGAAGTTATTTTAGCTATGAAAACCTGGGGCAGAAAGTATCCTGATGCTGGATATGGAGGAAGGTTTATAAAATGGCTTTCACTTGAGGATGCGGCGCCTTACGGAAGCTGGGGCAACGGCTCTGCTATGAGGGTTTCGTCTGTGGGCTGGCTTTATGAGAATATGACGCGCACAAGGGAAGTTGCGCGGGCTACGGCTGAAGTTACTCACAATCATCCGGAAGGGATAAAAGGAGCCGAGGCTACGGCAGCGGCAATCTTTCTTGCGAGAGGCGGCAGTACGAAAGAGGAAATTAAGAGCTATATTATTAATGAGTTTGGATATGATTTAAGCAGAAGCCTTGACGATATTCGTCCGAATTATCATCATGTGGAAAGCTGCCGGGAAACGGTGCCGGAGGCTATTACCGCATTTCTTGAAGGGAATGATTTTGAAGATGTGGTAAGATGCGCGGTGTCTCTTGGCGGAGACTGCGATACGCTTACATGTATTGCATCCGGCATTGCCGAGGCATTCTACGGAGTGCCGGAAGAGTATAAGAGGGAAACACTTGCTAGGATGGATGATGTGATGGTGAAGGTGTATGAGAGGTTTGTGGGAGATTGAGAGCTGAAGGCCGGTGTGTTAGGAATATTGGGTAAGTCGTAATAAATGACGTAATGGATGTCGTAATAAAATGTAGTATAATAAAAGAAAGATACTTGGAGGAGAAAATGAATAAGAAAATTTTTAAACAGACTTTAATGGTATTACTCTTTGCCCTTTTTATTGTGGGCACATGGGGAGTTACGGAAGCAAACGCTGCAACTACAAAACTTTCTAAAAAGTCGGTAACATTTACCGAAAAAGGTGCTACAAAAAAGATTAAGCTTAAGAATGCAAGCGGCACGGTAAAATGGAAATCAACCGACAAGTCAGTCGCAAAAGTATCATCTACTGGCAAAATTACCGCAGTACATTCGGGAACATGTTATATTACGGCAACCTGCAATAAAAAGACATATAAGTGTAAGGTTACGGTAAAGTATGATGGAGAGCTGACATTTTACTACAATAACGGATTCAATGATGCTAATATTCTTAATTATTTATCCGTAAAGTATCAGGTACAAGAGAAGTATGGAATAAATCTTGGCAAAGGAACAGTTGTATCATCGAACGAAAGCGTTCTTACTCCTAATGAAGATATGGATCTCGTTTATGGGGATTCAACGGGTAAAACTCTTTTAACAATCACGAAGCAAAACGGAACCTCCTATACATATAAAACTAACATAATTGATACTATTATCACTCATGAAGACTTCGATTTTGGAGAGTATGAAGGTTATACGAACTTTATAGATAGTGAGTGGAGGGCTTTTGTATGCGAGTTGGTTAACGAAGAATATTGTACGGGTATATTTACATATAAAGGACAAGCAGTTTCTAAATATGATAAATATTATGAAGGAAATAACGAACAGGATCTTTACGAATTGTTTGAGGGGGATATAAAACTTCATGGAATAACTATAGGTTCATCAATTAAGACTGCTATAAATAAATTTGGATATGGTAATATTGATAGCAACGAATTGTGGTATGCATATACGGAAAATGATGCTCGTTATATATTATCATTCAGATTTGATTCGGAAAAGAATATAACAAGCTCTAAGTTTTACAAACTTATTCAAACTTCATAAGGGCGATACAAAGTTTAAAGGAAGATTAAGATGAAAAAAATTTCGAGAAAAACACTTGGAGGAGAAAATGAATAAGAAAATTTTTAAACAGACTTTAATGATATTACTTTTTGCTCTTTTTATTGCGGGCACATGGGGAGTTACGGAAGCAAACGCTGCAACTACAAAACTTTCTAAAAAGTCGGTAACATTTACCGAAAAAGGCGCTACAAAAAAGATTAAGCTTAAGAATGCAAGCGGTACGGTAAAATGGAAATCAACCGACAAGTCAGTCGCAAAAGTATCATCTACCGGCAAAATTACCGCAGTACATTCCGGAACATGTTATGTTACGGCAACCTGCAACAAAAAGACATATAAGTGTAAGGTTACGGTGAAGTATGATGGAGAGCTGACATTTGGCAATGCACCAACAACATCAGAAGGCTATCGAGATACTATAAAATATTCTGCAATAAAATATTGCTTGGAAGATAAATATGATATTAATATTGGAACATCGGCAAAACTGCAAACCTCTAACGCTAATGTGCTTTATATA
>JAILQM010000011.1 GCA_024698965.1 Eubacterium sp. | reverse complement strand
ACTGCAACAATCGATGATGAGCAGAGCGCAGCAGATGCAATGCATGTGGAGCAGGGCCTTAGATTCCCATGGTGGATCTTGGCAATCGTAGCAGCCATTGGTGCACTTCTTGGAGGAGCAACCTACAAGGAAAACAAAAAGAAAGTAGACGACAGATAAAATAGATGGTTGTGTTATACTAATGAAAAAGACCGGTAATACGAAAGTATTACCGGCCTTTTTCTTATCATTAAGATTACACAACCATCTAAATTTTACAGTTCTCTGTGATCGAATACTCTTTGAGTCTTTTTCTCGGATCTTGGGAGAGTTCCTACAGGAACAACAGTAACTCTCGGAGTAACGCTCATTTTTGACTTGAAGGCTTCTTTGATAAGCTGAGATGTGCGCTCAAAATTTACTCTGCCTTCAGCTTCTGCCGTAATAAGGATTACGTCTTTGTTTATTTCATCATCATGGGCGATGTTGATATTGTATTCGCTTGATACACCGTCTATCTGGCCGAGAAGTTCTTCGACCTGACTTGGGAACATGTTTACTCCGTGTACCTTGAACATATCATCACTTCGTCCTTTTATTATATCAAGTCTCGGGTGACAAGAGCCGCATGGACAAGAGCCCGGGATAATTCTTGAAAGATCGTGTGTACGGAATCTGATAAGCGGTGCGCCTTCTTTTACGAGAGTAGTGATGACGATTTCGCCTTCTTGTCCGTCTTCAACAGGTTTACCTGTTTGAGGATCTATTATTTCTATATAAATATAATCATCCCAGTAGTGCATTCCTTCCTGCTTGTCGCAGTTGATGCCGATACCCGGGCCGTATATTTCGGTAAGTCCGTAAATATCGTATAATTCTATGCCGAGTTTCTCACGAATGTATTCGCGTTTTTTCTCGCTCCATCTTTCCGATCCGATAACGCCTTTCTTTAGGCAAATCTGATCTTTCATGCCTCTCTTGTCGATTTCTTCGGCAAGAAGAAGAGCATAAGATGAGGTCGCACAAAGCACTGTGGATTTTAAATCAACCATCATCCGGAGCTGTTTTTCGGTATTTCCGGGTCCCATAGGAATTGCCATTGCGCCGAGTTTTTCGGCACCTGCCTGAAATCCTATGCCGGCTGTCCAAAGACCGTAGCCGGGGGTAATCTGAAGTCTGTCTTTTGTTGTTATGCCTGCTGTTTCGTAGCAGCGCGCAAACATTATAGCCCAATCGTCAACATCTTTGGCTGTGTATGGGATGATTACCGGCTTGCCGGTTGTACCGGATGAAGAATGTATTCTTACAACCTCATCATCATCTACAGCCTGGATTCCGAGAGGATAGGCGTTGCGAAGGTCTGATTTGCTTGAAAACGGAAGGTTTTCAAAATCTTCCTGCGAATTTATGCCGTTTATTCCGGCCTCTTTATACATTTTGCCGTAATAACTGTCGGTTTTTAAAAGACGCTTAATCTGGTTATCAATCTGTTTAAGCTGTGTGTCGTTAAGCTTCATTATTGTTTCCTCCTGCGATTTTCAGTCCATGTAAAAATGCGTTTATATTTGTCTCGATGAATCTTTGCGGCACGCGTTTTTTTATTTCATCTAAAAGAGTCTCCTTCGAAAGGCCGAGTTTTCCGCTGCCGAGAGCGACTCCCAAAAGAATGATATTTAAAAACTTAGATGAACCGAAAATCGAGCATTCTTTTTCGCCGTCAACAAATATACAGTTAAAGTTTTCTTTAAGATAGTTGGTCATTTCTTTTCCGGTGTAGCCCGAAGAAGAGAGTGACTCGGTAACAGGCATTGTAGGCGTGGTATTTACGATGGCAATGCCGTCTTTATTAAGATACTTTATGTTTCTTACAACCTCTGCCGGCTCAAAGCCCAAAATTATATCGGCACATCCGCTTGGGATGAGAGGAGAATAAGCTTCAGAGCCTATTCTTACATGGCTTGTTACGGGGCCACCGCGCTGAGCCATTCCGATAGTTTCGGCTGAATGAACCGTGTTGCCTTCCGCCATTGCGGAAGAGGCTATGAGTTTTGACGCAAGAACGCTTCCCTGGCCACCGACTCCGCAGATAAGAATGTCTTTATTCATTGATCTTACCTCCTTTAATGGCACCGGTCGGACAGACGTTTTTGCAAAGGCCGCAGCCTGTGCAAAGAGAGGCGTCTATTGTCACTCGGTCGTCTATAGCCACAAGTGCCGGACAACCGATTTCTCTGATACATTTTTTGCAGTTTATGCAATCATTACCAATTGTACATTTCTTGTCCGATTTTTCGATTGCAATACATGGGGATTTAAAGATGATAGCTTTAACTCCCTTTATTTCTATACATTCCCTGACCGCAGATACGGATGCTTTTTGGTCAAGGGGATCAACTGTTATTATCTTTTTAAGGCCTATGCCTTCAAGGATTTTTGTAATACTGATTTTATCCACAACATTTCCCATCATGTTCTTTCCGGTTCCCGGATGAGGCTGATGGCCGGTCATTGCCGTTGTTGAGTTATCAAGAATACATACCGTAATATTTGCTTCATTGTATACGGCATTTACTATGCCGGTCATACCTGAGGCAAAAAAGGTGGAATCTCCTATAAAGGCAAATGATAATCCTTCAGAATCGATATGTGAAAAGCCCTGTGCCATTGTTATACCGGCACCCATGCATAAACAGGTGTCGACCATATCAAGTGGCATAGCATTCCCTAAAGTATAGCAGCCGATATCTCCGCAGTAGTAGGATTTTAAACCTTTTGTTGCGGTTTTGACGGCATAAAAGGATGCTCTGTGAGGGCAACCCGCACAAAGTACGGGTGGACGCGCCGGAAGGGCCGGAACAGTAGGCACGGAGGGGAGTGTGCCCTTGCCTATACCGAGAAAGCTGCTAAGTATATCAGCAACGGTATCTGCACTGTTTTCGCCCATTGCCGGAACATGCCCGGTTAGCTTGCCGAACACCTTTAGATTGAGATGATGCTCGCCGCAAAGCTTAAGTAGCTGTTCCTCAAGAAAAGGACTCAGCTCTTCTAAACATAGTATCTCGCTTATGTCAACGCAGGAATCAAGGGCGAAGTCCTCCGGGAAAGGAAAAGCGGTTGCTATACGAATAAGCTTTATTTCGGGATAGTTTTTTAAGAATTCCCTGGCATACATATAACTGATTCCGCTTGCTAAAACAGCTTTTTTTGAAGGGCCTCCCGCAACGGTATTGAATCGGTATGAAGAGAAGTCTCGCCCGATTTGGACGTTTCTTTCCTCAATTATACCGTGATTCCGGTGGGATAATTTGGGAAATATCACCCACCTATCTGAATCCTTTTTGAAGCCCTCGAATTTTTTGGGATTTACTGCGTCGGGAGCTCCAATCGAAGCATAAGCGTGACAAACTCTGGTTGTAGGTCTGAACAGGACAGGGGTTTTGTACTTCTCGGAATACTCGAAAGCATCCTGTATCATCTCAAACGCCTCCTCAGGGGATGAGGGGTCAAAAACCGGAATCCTTGCGAATTCGGCAAAACGTCTGGTGTCCTGCTCAGTCTGAGATGATATTGGACCGGGGTCATCTGTAGAGATTATAACCATGCCGCCTTCAACGCCTATATAGGCAACGGACATAACCGGATCCGAGGCTACATTGAGTCCCATTTGTTTCATCGTAACAAGAGTCCTCGCGCCGGAATAAGAAGCGCTTGCTGCAACTTCTACAGCTGCTTTTTCATTGACCGACCACTCAATATGAACACCATCATGAGGATATGTAGCAATGGTCTCCAATATTTCGGACGACGGAGTACCGGGGTATCCGGCCACAAGATTAACGCCGGCTGAAAGGGCCCCCAAAGCGATTGCTCCGTTACCCATTACGTAGTCTTTCATTTTAGCAAAACTCCTTCATTACTTTGAACTTCTAACTCAATAAAGCCATTATACATAATTTTTTTTTGTTTGAAAAGATGTCTTTTTAATTTTATTGATTTTTTTTACATAAAGATTTATATTTTTAGATTTTTGAGGTAAAATACAGATAGTTGAATTTTTAAGACAGGAGGGTTTTTAAAGATGTCAAAAAAATGGGTGTACCTCTTTAAAGAGGGAAATGCGAATATGCGTGAACTTTTGGGCGGAAAAGGAGCAAATCTTGCGGAAATGACAAATATCGGACTTCCGGTGCCGCAGGGATTTACAATTACGACAGAAGCTTGCACGCAGTATTATGAAGACGGACGTGAGATCAATGCAGAGATTCAGGGGCAGATAAATGAATATATCGGTAAGATGGAGGAGATTACCGGTAAGAAATTCGGTGATGCCGAAAATCCTTTGCTTGTATCGGTTCGAAGCGGAGCGAGAGCTTCTATGCCGGGTATGATGGATACAATTCTCAACCTCGGACTTAACGAGACAGTTGTTAATTCCATTGCAAAGCAGTCTAACAACCCGCGCTGGGCATGGGACTGCTACAGAAGATTCATCCAGATGTATTCGGATGTAGTAATGGAGGTCGGCAAAAAATATTTTGAAGAGCTTATTGATGACATGAAGACAAAACGCGGCGTAAAGCAGGACGTTGAGCTTACAGCCGAAGATTTAAAAGAGCTCGCCGTACTTTTTAAGGCAGAATACAAGTCAAAGATCGGAGAGGAGTTCCCGGACGATCCGAAAGAACAGCTCATGGGAGCTATTAAAGCCGTATTTAGATCTTGGGATAATCCAAGAGCCAATGTATACAGAAGAGACAATGACATACCTTATTCATGGGGAACAGCAGTTAATGTACAGTCAATGGCTTTTGGTAATATGGGCGATGACTGCGGTACGGGTGTTGCGTTTACAAGAGATCCGGCAACGGGAGAAAAGGGACTCTTCGGAGAATTCCTTACAAATGCCCAGGGTGAAGATGTTGTTGCGGGAGTAAGAACTCCTATGCATATTTCGGAGATGGAAGAAAAATTCCCTCAGGCCTTTGATGATTTTAAGAAAGTTTGCGAGACTTTAGAGGCTCATTACAGAGATATGCAGGATATGGAGTTTACTGTAGAGCACGGAAAGCTTTATATGCTCCAGACAAGAAACGGAAAGAGAACCGCACAGGCAGCGCTTAAGATAGCCTGCGACCTTGTGGATGAAGGAATGAGATCCGAAAAAGAAGCGGTTGCGATGATTGATCCTCGTAATCTGGATACTCTTTTACATCCTCAGTTTGATAATGAAGCTATTAAAAATGCGACTCCTCTCGGAAAAGGACTCGGAGCTTCGCCGGGAGCTGCCTGCGGCAAGGTTGTATTTACGGCAGATGATGCGGTAGAGTGGGCTGCAAGAGGAGAAAAGGTCGTACTTGTAAGACTTGAGACTTCTCCGGAGGATATTACCGGTATGAAGAGCGCTCAGGGTATTCTTACCGTAAGAGGAGGAATGACTTCCCATGCTGCGGTTGTTGCACGAGGAATGGGAACCTGCTGCGTATCGGGCTGCGGTGACATTATTATGGACGAAGAAGCCAAGAGATTTACATTATCGGGCGAAGTATTTACCGAAGGCAGCGAGATTTCGATAGACGGTACAACCGGTAATATTTATAAAGGAATAATCCCGACAAAGGATGCTACAATAGCCGGAGAATTCGGCCGCATTATGGCATGGGCAGACAAATACAGAAAGCTCAAAGTAAGGACCAACGCCGATACTCCTCGCGACGCGAAGAAGGCAAGAGAGCTCGGCGCAGAAGGTATAGGCCTTTGCCGTACCGAGCACATGTTCTTTGATGAGGACAGAATCGCAGCATTCCGCGAGATGATTTGCGCAGATACGGTAGAAGAAAGAGAGAGAGCCTTAGACAAGATTCTTCCTTATCAGCAGGGAGACTTTAAAGAGCTTTACGAGGCTTTGGAGGGTACGCCTGTTACAATCCGTTTCCTCGATCCGCCTCTTCATGAGTTCCTTCCGACTGAGGAAGAAGACATCAGAAAGCTTGCCGAAGCACAGGGCAAGAGCGTAGAGAGAATCAAAGAGATAATAGCTTCGCTTCACGAGTTTAACCCTATGATGGGACACAGAGGATGCCGTCTTACAGTGACTTATCCTGAGATTGCAAGAATGCAGACCAAGGCCGTCATTCGCGCAGCTATAGAGGTACAAAAGAATCATCCTGAGTGGGTAGTTAAGCCGGAGATTATGATTCCTCTTACATCTGAAGTAAAAGAATTTAAGTATGTTAAAGAGTTTGTGGTAGAAACTGCCGAAGAAGAGATAAAAGCATCGGGAGTAAACCTTGTATATGAAGTCGGAACAATGATTGAGATTCCGCGTGCATGCCTTACCGCAGATGCAATCGCCAAAGAGGCTGATTTCTTCTGCTTCGGTACAAATGACCTTACTCAGATGACATTCGGATTCTCCCGTGATGATTCGGGCAAATTCCTTGAGTCATATTATGACGCAAAGATATTTGAAAACGATCCGTTTGCCAAACTTGACAGAGAAGGCGTAGGAGCACTTATGGATGTTGCCGTAAGAAAGGGAAGACCTGCAAACCGCAATCTCCATGTGGGTATTTGCGGAGAGCA
>JAILQM010000055.1 GCA_024698965.1 Eubacterium sp. | reverse complement strand
TCGTCATCAAATCTCATTTTCTCAAGAGCCAGATAATTTTCCACATGCTTCATTTCTCTTTCAAAGAGAATAGGCTTTGTAAGACTTAATGAGTCCATATTTCCGCGAAGATATTTTGCGAACTTGGTCACTGCATCCTTTGCCATCCCTGCATCTATATCGCAAAGCTGCTGAATGGCTGTAAGGGAATTATAAAGGAAATGCGGCTGAATCTGACTTACCATTATGGTCATCTGAGACTGAAGCACTTCATTTTCAAGTTCAGCCGTCCTTTGAGCCATATAAATGTTGTATCTTATAATGTTAAGACTCATTACAAACTGAACGATTGCAAATATAAAATATGCCGTCTTTATAATAAAATCCTTCGGGAAAATCTCAAGATTAACATTCATCGGCTCTATAATGGCCGCAATAACGGTAATTGCGCACGATATCCACAGTAGCCTGTTTACAAGGCCCTTATCCTTGTCATACTCTGAAAATACGGCGATAACACACGCTATTCCAAGAACCCAGCAAAGCACGACAAACATTCCTCTGTAAATAAGAGCATCCGTTTTGCCTGCAAATGTAAGAATCATGTAAAGCGCAACATTACAGCATCCAAGGGCTTCAACCGCAGCAAAAATATAACGCCCTTTCTTTTGAGAGAAGGTATGCATATAAGCCGCAAGCATGGGAACTTGCGTAAAAAGGAAAAGATTATCGGCTATATTTATAAACCCGAGCGGTAAATAAAACAGCGATATATAATCATAATTTATCGTAGACCAAAGACCAACAAGAAGCATAAATACAGAGCTGTACATAACTCCCTTAAACGAGTAATTTGACTTAAACTTTAAGCCGATCAAAAAGATCATGGTTATAAATCCGAGAGCCGCTATCGCAAAGCCTGCAAATATACCCCATCCGTTTTTTCTTAAGTTCCAGAATAAAATCACATTTCTCTCGCCCAAATACATCTGATCCATAAATTTGATAAATGTTTTTGGCGAGTTAAATATATAAGGAGTTTCAAGTTCAATCTCTATCTCATCTTCTGTTGTAATTCCGTCGGAAACAAAGCTCCCCCATAAAATGGAGCCGTATTTGAATCTGCCTTCGGTGTGCTGCTTATATGAATATATAAGCTCACCGTTTTTTTTGATATTAACATTCATATGGACTATTTTCATGGATACAACTTCATTTATTCCTATATCCTGTGTAAAATGTCCGGTAAACGTCACATGAGATGTATCAGAGGTGGTAAGATCAAATTCGGACGCATCTCCGCTAAAGCCTTCCTCCGTCACATAAGTACCCTCAAACCCAAGATTTGAAGGCTCAGGTCTTCCACCCTGTTCTTTAAGCATTACAAACAGCATTACGCACAAAAAAACTATTGAACAGACTGCCAAAATGCTTTTAATTATCGTTAATGATTTTTGAATATTTTTCATAACATCAATTTTGATATGTTTTCAGAATGTTTTCCGCAACCTGCCTTCTTGTCCTTCTCATATCCATCGCCTGTCTCTCGATGTACTTATGTGCATCATTTTCGGACATATTAAGATGGGTTATAAGAGTGAGCTTTGCTCTGTTTACAATACGCAGATCCTCAATCTTCTGTAACAATTTTTCCTTTTCTTTTTGAATTCTCCCCATTCTTACGCTGATGGCGTCTGTCATCTTGAGCGCAGAATAAAACATAGAGCGATTTATGGGTTTAGCAACAGTCATTATACCATATTCCTGCATCTGATGCGTTACTTCATCATAAAAGTCCGAACTGATTGTCATAATAACCTGACAGGCTGCATTTTCCGAAACCTTTACAGCCAAATCACTACCCGGTTCATCTTTTAACGGTATATCAATTATACACAATCCGAAATCCTGTTCCGACAATATCTGCCTTGCGGTCGCACCTGTGGCGGCAAGCATGACATCTTCGTACATATCTTCTTTGAGCATTCCCTTAAAGAAAGACACAGCCTTTTCGGATTTGGATACTATAAGTGCCCTCTTCATAACAGGCTCCTTTCAAGAGTATTAGCTCAAAAATTCTTTCTCGGTTTCTCTTATAAAGTTTTCAAGAGTTTCCTCTCCTATTATACTCTTAACAAAACTGCTTTCCTTCGCATAACCGATGGCTTCTTCAAGAGTTTTCGGAAGAGTCTCAAGCTCTTTTACGTCCTCGGCTTTTACATTACAAAGGTCAATATTTACAGGCTTTGGAAGAGCCTCATTATTTAAAATTCCGCTAAGGCCCGCCTCAATAATAAGGCTGTATGCAAGATACGGATTAATACATGGATCCGGACTTCTCAGCTCACATCTTTTTCTGTTACCTATTGCCGTAGGTATACGAATAAGCTGGGCTCTGTTTTCCCTCGACCATGTTATATACTGAGGCGCCTCAAACTCGCCGAGTCTTTTATAAGAATCGTTTCTTGTATTTAAGAATAAGGTTATCTCCTTTATTCTGTTCATTATTCCCGCCATGAAATGCTCGGATATAAGAGTCTGCTCCGGCACTTCCTCACGGAAAATATTGTCTCCCTCTAAAGTTGAAAGCGAAATATTTACATGGAGTCCGTTTCCGCTCTTATTATGAATAGGCTTTGGCAAAAAGCTTGCATCAAGGCCGTTTCTCATTGCAACCGCACGAACAACATTTTTAAAGGTCAAAAGATTGTCTGCACTTTTTAAGGCTTCATCTGACCTAAACACTATCTCATTTTGTCCCGGCCCCTGTTCGTGATGCGAAGACTCGGGTTTAATTCCCATCTCTTCAAGAGTAAGAATAATTTCTCTTCTTATATTTTCTCCCTTGTCTGCCGGAGCCACATCAAAATAGCATCCGTCATCAAGCGGAATATCTGTAGGCGTGCCTTCCTCATCCTGTTTGAAAAGGTAAAACTCGCATTCTTCTCCAATCTCTACCGTATATCCCATATCTTTGGCATGGGCAAGAGAGTTTTTAAGTATATTTCTGCCATCGCTTACAAAAGGTGTTCCGTCGGCATTTGCCACATCACAATAAAACCTTACCACTCTTCCCTGCTGCGGTCTCCACGGCAGAACCGAAAGCGTATCGGCATCGGGCTTTAAAAGAAGGTCGGAATGTACAATATCCGAAAATCCCCTTATTGAAAATCCGTCGAAAGAATATCCGTACTCAAAAGCATACGGGAGTTCTTCGGGAACTATGGAAATATTTTTCATCCTTCCCATAAGATCACAAAACGCCAGTCTGATAAACTTTACATCGTTTTCTTCCACAAACTCCAATACTTCCTCAACCGTATATGACATACCCGATTCCTCCAATTCCTAAAATCTTTTTCATTGTACCATAAAAAATGCCCGGTGAACAATATTGTTCGCCGGGCGGTTGTATTTGTTCTTAAACTACACTGTAAAGAAGTGCACCGTATGAAGGATATGGCCAGAACTTTTCAGGTACCAAAGTTTCAAGCTCATCCACAACAAGACGAAGTTCGTTCATTGCAGGAATAACGATTTCTTTGTATCCCTTTGCAATTTCATATGTGCCTTCGATATCAGCAACCTTAAGAAGAGCATCTTCGAGGCTTGAAAGACGTTTTGCCATACATGTTGCATCCTTTGAAATATTATCAAGAAGATTGTATTCCATTGTTCCTTCAACATCAAAGCCCAATGTCTTTTTCTTTGTAAGCACTTCCGAAAGCTCGTTTTCAGCGTCGATTACAGCGGCTGTAATTCCGTGTTTAACCATATCTACCATTGTAAGAGCCTCGATGTTTAATGTCTTCCAGTAAGTCTCAAGCTTAATATCGTATCTTGACTCCATCTCTGACTTTGTATATACGCCATACTTTGTAAAGAGGTTTACACACTTCTCATCAAGGTATGAAGGCATTGCATCAACAAGAGTCTTAAGATTTGCAAGACCTCTCTTCTTAGCTTCTTCAACCCATGAATCATCATATCCGTTTCCGTTAAAGATAATGTTTCCGTACTCGTTAAGAGTCTCTTTAATGATAATTGTAAGCTCTTCGTTTACATCTGCAGCCTTCTCAAGTCTGTCTGCAAAATCTTCCAAAACTTCTGCTACAGCAGCGTTAATAGCTGTGTTAGGTCCCGCTATAGATGCTGTAGAACCTACCGAACGAAGCTCGAATTTGTTACCTGTAAAGGCAAACGGAGATGTTCTGTTTCTGTCTGTTGTATCAATAGGGAACTTAGGAAGTACCGTAGAACCAAGCTTGATTACAGTCTTCTCATGTCCTTCGTATTCTTTATCGTTTTTAATAGCATCAAGGATTGCTGTAAGTTCGTCTCCAAGGAAAATGGATACGATTGCAGGCGGTGCCTCGTTTGCTCCAAGTCTGTGATCGTTTCCGGCAGATGCAACCGACACTCTTATAAGCTCCTGGTATTTTGCAACAGCCTTAATTGTTGCAACAAGGAATAAAAGGAACTGTGCATTTTCTGCAGGTGTCTCACCCGGCTCTAAAAGGTTAACTCCGGTATCTGTAGCCATTGACCAGTTGTTGTGCTTACCCGATCCGTTTACTCCGGCGAAAGGCTTTTCGTGAAGTAAAAGCTCCATGCCGTGTTTCTGGGCTGTTCTCTTCATTATCTCCATAGTAAGCTGGTTGTGGTCTGTGGCGATATTTGTTGTTTCAAATACAGGTGCAAGCTCATGCTGTGCAGGTGCAACCTCGTTATGCTCTGTCTTTGCCAAAATACCAACCTTCCAGAGCTCTTCGTTTAAGTCACTCATAAACTCCTGAACATGTGGCTTGATGGCTCCGAAATAGTGGTCATCCATTTCCTGTCCCTTAGGAGCTGCCGCACCGAAAAGAGTTCTTCCTGTATATACAAGGTCAGGACGTTTTTTGAAGAGTTCTCTGTCAATAAGGAAGTACTCCTGCTCAGGTCCCATTGTTGTAAATACTCTTCTTACTCCGTCATCGTTTCCGAAGACCTTAAGTATTCTCATTGCCTGCTTGTTAAGCACATCCATTGAACGAAGGAGAGGTGTCTTTTTATCAAGCGCTTCTCCCGAATATGAGAAGAATGCTGTCGGAATGCAGAGGCATTTATCCTTGATAAATGCATAAGAAGTAGGATCCCATGCTGTATATCCTCTTGCCTCAAATGTAGCTCTGAGTCCGCCGTTAGGGAAAGATGATGCATCCGGCTCACCTTTTATAAGTTCTTTTCCGGAAAACTCCATTATAATGCTTCCGCCACCTACAGGTGATATAAAGCTGTCATGCTTTTCAGCTGTAATACCCGTCATCGGCTGGAACCAATGTGTATAATGTGTACATCCCTTTTCAACTGCCCAATCCTTCATAGCATGAGCTACAGCATTAGCCATATCAACGTTTAAGGCTTCTCCTGCCTCAATAGTTTTCTTGAGCTGCTTATATACATCCTTTGGCAAATGTTCTTTCATTGCCGCATCATTAAATACATTGCTTCCGAAAAGTTCCGGTATATTTGTCGTCATAATAGAATCCTCCTGTTTTAATATAAAAAAAGAGGCACTGCAGGAATCTTTATAAATCCTGCAGCGCCTTTGCTGCTTCTGTTACATATTAATATCTAAATCTTTAATTGTCAAGCAGATTTTTT
>JAILQM010000138.1 GCA_024698965.1 Eubacterium sp. | reverse complement strand
TATTAATGTAATAATAAACGAGGATTTGTACGATCACGAGTTTGTTGAAAACTATTGCGTAGGCTTTGATGAGCTTAAAGAAAGAGCAGCGGAGTATGACCTTGAAACCGTGGAAAAAATCACCTGGGTTCCAAAAGAGGAAATAGAACGGGCGGCCCGCCTTATGGCATCTTTAAAACCGCTTTCTTTGGAATGGGGTACCGCAATAGAGCAGACGGAAAATTCCTTCCAGACCTGCAGGGCAATCTATATGATACCTGCGCTTTTGGGAAACTGGGATGTGCCGGGCGGCTTTGTCGCCAGTAAGGAGATTGCGCCTACTGCAGATCCAATGTTTAGAGCTTTATCAAAAGAGCAGGGCGATAAGATAATAAGTGCCGGATTCCCTCTTAACGACGGAACTATGAGTCCCAAGATGTTTGCCCATCCTTATGAGACGTTTGACGCGATGAAGACCGGAAAACCATATAAGATAAGAGGGCTTTTTGCCAATGCAAATAATTCGCTTATCTCTATGCCGGACGCAAAGCATGTGTTTGAATGCCTTAAGGAAATCGAGTTTTTTGTATATATGGATTTCTTTATGACACCTACAGCCGAGTTTGCCGACATTGTGCTTCCGGCTGCGCTTTGGCCTGAGATAGATTCGTTTTACTGTATGCCTGAATTTGCCGAGGAAGCTCTCCTTACGATGAGAAAGGCTGTTACGGTAGGAGAATGTAAGTCGGACGAAGAGTTTTTCATGGAACTTTGCGAAAAAATAGGCATTCCTTACGGGGCATCGTCTCAGGAGGAAATCTTGGATGAGCTGCTTGAAGAAATGGGAAGGCGTTATCCGGAATATGCCGGAATAAACTTTGAAAAGCTTAAGACGATGGACTATATTGTGCCTAAGAGAAAGTACTATAAGTATAAAGAAGAGGGATTTAAAACACCTTCGGGCAAGTTTGAGCTTTACTGCGAGAGGCTTAAAAACGGAGGAGCAGATCCGTTGCCGTGCTATCATGAGGCGGTAGAGACCGAGGCGTCGGATAAAGACCTTGCAAAAGAATATCCTCTTGTGCTTACAACCGGAGCAAGGATACAGCAGTATTTCGTATCCAACAACAGACAGATTAAATCGCTCAGAAAAATGGCGCCGTTTCCGCTTGTGACTATGAATCCGAAAACCGGCGAAAAGTACGGTATAAAAGAGGGCGACTGGGTTTGGATAGAGACAAAAAGAGGCAAGATAACTCAGAAGGCAGAGTTTACGGATGAGATTGACGAGAGAGTTATAAATGCGCAGATGGGCTGGTGGTATCCTGAAGCGGGAGCACCGGATTACGGCTGGGATGAGTCCAATGTAAATGTGCTTACACCCGGCAAAGGCGGAAGAGATCCGTTTAGCGGAGCCTATAATTTAAGAGGCCTTTTATGCAGGATTTCAAAGAATCCGGATTGCAAAATTGAAGAGAGATATTATAACTGGATAGATGAATAAAGGACATGAAAAAAGGAGTCCGAAAGGACTCCTGAGTGTTAAACAACAGTTGAGTGAGTGTTCTGTTGTAGGAGAAAGAATAATCCTGATGTATGTTGGGAAATCACGGATTATTCCTTGACTATTGTCATCTATTTCATCTTATCTTCTTTGTGGGAAATTAGCCACAACGAAAATGGTATGGGGACATTCAAATTGTGTATGGGAGCAGATAGGAATGAATGATAATCAGATAAAATGTTTTTTGGAAGCGGCAACCTGCCTCAATTTTACAACGGCAGCAAGACGGCTGTATATAACTCAGCCTACGCTTTCAAGGCAGATACAAAATTTAGAAGCGGAATTAAACGCAAAACTCTTTGACAGGGTTAACAATACCACTAAGCTGACAGCTGAAGGACAGGCTCTTTTTGAAGGACTTGAGCCTATATATAAAGATATGAATAAGCTGATCAGAAAGGTAAAGAGCGGCAAAATCGGAGAGCAGTATTTTTTCAATATCGGTATAGCGCAAGAGCTTGTGCCTGACAGCGCTTTATCAAATGCCGTAAAAAAGCTGCAGAAAAAATATCCAAATGTTACGGTAAACATAGATGCTTACGATTACAGAGAGCTTAGGGAAGGCCTTACAGACGGCTCGCTTGATATGGTGCAGGCCGTAATCCTTAATAAAAAGAAGATGATACCTGACTTTGAGGCAGTTATTATTTCAAAAGAAGAGCCTTATCTTGCAGTTCCTAAAGAAGAGAATTATTCGGAATCTGAGATGCTTACAATTGAGAATATAGAAAGTATTCTGGAAAAATATCCTCTTATATGTGTAGAACCGGGCAATTACGATTCGTACGAAACCGATCCTTTGGGAGTACTCATGGACAACATAGGCTGGAGAAGGAGTGAACCGCCGGAGGTAAGATATGTAGATGTGCAAAACACAATTCCTTATCTCGTTTCTGCAGGACTCGGGGTGGCTCTTGTGCATTATCACTCGTACGTAAGCGTAATGAAGGACGTAAAAATGCTGCCGATTAGCCTCGGCCATACCTACGATATCGGTATTTCATATAACAGGAGTAAATCCAACCTGTATGTCGAAGAGTTTGTCAGGTATATTAAGGAGGAACTCTAAATTGCGAGAGATGGAATTTAAAATGGAGAGGGAAAACCTTGTAAAAGCCGGAGATAAAGTCGAGGTCGAGGAAAGCGTTTTGCCGACCAGTTACTACTATACTATAATCCCGGCCATTGCGATGTCGGGCAATTTCACTATAAGAGAAAGGCTAAAGAACAGGGAAGGCGTCGTAAAGGAAGTAAAGAATACTCCGCGCGGGTATTTTGTTACCGTGGAGTTTGATGAGTAGCGCCCGCTGTCATCCTGAGCGAAGCGAAGGATCTAACGAAAGGTAAAAAACATGACAAACGAAGAACAAGCATTTTTAGAACGATACAAAAAAGAACTCGAAGCGGCCAACAGGCATACGCCGAAGATGGTTGCGGAATATTATAAAGCGCTCGGAGACGGAGACGATTCCGTTATCGGAGACCTTACAGAAGCGCTTATGCCGAGAGTGCTTGAGATAGTACTTGAAAAAGAAAGAGGAAAACTTTTTGTGGGCGACCTTATTCAAGAGGGAAACCTTGCGACCTTTGTTGCACTTTCTCAGATATCGGCAAAGCCGGCAGAAAAGCCGTATGATGAATATATTGAGGAGGCTGTTGCGGCAGCAGTGGACTTATATATAGAAGAAAACGGTGCGGTAACGCAGACAGGCGAGAGGGTAGCGGCAAGGCTTAACGAAGTGGTTGAAGCCATGGAAGACCTTGAAAAAGAGTATGGCAATGCGTTTTCCATAGATGATGTCGCTGAGCAGACAGGCCTTGACGCGGAAGAAATATCCAATCTTTTTAAGCTTGCGGGAGAAGACATCGGAGGAGAAAACAGCGATGCGTAAAGCAATTGCTTTCAAACGATTGCAAAAAAGTGCAAAGTGTGATATTTTGTATTCAGAAGGAGGTGTATGTTATGGCACAGGCTATGGTAAATTTTAGAATGGATGAAACTCTAAAGAAGAAAATGGATGAAACTTGTAAAAGAATGGGGTTAACTTCAACAGCTGCATATACAATGTTTGCGACAAAAGTTACCCGTGAGCAAAAAATACCGTTTGAAATAACAGCAGATCCTTTTTACAGCGATGCAAATATAGACAGACTCAAAAAGAATGCGGCCGAAATGGAAAAAACAGGCGGAACGATTCACGAGGTAGAGCTGGATGATTAAATCTTGGACTGATGATGCGTGGGATGATTTTATGTATTGGACAGACCAGGACAAAAAGACTTTAAAGAAAATTAAGGAGCTTTTAAAAGATATAGACAGAAACGGATATAAGGGGAAAGGGCATCCGGAACCTTTAAAAGGAGATCTTGAGGGATATTGGAGCAGACATATAGATCAAAAGAACCGAATTGTTTATAGGATAGAAGATAATATGGTAAAAATAATACAGTGTGGATCTCACTACAGAGATAAATAAAGGGGCCTTGCACTAATTTCTTAGTGCGACAGCCCTATTTTTGAAAACAGTTATACGATTGCAAAAAATAGTATATATTCACACACAATGCCAATTTACACTTGCACAATGTAATATAATGATTTACAATATACTTTGCTTTTTAAATTTATCCTGCGGAAGCGGGAATATTTACAGGGGATTTATTTATGAACGAATTGGATAAGTATATACGAAGCATACCGGATTTTCCGGAGGAGGGCATAATTTTCCGTGATGTTACAACGGTGCTTGCCGATCCGGAAGGTTTGCAGATTGCAATAAACAAAATGCAGAGCCTTACGGATGATCTTGAGTATGATGTTATAGTAGGAGCTGAGGCCAGAGGATTTCTTTTCGGAATGCCTATGGCATATAATAAAAAGAAGGCATTTGTGCCTATAAGGAAAAAGGGAAAGCTTCCATGTGATACCTATGAGATGGAATACGAGCTTGAGTATGGTACAGCTGTTCTTGAAATACATAAGGATGCGATAAAGAAAGGGCAGAAGGTTTTACTTGTAGATGACCTTATTGCCACAGGCGGAACGACAGAGGCGATGATTCGTCTTATCGAAGAAGCCGGAGGAGAAGTTGTCGGAGTTTGTGTTATGATTGAACTTGCCGGACTTGAAGGAAGAGGAAGAATCGCTCCTTACAGACTTGATGCAGCCATTACTTACGAAGGCAAATAATTGAATATTTATGATATATGTCAAATAATATGGCTTTGATGTCTCTACCCGGAAACCGTAAAATTCCGGACTATCAGTTTTGTTAAGAACCGTCTGAGACTGACTATGCCTTAGGCGGTTTTTATATATTAACAATATTTTTTAAAGAAAGAGGAAGAAAAAGATGAGAAAAATGAAAAGCATTATCGCTCTTGTCCTTTGCCTTGTAATGGCAATGTCACTCGCTGCATGCGGAAACAGCGGCGAAACCGCATCAAGTGATGCATCGGGAGAAGCTGAAGCAGTAGCTACTTCTGATCTTAAGGTAGGATTTATCTGCCTTCACGATGAAAACTCTACATATGACCTTAACTTCATCAATGCAGCTAAAGAAGCATGTGAAGCTCTTGGAGTAGAGTACGAAATCAAGACAAATATCGGTGAGAACAATGACTGCTACGAAGCAGCTTGCGAGTTCGCTGATGAAGGATGCGATATCGTATTTGCAGATTCATTCGGACATGAAGATTATATTATCCAGGCAGCAAAGGAATATCCTGAAGTACAGTTCTGCCACGCAACAGGAACAAAGGCTCATACAGAAGGCCTTGACAACTATCACAACGCATTCGCTTCTATATATGAAGGACGTTACCTTGCAGGTATCGTAGCAGGTATGAAGATCAACGAAATGATCGAAAGCGGAGAGATCACAGAAGACGAAGCTAAGATGGGTTATGTAGGTGCTTACACATATGCTGAGGTTATCTCAGGATATACATCATTCTATCTTGGAGCTAAGAGCGTTTGCCCTTCAGTAACAATGGAAGTAACATTTACAGGTTCTTGGTATGATGAGACAGCTGAAAAAGAAGGTGCTAACACACTTATAAATGACGGCTGCGTACTTATTTCACAGCATGCTGACTCAATGGGAGCTCCTACAGCTTGCGAAAGCGCCGGAGTACCTAACGTATCTTACAACGGAAGTACAGCAAGTGCTTGCCCTGAGACATTCCTTGTATCATCAAGAATTGACTGGGTACCATACTATGAGTACATCATCGGATGCGTAATGAACGGTGAAGCAATCGATGCTGATTGGGTAGGAACACTTGAGACAGGTTCAGTTGTTCTTACAGACCTTGGAGAAAACGTTGCAGAAGGAACAGAGGAAGCTTTAGCTGAAGCAGAGGCTGCTCTTATGGACGGTTCACTTCACGTATTTGACATCACAACATTTACAGTTGGCGGAGAAGAGCTTTCTTCATACATGGCTGACGTTGATACAGATGAGAACTATGAAGGCGATCACGAAGTTATCGTTGACGGATACTTCAGCGAGTCCGGTGAAGGATTCAGAAGTGCTCCTTACTTCGATGTACAGATCGACGGAATTACACTTCTTGATACAGCATTCTAATTACTATTAATTACTTGCAATGGCGGGCGGCAACACCTTGTGCCGCCCTCTTTTGCTTTTTGGAGGTTATTCAAATGGAAAAAACACCTGTTGTTTCTATGAAAAACATTACCAAAACCTTTGGAAAGGTTGTGGCGAATGAAGATGTGAGCCTTGATGTTTACGCCGGAGAGATCCTTTCTCTTTTGGGCGAGAACGGAAGCGGCAAGACTACACTTATGAATATGCTTTCCGGAATATATTTTCCGGATAAAGGACAAATACTTATTAACGGCAAGGAAGTATCCATTGAATCTCCTAAAGATGCCCTTGATCTTCACATAGGTATGGTGCACCAGCACTTTAAGCTCATTGATGTACTTACTGCGGCAGAGAATATTATTCTCGGACTCAAAGGAAAACTCAATGTCAAAGAAGCTGTTGCAAAGATTAAGGAAATCTGTGATAAGTACGGATTTGATATCGACCCTGAAAAGAAGATTTACGATATGTCGGTTTCGGAAAAACAGACGGTGGAAATCGTAAAAGTCTTGTACAGGGGCGCAGATATACTTATCCTTGATGAGCCTACTGCGGTTCTTACTCCGCAGGAGACAGAAAAGCTTTTCAATGTAGTGCGCAACATGAAAGAAGACGGAAAATCCATTATCATCATTACTCATAAAATGCATGAGGTGGAAGAGATATCCGACAGAGTTGCGGTGCTTAGAAAAGGCCGATTTATCGGAGATATGATAACAAGCGAAACCAATGCGGAAGAGATGACCAACATGATGGTCGGCCGAAGCGTTTCACTTAATATAGACAGACCTGAACCCGTAAATCCAAAGGACAGAATAAAGGTGGAAAACCTTTGTGTTAAGGGCGAAGGCGGAGTCCTGAAGATTGATAATGTCAGCTTTACCGCAAGAAGCGGTGAAATTCTTGGCATTGCCGGAATAAGCGGCTGCGGACAAAAGGAACTTCTTGAAGCTATTGCCGGACTGCAAAAAACAGAAAGCGGCAAGATAACTTATATAGAAGATGACGGAACAGAAGAAAGTCTTTTGGGCAAAAATCCTCAGGATATTACAGACATGGGAATTTCCCTTTCATTTGTACCGGAAGACAGACTCGGAATGGGACTTGTCGGAAGTATGGATTTGCCGGGCAATATGATGCTCAGGTCTTTTAGAAAAGGAAATGCATTCTTCCCGGATAAAAAAGCACCGGAAGAACTTGCGGAGCAGGTTGTAAAAGATCTTGAGGTTGCAACTCCCGATATTCATACTCCGGTCAGAAGACTTTCGGGCGGAAACGTTCAAAAAGTCCTTGTCGGAAGAGAGATTGCCCTTGCACCTAAGGTGCTTATGACGGCCTATGCCGTACGAGGTCTTGATATAAATGCTTCTTATACGATATATGATCTCATTAACAAACAGAAAGAAAAGGGAGTGGCGGTAATCTTCGTAGGAGAAGATTTGGATGTGCTCTTAGAGCTTTCGGATAGAATTATGGTACTTTGCGGCGGAAAGGTCAGCGGAATAGTTGACGGAAGAACAACCGATAAAAAGACGGTCGGCCGTATGATGACAGAGCTTGGTGGGGGAAAGGAGGCTTAAAATGAAATTTCACATATTAAAAAGAGACTCTCTCCCATGGCAGAAATCATGGGCAATAAGAGCCATAGCCATAGTACTTGCACTTGTACTTTGCGCAATAATAACAATGATATTTACAGGAGATAATCCTCTGCAGGTTTATGTGGGCATTTTCCGGGGAGCGTTCGGCTCGGCAAGAAAATCCTGGATAACTCTTCAGAACATGTCAATCCTTCTTGTGATTTCACTTGCACTTACACCGGCATTTAAGATGACATTTTGGAATATCGGTGGAGAAGGTCAGGTGCTTATGGGAGCGCTTGCTTCCGCGGCATGTATGATTTATCTCGGAGATAAGGTTCCTTCGGGAGTGCTTATTTTGATAATGCTTGTTGCGAGCCTTTTGCTTGGCGCATTATGGGGATTTATTCCTGCGCTTTTTAAATCGCTTTGGGATACAAATGAGACACTTGCGACACTTATGATGAATTATATAGCAACCCAAATAGTTGCATATTTTGTTATCGTTTGGGAGGTGCCGAAGGGTTCGGGAAATGTTGGTATTATCAATCAGGACTCTATGGCAGGATGGCTTCCGCAGGTCGGTAACAAATATCTTCTCGTGATTATTGTTGCGCTTCTTGTTACATTGTTTATGTATGTATATCTTAACCATACAAGACACGGATATGAGATAGCTGTAGTCGGAGAAAGTGTTCAGACAGCGCGTTATGTCGGCATCGATGTAAAGAAGGTTGTTGTTAGGACAATGTGTCTTTCGGGCGGGCTTTGCGGCCTTGCAGGATTTTTGCTTGTCGGCGGAATAAATCATACGATTTCAACCTCTGCCGTAGGCGGCCAGGGATTTACGGCGGTTATGGTTTCATGGCTTGCAAAATTCGATCCTGTATTTATGAT
>JAILQM010000027.1 GCA_024698965.1 Eubacterium sp. | reverse complement strand
GGTTAAAGTGAGGAGGTGTAGTAATGGCTGAACAATTAAATTTTTTCGATATGATGGGGGAACAAGATGAAGAATACAGTAAGGGCTTACACGTTGTACATGCAGAATTTGTAAATGTAGAAAGAGAGAACTGGAAGGAACTGTTTGATGGATATGATGAAATATATGGAATAACATATTCGTCAGGACTTGGATTTATGGAGCAGGTTTTAGAGTTGTTTGCGCACGCGGAATTTATATTTGGCTGTGAGGGGGTAATGGATTCTGATGTGGCGGCTTTGATGTCAATGCAAACCAAGTCGGTTGAACTTATTGCAAAACGAAAATCAATAGCATATATGACCAAAAGGCTTGATGATGGAAGTTTGACATTACATGTTTCTAGAGATACAAAATCGCATGAAAAGATATTTATCCTTAAAGCAAATGACGGCAGAACAAGAGTAATTACCGGAAGTGCGAACATGTCGGCATCGGCATTTTGCGGACTGCAGCGAGAAGATATTGTTTGCTTCGATAATGAGGCTGCGTTTCAACATTATAAGGAATACTTTGAAGAGTACCAGGAACGCTGCGCAGATAATGTAACGGAGCAAGTATTAATAAGATTACAAAAAGACAGCGATTACCTTCGCGATCATGTTGAGGAAGTACCGATTGTTAAAACAATTGAGAATAAAAAGATCGTAATACTTGAATCGGACGAGCAATCCGACCATGAGGTAGAAGTCATAGCGGATATCAAAGGCTTAGAAAAAGAGATGAAGCCGATGTTACCTAAAAAAAGAGAAAAACAAGGAAAGATCGTGCTGGAAGGAGATTATTTCAAAGCATTTAAGAGAAAGCATAAAGAGTTTGTTTCTGTTAAAAAAGTAAAAGAGAAAAAAGCGCCAAAGCTTCATATTGATTATGATACCGGGATACTTACTTTCAATAATAAAGAATTAGGGAAGCAGTCATCAGAAGAGAAGATAGAATCCGATATTCAATGCATTAAAAGCTTTATGAGTAGCCTTTCTGGTTTTTACGGGGATTGGCAACAAAGTCAAAAAGAGTATTTTAAATTCATGTCATGGTATTTTGCTTCAATCTTTATGCCGTACCTGCGCTATATAGGAGAGAAGAATAATTATGAGATGACACCATTTCCAGTTTTTGGAATTATCTATGGGGACTCCAATGGAGGTAAATCTACCTTCGTAAAATTAATGTCGAAGTTAATGTGCGGAGTGAAAGTGCCGTTTAATAAGAGTGCCGATTTTACATATGTAAATATTGAGAATCTAAAACGGCTTTGTGAGGGGCTTCCGATTAACATTGATGACCTGGCAAAAGTTCAGTATGACGGACATTATGAGAAAGTAATAAAAGATGATGGATGGGGAATACAAGAAGGATTTATTCATTATCCGGCAGTTACGATAACTACGAATAAAATAGCTTCAATTAAAGAAGATATATCAAAACGAGTTGTAACCTGTCATATTGGAATTAAATTGGACAAGGAAACAGGTGCCAAGAATTCAAAACGCATCAATGAAAGTATGCGACATGCAACAACGGCATTCTATTGCGAATATGTAAGCCGAATGTATAAGAAAGTTATGAAGATGGCGGAGGAAATGAAAAAGGGAAATGATGATTATTTTCCGGATGTATTTGAAGCTTCTTCCGCAACACTCGTAGAAATGTTTTCAGAGTATTCACAAAGCATTCCGGAGTACGCAAGAGTTCTTACATATTCAGATTACTTTGGAGATAAGGCAGTTGGGCGAAATGCAATGCGAAAGGTCATGCGTGCCTGGGAAAATGATAAAAAGATGTTTGAAGTTAATAGGAGAAAGAACACGCTTACATATCGATATGCAGATAACAGCAGGACATATGAACTGCGTTATATTCAACAGGAGCTTCCGCCGGTTCTTGAAGCAAAAGTGGTTGGCAGCAGTATAGTTATGGAATTGGATAAGGCAAAGGAAGTTTTTGGAGTGGAGTTTCGGAAATTGTTTTAGAGTAGTTTTCAGTGGCTTTTCTTGCAAAAAAACCTATTCCCTTATGCATTTGCCATTCGTTATTAAAATCCAAACGATTGTATGCTCTGAACAATTTAAAGTTATTACATAGTTCTTGAGTATGCAAACACAATAGTCTGGTCTTGTG
>JAILQM010000119.1 GCA_024698965.1 Eubacterium sp. | reverse complement strand
TTTTCCGGGTTTGGCATATTCATTTAAATATATTGCCGCACCTACTCCCACAGGAGTAGCTATAACCATCGTAAGAAGAATTATCATAACGGTATTTAAAATATTTCCCGCTATACCCACTGTTCCTTTTAAAACCGAAGTAACCGAAGTTAAAAAACTCAGATTAACAACATGTATTCCGCGGCTTATGACATACAAAAGAATTGTTATAAGCAAAATAAGCGTAATTGCCGCACAAAGATAAATCGCCATGTACAAAACAATATCCGAAGGGCGTATTTTTTTTTCATCTATCGGCCTGTCATTTATTCTATTCACCGTCAGTTTTCCCCTTCCTTATTTTTTGCAATACAATATTTACCATCATAATAAAGATATAAAGAACAAGTCCCACCGAAAAAAGCACCTGCCTGTGTACTCCTTCCGCATATCCCATTTCACTTACCAGCTGGGTTGTCAAAAATCTTACCGAATTAAACGGCAGAGGAATATTTACAGAGCCTCCGGCGACCATATTAATAGCCATAGCTTCTCCGAGCGCCCTTCCTATTCCAAGAACCACTCCGGTCATAATTCCCGATTTTGCCGCAGGAAGCGTCACCTTAAATACAGTCTGTATCCTGCTTGCACCGAGTGCATAGGAAGATAGCCTAAGATCTTTTGGCACCGCTCTTATAGAAGATGCACTTACATTTACAACCGTCGGCAATATCATAATGGCCAGTACAATTATCGCAGAAAGCATATTTGACCCTCCGGTAAATTGATGAGTTTCCGAGCCTTTAAAAATTATTTTTTCTATCTTATACATAAACGGATTTAGAATCATAAGTCCCAAAAGTCCGTAGATTACCGATGGAATTGCCGCAAGAAGTTCAACCGCCGGCCATATAATCCGGGTCGCTCTTTTCCCGGATATTTCCGTAAGAAAAACCGCTGTAAGAAGTCCTATCGGAACTCCTATTGTTACGCTTAAAGCCGTTCCCACAAGAGAACTTATAATAATATAAAGTATTCCGTAAGAAGGCGTATCCGCTGTCGGCTGCCATTTTGTTCCGAATATAAGCTCAAGCACTCCGACACTTTTAAATGCCGGGGTGCCTTTTGCCACCATGTAAAATGTTATGGAACAAACAGCAAAGATTGCTATAGCCCCGCAAAGGGTAAAAATATATTTCGCGCTTTGTTCAACAATATTTGTCTTTGCTTTTTTTCTCATATAAGGCCTTTCTTACTGCGGAAGTATGAGTCCCACTCCGGATACAACTTCCGATCCTTCTTCGGAATTTATGTACTCGAACCAGGCCTGAACCACTTCATTTTGCTCTGTGATTTCTCCCATTGTAGCCATAACAAACGGTCTTGAAAGTGTATAATCTCCGGCAACAATGTTTTCCTCGGTTGCAGCCACTCCGTCAAGAGTCATGCTAAGTACGCTTTCATCAACAGCATCAAGAGATACATATCCGATTGAGCCCGGTGTAGAAGCTACCTTTGCAAGAACGGCACCTGTAGAATCAAGTTCCTGGGCGTAAGCACATACATCTTCAATTTCAAGAAGTTCCTCAAATGCTCCTCTTGTTCCCGAACCTGCCTCTCGTCCTATAACTACGATAGCCTCATCGCTTCCGCCAAGCTCACTCCAATTGGTGATTTCTCCGGTATAAATTGATATAAGCTGATCTTTGGTAAGATTTTCCACAGTGTTTTCCGTATTTGTAATAACGGCAATTCCGTCAATTGCAACAATGTTTTCTACAGCTCCGCTTTCAAGCTCTCCGTCTTCAAGATTTCTTGAAGCATCACCTATATCAACGCTTCCCTGTACAAGTGATTCTATTCCGGCGCTCGATCCTGTATATTCAACTGTTACTGTTACTCCCGGATATTTTTCCATAAAGCCTTCACTTAAGGCTTCGCAAAGTTTTTCCATTGATGTACTTCCGGCAAGAGCAAGAGTTCCGCTAAGTTCTGTTTCTTCTTCTGCAGCTTCTTCCGTTGCATCTGCGTTTTCCGATACATCTTCCTCAGAAGCGCTTCCCGAATTTCCGCAACCGACAATCCCTACTGTAAGTGCAAGTGCGGTTGTACCTGCCATAATTGTTCTCAAAAATCTCTTTTTCATTATTACCTCCGAATATCTTTAAAAATTTTTTCTTAGTCTCGCGATGACAAGACTAATGATATTCTGCAAAAGTAAAATTCGGAATCACTCTGCTGTAAAATGTATGTAAAGATTGTATATTTATATAAAAAAACAACCCCCATCAATTAATGGGGGTTGTCCAAGGTCTCTTCTGCATTAAAATAGGACATAGCATCTGCTATGTCCTATTTTAATGCGGAAGGCGGGACTTGAACCCGCACGTATGCAATATACACAAGATCCTTAGTCTTGCTCGTCTGCCAGTTCCGACACTTCCGCAAGCCATATTTAGCTGTTTGTTTGTGTTCACATCTCCGTGACACAATAGGTATTATAGCAAGCCTATATACCAATGTCAAACACTTTTTTAAATTTTTTTTAAAAATTTTTTCAGCCCCCATTTTTAGCAGCTTTCGGGCCTCTTTTTTCTTATACCACGAAGTAGCGAGGAAAGCGAGAGCTTGCTCTCATTTGACGAGCACGCGCGATAACAGGCGCTTTGCGCCTGTTATATCACCTAAATAAGAGCCACAAAAAGCGGCCCTTATTTTTGATAGGATATATGTTATGAAAAAAGTATTAGATGATTACTTGGTTAAAAATGCATCCACTGCGTCCGCACACTCTCTTCCGTCAACCATGGCCTTAACCACAAGTGACTGTCCCGTGCGGCAGTCTCCGCATGCAAAATACTTTCCGCCCGCATTATACTGCGGTGCTTCAATTGTATTTCTTTCTCCCATCTTAAGAGAGAATTTCTCAGGCACATAGCTTTCAGCTCCCGAGAATCCCGCTGCGATAATTAAGAGATCGCAAGGCACTTCTTTTTCTGTACCCGGAATTTCCTTCATTTGAAGCCTGAAATGCTCGTCATATACAGCTTCTAAGTCCACGGTGGTAATCGCATGCACTTTAGCGTCATCTCCCGCATGAACGGCCTTTACCGTTGTCCGGTACACATGTGGATCTCCGAATTTTTCCGCACATTCTTCCTGAGAGAAATCATGCTTTTTCTCAGGCTCTTTATATGGAGGTCTCTCAAAGATAAACTTATGTCCTCTTTCCTTAGGAAGCATCTCTATCTGCATAATGCTTTCGGCTCCCTGACGAAGCGAAGTACCCACACAGTCATTACCTGTATCTCCGCCACCGACGATAATTACCTTCTTATCCTTGGCAGTAAGCGCTTTTTCTCCGCTTAAAAGGGCCTTTGTATTTTCTGTAAGGAAATCAACGGCAAATACTATACCGCTTACTCCGGCCGAATTTTCAAGCGCAAGGTTTCTCGCATTTCTTGAGCCCAATGCAAAGCAGACAGCATCAAAGCTCTTTTCAAGGTCTTCAGCAGTAATGTCAACACCTACGTTTACTCCGCATTTTATTTCAGCTCCCTGAGCCTTAAGAGAATCAATCTTTCTCTCAACTATTCCTTTTTCAAGCTTCATATTCGGAATACCGTATTCCAAAAGTCCGCCCGCTCTGTCAGCTCTTTCAAATATTGTAACGCTGTGACCTTTGTCAATAAGTCTCTGCGCACATGAAAGACCCGAAGGTCCCGAACCTATTACGGCAACCTTTTTGCCTGTTGACGGTGCCGTCTTTTCGCCTTTGCCCGATGCATAGTGGCTCTCAACCACATATCTTTCAAGCTTTCCGATACCTACCGCATCGCTTCTTATAGAACGGGTGCAATTGCTCTGGCACTGCATCTCCTGCGGGCATACTCTTGAGCAAAACTCCGGCATCATGGAAGCCGTTCTTATAAGCTCATAAGCGCCCTCTAAATCTCCGCTTCTGGCCGCAGCGATAAAATCCGTAACCGGTACTTTTGCAGGACATTTTTCCTGACACCAGTGAGTCGGGCATTTTAAGCATCTGGCCATTTCGTTTTCTGCCTGTTCCTTTGTATAGGTGCTCTCAATCTGTTCAAATGATGAAACTCTCTCATCTACAGATTTAAGATCAGGCTGTGTTCTTTTAGCATCTTTATTTACATTTTCCACTACCGGGAAAAGAGTATTGTCTTTAAGCCACATTATCTCTCGCCTCCTTCATTTACATATTCCGCTGCGTTTTTACCGGATGTATATGATGAAGCCACGCCCCATGTAAGCTCTGAAATAACCGCAAGTCTGCCATCTATATGCATAGCACTTGTAGCATCTCCGACTCCGTAAAGTCCCGGTATATATGAACCGTCGTTTCTGAGTACACGGCATTTTCCGTCTACCATAAGACCGCCCATGCAGGCTTCCGAGAATCTCTGTCCCTTAACCGCATAATAAGGTCCTTTTTCGGCAATAGGTACAAGGAACTGCTTTTCTTTTCCGAATTCCTTATCTTCACCGTTTTTGCAGAACTCATTATATTCTTTAACAGTATTTACAAGAGCATCCTTAGGCATACCAATCTTTTCTGCAAGCTCTTCTATGGTATCTGCTTCAAATACAGGCGGAATAGGATAAGCCGCCTCTTCTTTAAACTCGTTCTCCCAGCCTTCGTATAAATACTTCTTTGAAGCAAATGCAGGATTGTTGGCAAATCTCTCGCCTACCTCGGCATAGAAATCTCTCGACTGAATTGCCCATGAAATTTCCTTAGGCTGATCCTTAATAAGAGGAGTCATACCGAAAAGATGTCCCTGCTCATTAACCCATCTTTTACCGTTCATATTAATCTGGAGCATCTCAGGTTCAAGAGCCATATCAGCCAAAGTATTTGAGAACGGATGATGTTTAGGTCCGAACATTGAAACGCAAAGTCTCTCCGGAATAGGCTCTACACCGAGCTCTCTAAGCATATCTATACCGTCTCCGGTATCTGTCGGTACGCTGAAACGGTGAATCTTTGATTCTCCTTCGAAAAACCACGGTTTAAACTCTTTAATCTTCTCATCGGATTTACCGAATCCGCCTGTGGCGAGAATGACTGTCGGAGCTTTAATTTCGATCTCTCCGCCTTCATCCTCGGCAATAATTCCCTTAATTTTTCCGCTATCATCAAGCAAAAGATGACGACCTGCGGTCTCTGTATAGATTTCCACGTTAAGGCCGAGTTTTTCAATGGTTTCAAGCATTGTATATTTTACGAATGTGCCTCCCCAACCCGGTCCTATGGCATCATCGCGGCAATTTAAGTTATCTACTATTCTGTTAGGGAAATCCAAAAGTCCCGGTCCGTAGATAGGGCCGTGAGCATCCGCATCACCTAAGTTTACAAGATTATATACCTTGTGGCAGTCAGTGAGTGTGCAAAGCCAGTCAAAGAATTCTCCCGTGCCGTAAACAGCCGTTCTTACGACATCGGGATCTAAGATATTATCCGTTGCTTTTAAATAATGTTTAATCGCATCCTCTCTTGCATCCACCATTCCGGCCTCTTTATGCCAGTTTGTGTATACAGGGAAAAATGCATGTGCGTAGTCTGTGTTTCCGCCGAGTCTTTTCGATTTTTCAAGGACAATAACCTTCTTGCCCTGCATTGCGGCATATACCGCTCCGACAAGTCCCGTGCCGGCTCCGCAGACAACAACATCAGCCTCTTTGTAAATCTTATCATGAGGAGGCATTTTACTTGTATCATCCATATCTATAATGGATGCGGTGTGACAGACCTTAGCGCAAAGTCCGCATTCAACACATTTGTCGTTGTCGATTTCGTATTTGTTTCCGACAAAGTCAATAGCCTGCATCGGACATTCGCTGTAACAGTTATGACATCCGACACAGTTATCGTTTATTTTGAACATAAATATATCCCCTTCCGTTTTTTAGTAAATTTTATCACAACGAAAGGGGATTTTAATTGTTATATATATCCAAATTTGGGTTTTATTTTGTGCTGCCGTCACAATTTCTTTTTAGAGTTTAAATATTTCAGCCTTGGGGGCTTTTCCCTCTTCAAGCTTAAGTACCGCATAAGTTCCTATGCCCGAGCCGTCCCTCGGATAGGTTAAAGAGCCGGGGTTTATGAGTAAAATTCCGCCGGCGTTTTCTATTCTTGCATCATGAGTATGGCCGAAGAGTACAACATCCGCTCCTCTTTTTTTGCCTTCGTTAATAAGTCCGTCAAAAGAAAGCTTAGCTCTTATATGCGAGAGATGTCCGTGCGTCATATAAATCTTATGACCTGCTGCCTCAAAAAACACTTCTCCGGGATATTCGCTTCTCCAATCACAGTTTCCGCAAACGGCATAAAAGCCGTATCTTTCACCTTCCGGCGCATAATATCCGTTGAATTCGTATTCATCGAGACTCCTTTCCGCATCTCCGCAAAAAGCGAGTATATCAAACGGTTTTTCCCGCCTTATCGCCTCATCGATGTTTGAATTTCTTCCATGCGAGTCCGACACCACAAGTATCTTCATTTTAAACCTCTTCAATATGATCCTGGTCGACCAAAACAAAGCCCTTTGCCAAAAGCGCATCTGATGCTTTTTCAACCTGCTCAACCTTTAAGATCATAAATGCCTGATTAACGTCTTTTCCGCCGAGGAAGGCGTACATGTAATCGAGGTTGATTTCGTTATCCGAAAGGCATTTTAAAACCTTGTTAAGTCCACCCGGCACATCCGGTATCTCCACCGCAAGAACGTCAACAAGTCTGTGCACAAATCCTGCATCTTTAAGCACTGTTGTCGTCTCGTAAACATCATCCACAATAAGTCTTGCAATGCCGAAATCAGTTGCTTCGGCAAGGGAAATCGCGCGAAGATCGATGTCGTTTTTTGCAAGTGCCTCTGTCATTTCTTCAAGCATTCCGGGCTTGTTTTCCATAAATACGGAAATCTGTTTAATACTCATAAAATATCCCTCCCTTTAAAGCTTGCGGTTGTCTATTACACGAACCGCTTTACCTTCCGATCTTGTAATTGACTTAGGTGCAACAAGTGTTACCTTGGCTTTAATTCCGAGCATTGCCTTAAGGTCGTCTACAAGTTTCTTCTGGCGGCTTTCAACTTCACCTAAGTTATCGGTAAACATCTCAGGTGTCATCTCTACATGTATGTCAAAAGTATCTGTATTGTTGACACGGCCAACGATAATCTGGTAGTTTGCCGGATATCCGTTGTTAAGAAGAACCGTCTCTATCTGTGACGGGAACACATTTACGCCGCGGATAATAAGCATATCGTCGCTTCGTCCTTTGAGTTTGCCCATTTTGATAAGAGTTCTTCCGCAAGAGCATTTCTTTCTCGAAAGGCTGCAAATATCGCGTGTACGATATCTCATAATAGGGAAGGCAGTCTTGTCGATTGCTGTAAATACAAGCTCACCTTCTGTTTCGTCCGGAAGAACTTCCCCTGTATCCGGGTCAATGATTTCCGGAATGAAATGATCTTCATTTATATGCATTCCGCTCTGCTCACAGCACTCAAAAGAAACTCCCGGTCCGGAAAGCTCTGTAAGTCCGTAAATATCGTAAGCCTTAATACCCATTGTCTTTTCTATGTCGCGGCGCATCTCTTCGCTCCATGCCTCCGCTCCGAAAATGCCGGCCTTAAGAGGAATATCGTCAGGGCTAAGGCCCATTTCTTTCATTCTCTCTGCAAGATATGCGGCATATGAAGGTGTACAGCAAAGAATGCTTGCCTCAAGATCTTGGATAAACATTATCTGTCTGTCGGTACTTCCCGATGAAGTAGGTACTGTAAGACAGCCGAGCTTATGGCTTCCGTCGTTTAATCCGGCTCCTCCCGTGAAAAGTCCGTATCCGTATGAGACCTGAACAACGCTTTCTTTTGTGGCACCTGCCGCAACCAAAGCTCTTGCTGTACAGTCAGACCACATATCAAGGTCTTCCTGGGTATAAAATGCTATAACTCTCTTTCCTGTTGTTCCCGAAGTGGAATGGATTCTTACACATTTTTCAAGCGGCTCTCCGAGGAGTCCGTACGGATATGCAAGTCTCAAATCCGCTTTTGAGAGGAAAGGAAGCTTGTGCAAATCGTCTCTTGATTTGATATCATCCGGAGTTACACCGGCTTCTTCCATTTTTTTACGATAATAAGGAACATTGTCCCATACATGTTTTACCTGTTTAACGAGCTTCTCATCCTGAATTTTTTTCATCTGCTCAGGGGAAGCCGTCTCGATTTCCTTCTGAAAGTAATTCTCCATTCCTAATTAATCCTCCGTTATGCGTTCTTTCCGAGTTCAAATGCTTTTTTGTTTATATCTAAAAGTTTGGCCGGAACATTTGCCTCAAGCGCCTTTATCCATGATTCTTCAGACATGTCAAAATAATGAGAAAGACGTCCCAAAAGAACCACATTTACCGCCTTGATATTTCCTGCTTCTTCAGCAAGAGAAAGACAGTCTATTGCGTCAACCTTTGCGCCTTTTGCTCTCATTTTTTCAACAAGGTTTTCAGGATATTCAGCCGCACCCATTACAACAGGCATAGGATCTGTCTGCTGCGTGTTTGTAACTATCTGTCCGCCTTCTTTTAAACACTTCATCCAGCGAGCCGCCTCCAAAAGTTCAAATGAAACAATTACATCGGCCTCGCCCTCATCAATTATAGGTGAATAAACCTTATCACCGTATCTTACATAAGTTACAACGCTTCCTCCACGCTGACTCATTCCGTGTACTTCAGATACCTTTACATCATAACCCTCATTTATAAGAAGATATCCCAAAGTCTTACTAGCCAAAAGAGAGCCCTGACCGCCGACTCCGACAATCATTATATTTTTTGTTTCCATCTTAGTTGCCCTCCTTTACCATGCCGCAAAAGGCATCAAATTTACACATCTGTGTGCAGACTCCGCAACCCACGCAAAGCGTAGCATCAACGTGAGCCTTGCCGTCCTTCATAGATATCGAAGGACATCCGATCTTCATGCAGGCCTTACAGCTCTTACATTTATCTTTATCCACACTAAGCGGCGGATTCTTCTTTACAGTCTTTAAAAGTACACAAGGTCTTCTTGTGATAATAACCGAAGGCTCATCGGCTGCAAGTTCTTCTTTAAGCACCTTGTCACAAGCCTCAAGATCGTATGGATCTACAACTCTTACTCTGTTAAAGCCCATAGCTTTGCAAAGAGCTTCAAGATCTATCTTTCCTGCCGGATCACCCTTGATATTAAATCCTGTAGTAGGATTGTGCTGATGACCTGTCATACCCGTAATTGAGTTATCAAGTATGATTGATACCGAATTGCTCTGATTATATGCGATATTTGCAAGTCCGGTCATACCCGAATGCATGAATGTAGAATCTCCGATAACGGCAACCGTTCTGTTTTCGGTCTCTTTTGCGCCCATCTTGTTAAATCCGTGGATAGATGAGATAGAGGCGCCCATGCAAAGCGTTGTATCAACGGCACTAAGCGGTGCTCCGGAACCTAAGGTATAGCATCCTATATCACCCAAAACAGTGCATTTATTTTTATTTAATGTATAGAAAAGGCCTCTGTGCGGACATCCCGAACACATTGCAGGCGGACGAACCGGAAGCTCTTCATCAAGGGCAATTCCCTTATGAACCTCTTTTCCGAGTGCTTTTGCCACGATATTCTGAGAAAATTCTCCGGTAATAGGAAGAATGTCTTTTCCCGAAACCTCAAGCCCCAATACCTTGCAGTGTTCCTCGATGATAGGATCGAGCTCTTCTACTACAACGAGCTTATCAACCTTCTTTGCAAAATCCAAAATAAGCTTATCCGGAAGGGGATTGACAAGTCCTATTTTAAGAACGCTTGCCTCTTCTTTGCATACCTCTTTTACATACTGATAACTTGTAGAATCTGTAATAATACCGAGCTTTGTTGAGCCCATTTCAACACGGTTAACATCTGATGTGCATCCGAACTCTTTTAAAAGTCTTGTTCTTTCCTCAACAACCGGATGCTTTCTTATGGCATTTGCCGGCGTCATAACATATTTTTGAATGTTTTTCTCATATGGCTTTTTGTCCGGAACAATGCGCTCGCCAATCTCAACAACCGACTGAGAATGCGATACTCTTGTGCACATCTTTAAGATAACAGGTGTATCGTATTTTTCGGATATTTCAAAGGCAAGCTTTGCAAAATAAAGAGCCTCTGCCGAATCCGACGGCTCAAGCATCGGTACCTTTGACGCAATTGCGTGGTGACGCGAGTCCTGCTCATTTTGAGAAGAATGCATTCCGGCATCATCAGCAACAACAATTACCATACCACCGTTTACACCTGTATAAGACATTGTGTATAAAGGATCTGCGGCCACATTAAGGCCTACATGTTTCATTGCACAAAAACTGCGACGTCCCGCAAGAGATGCGCCAAACGCCGCTTCCATAGCAACTTTTTCATTCGGAGCCCACTCCGAATATACATCATCAAATTTTGCAAGCTCTTCCGTAATCTCCGTAGAAGGTGTGCCCGGATAGCTTGACGCAAAACAGACGCCTGCCTCATAAAGACCTCTGGCAACCGCCTTATTTCCTAACATTAATTGCTTCATTTTTGATTCCACCTACTTAATTTTATTAATAATAACTTTATCCATTTTATCACATTAACGCAATCGAGTAAATGGAATCTATAATCCGTCGTTATTCCAATAATGCCTGTTTATTATTCTACGAAAGCACGAGCCAAGTAAACATTTATGTTTATTTGGCGACGCTACGAGATAACGGACGTCAACGTCCGTTATTCCAACAAGTCACCGTCGCATGAAACAACCACAACCTGCCACGGAATAAACTTGCCGCTGTTTTTGATTGCATTTTCCATAGCTCTTTGCATTCCGCCGCAGCAAGGAACCTCCATTCTAACCAAAGTAACGCCCTTAATATCATTGTTTTTAATAATCTCCGTAAGCTTATCCGTATAGTCTACTCCGTCAAGTTTAGGACATCCGACAAGAGTAACTTTTCCTTTCATAAAGTCCTCATGCATATTTGCATAGGCATATGCCGTACAGTCTGCCGCAATAAGAAGCTTTGCTCCGTCAAAATAAGGCGCCCTTGTAGGAAGAAGTTTTATCTGGCAAGGCCACTGCATAAGTCTTGATACCGGTTTTACACATACATTGTTTTCTATCATTTTACTATCCTCCGATTGTTTCGATTCTTTTTCTGCAAGGCTCTTTTTTACGGCAGCCTCATCATAGGCCGGTGCTTCTCTTTCTTCAAAAGTAATAGCTCCCGTAGGACAGGCAGGAAGGCAGTCTCCGAAGCCGTCACAGAAATTCTCCCTTACAAGCTTTGCCTTTCCGTTTACCATCTCTATCGCGCCCTCGTGACAGGCGTTTGCGCAAATTCCGCATCCGTTACATTTTTCTTCATCGATATGAATAATTTGTCTGAGCATGATTATCTCCTTTTCTTGAATTTGTATTCTCATTGTAATATGATGGAAGAAAGATGTATGTGGTTATAACCACATTTTAAAAATTTATTTCGGAGGTTTTATGAACACGGCATTTTTATCGGAAACCGTTCTTTTTAAGGGAATGAGCGAAAACGAAATATCCTCTGCTTTAGATGCGCTGCGCGCAAAAGAAAAAACATTTAAAAAAGGGGACAGCGTAATGCTTTCGGGAAAAACCACGCCTTATATGGGTCTCGTTACCTTAGGCTGCGTTACTATAGAAGTTAACGACATCTGGGGCAACCGCAGCATTTTAAGTCGGGCGGAAAAAGGAGAATTCTTTGCCGAAACCTACGCTCTTTTGGAAAACGAGCCGATGCTTGTAGATGTTATCGCAACAAAAGACTCCAATATTCTGCTTTTGCGAATAGGGAGCCTTAAAAACCTTCTTGCAAATCAAAGCAGCTGGTCGGTAAAGCTTATATCAAACATTTTAATGATATCCTCCCAGAAGAATCTTCTTTTGGCTTCAAGGAGCTATCACACCTCACAAAAAGGGATTCGCGGCCGCGTTATGGCGTATTTAAACACAGTCTCTTTAAAAAACGGCTCCCGGGAGTTTAATATTCCCTTCGACCGCCAGCAGCTTGCCGACTACCTAAATGTCGAACGAACCGCCCTTTCAAAAGAGCTGGCAAAAATGCAAAAAGACGGTCTTATTTCGTTCCGCAAAAATCATTTTTCCATAATGACATAGAGCGCTAAATATCATAAAATAATATTTGAAATATAAAATTCGGAGAGCAAAATGAAACTTTCAACCTTATGCTATATAGAAGAAAACTCATCATATCTTATGATGCTCAGAAATAAAAAAGAAAACGACGTAAACAGCGGTAAATGGATAGGCCCGGGCGGCAAATTCGAAGACGGCGAAAGTCCCGAAGAATGTGTATGCCGCGAGGTGTATGAAGAAACCGGGCTTATTTTGGATTCCTACGCCTTAAGAGGAGTTATCACCTTTGCATCTGAAGGCTGGGAAGATGAAATTATATTTTTATACACCGCCGACAAATACCACGGCAGCATCACCTCCTGCGATGAAGGCGACCTAAAATGGATTAAAAAAGATGAGCTTTCAAGCATAAACCTCTGGGAAGGTGATAAAATCTTCCTAAAGCTTCTTGCCGAAAACTCACCGTTTTTCTCTTTAAAACTATCATATAAGGGCGATGAGCTTGTCGATAAGTCGCTCATCGTTTATGAATAAAATGATATTT
>JAILQM010000109.1 GCA_024698965.1 Eubacterium sp. | reverse complement strand
CTGTTGCATTTAGTAAATTCTCTTATATAATAACATGAATTCTGTCGCATGCAAGAATACAAATCACAATATAATATGTTCACATTTCTTTCACACTATCCTTAAATTAACTTTAAGGATAGTGTGAAAGAAATGTGAACATATTATATTGTGATTTGTATTCTTGCATGCGACAGAATTCATGTTATTATATAAGAGAATTTACTAAATGCAACAGAGGGAAAGTTATGAATCCGATGAATTTATTACAATTAAAACAATGTGTGGATATTTTTAAAAAAGAGCATCCCAAAATGATTCCTTTTATTAAGACAATAGGTAAAAAAGGAGTTTCTGAGGGTAGCGTTGTAGAAATTAAGGTTGTAGCTTCTGACGGAAAAGAATATGTTTCCAATATCAGAATGACTAAAAATGACCTTCATCTTCTTCATCTTGCCGATCAGATGGGAAAAAAATAAGACTTTAATTGAGACAATAAATATTCCTGCAATTTTTAAGGCAGAAATAAAAACGAGCAGACCATGAAGATCTGCTCGCATTTTTATTAAAGCTCAAATTTAGAAACAACATCAAGAAGCTCTTGGGCGTTTCCGGCAAGTTTGTCGGAGGCTTCTGAAACCTCGTTGGTAGAGGCAGCCTGCTCCTGTGATGCTGCGGAAACATTCTGTGTTTCGTCAGCTACACTTAAACTCATATTTTCAATCTTCTTAATATTATCTACGATTGTATCGGTTCCTGAAGAAAGCTGCACAACAATCTCGCTCATTCTTGCCGACTGTTCTGAGATTGAATGAACCATATCAACAATATTTGCAAATGTGTGTCCTGCTTCGTTTACGGTTTCCGTACCCTCAACAACTCGATCTGCACCCTCGCGCATAGCTCTTACAGCTTCTTGAGAATGCTTTGTAATATCCTCTATAAGTGCTGTAATCTTAAGGGCGGCTTCATTTGACTGATCTGCAAGTTTGCTGATTTCACCGGCAACAACCGCAAATCCCTTACCCATTTCTCCGGCTCTGGCAGCTTCTATGGAAGCGTTAAGAGAAAGAAGGTTTGTCTGACTTGCTATTTCTGATATTGTATCAACAAAATTATCAATATTCTTAAGTTGGTTTCCGAGTGAGTCCACAACATCTGCCGTCTCTTCAACAGCCTCTCTGATTGACTGCATCATATTTGTGGCGTTTGTCATATCCTCGGCGCCTTTTGTAGCAGCTTCATTTGTTGTATCAATCATGTTTGTTGTCATGGTGATAGCATTTTTGAACTCTTCCATGTTCTGTACGAACTGCTCGGTTTCACCGCTTGCGTCTTCAACAGCATTAATCTGAACGCTGCAAGAACCGGCAACATTTGTACATGAGCTTGCAACCATCTCACTTGCTTCTGCAGATTGTGAGGCACTTGCGGAAAGCTCTTCCGATGCAGATGTAACAAAAGATGTTGTATCAGTAATGGAAATCATTAAATCTCTTATATTTTTATGCATTAAATTAAGAGCTTTTGCTATCTCGCCTATTTCGTTATTCTCGGTCTGGAGTTTACGAACTTTGGCAAGTTCTTCGTGTTCTGTAAAATCACTGTCTGCCATTCTGGTCATCTGTTTTGTGACCATCTTAATTGGATTGGTGATTCTTCTTCCCATATATACAGATAAGACTGCTCCTATTACTATAAGAACGAGTGCAATAAATACCGATCTTATTATGCTCGTTCTAAGAGCAGATGCAGCATTTGCCTCATACTCGGCTTCAAGAGCATCAATGTAGTCTACCCATACTCCGGTACCCATTACCCAGTCAAAAGGTTCATAATAAGCTGTGTAGTTTATTTTCGGAAGTTCTTCTGTTTCATTCGGTTTAGCAAACATAAGGCTTGTGTATCCGCCACCGTCTTGCATACCGTTACTTATCATTTCCTGGATATAATATGTTCCGCTGGAGTCTACAGCGTCCCATCTTGACTGACCTTCTGTATCTCGCCCTAAAAGAACCACGTTTATACCTTCTGATGTATCAACCCAGAAGTATCCATCTCCGTCATTATAAGCGAGTTCTCTTATGATATCGGCAGATTCAGTTTTGGCTTCTTCAAGCGTAAGTTCACCGTTTTCGTATCTTGAATACATTACTTCACAGATACTCATGGCTTCCTGAGTTTCGTTTTTAAGCTCACTTTTGATGTCTTCAAGGAGTCTTTCTCGATATGCAGAAGTTTGTTTTGTGTTTGTACTAATTGTACTTGTCACTGAAAATACTTCAATAAGAACAGCCGTAAGAATAACGGCAAGGAGAAGAGATCCCACTATTACGGTCATTAATGACCCATTTTGTTTTCTTTTCATAACCATCCTCCTCTTGGATGAAACTAAATTTTGTTAAATTATACAATGAAAATGTTAAAAATGATACAACAAAATAAAAATATTTATTATTTCGAACAAAGAGTGAACAAAGGGGACGGTTCTTTATGTTATAATTATTTGCAATATATTTACGGAGGATTTGAGGGGAAAAAAGATGAATTATAAAGGACTAAACTCCAATCAAATAAAACTAATTGAAATTATTGCAATGACTATAGATCATGTGACATAGCTCATTTTTCCGGGGTTTCAAAAAGAATGGTATGTCATTTTTTACATATAATAGGACGACGAACGGCACCTATTATGTGGTTTTTTATCGAAGAAGGATTTCATTATACTCATAATGAAAAAAATATATTGCTAGAATGTTTGCCGCAGGCTTCTAAAATTACATGTATTATTTTAATTTGTATAATCACATTTCCGTCAGACAGGTCTACAATTGCCGCTATGTGTCCGGTGTTTTTGTTATGAATCGCGGCGATTTTAAAGCAATATAATGGCGAAAGAGGTAATTGGAATGGAATGAAGTGTTTTTTCTACATTTATTATCCTGCGCATTTATTTATTATCGGGATAATAAGAGTGTTGATTGGCAATGGAAGTATATTCTCTTAGCAAAGAGAACCGTCCCCTTTGTAAGAAATCTGTCTCTTTGGGCAATAAATTGATTTCTCAGAAAGTTGTTGTAAAAGATGAAGAAAAATTATACAATTAAAGCACCGGTAGCAACAACAGCTTATTGGGAGGGGTTATATGATATCAAAAGAGGAAAAAGAATTTTACGAAAAGATACAGATTCCGTTGGTACTGTTTGATGTGGAAAATGGGGAACCGCATGCAAAAGTAGTATCTGACGGCTTGTGTAATGTGGGAACAAAGGACAGGGAAACATTTATTAATCAGATGCAACATGATATGTATCTTCAGGTTCATCCCGATGATAAAGAATGGTTAAGGCAGGATATTACTAATTTTATTCGAAAAATGAGTGACCTGGATGCAGTATATCGCAATAAAATCCACAACGGAGAAGGGTATAGAATGGTTCATGTAATCGGCAAGTGGCAGTCCATGAGTGACGGCTCTGAGATGGCATGTCTTTCTTATTATGATATGATGGATCCGGAGGGTAAACTTGCGAAGCTTTTTTCGGGTGCGGTGGATGACGAAAACGACAGATTGTTTCGAGATACTTTAACGGGACTGCATAACTTTAGGTATCTGCGTCAATTCTCAGATGACAGATTGCAGCTTTTGCGTTCCTGTCAAAAACAACCGGTACTAATTTATATAAATATAAACTCTCTGCATGACTATAATTCGCAGTACGGGTATTCAAGAGGCGATGCCTTGCTGCAACTTTATTCTGCACTTCTTAGGGAGCAATTTCCGGATGCAATGATTGCACGTGCGGTAGATGATCATTTTGTTATCATAGATGCTTTCGAGGATAAAGACAGTATTCTAAAAAAGATTAAAACAATAAATCAGAAGGCGCAAAATGCCGCTTACGGAAAGCCGCTTGGAATTCATGTGGGTGTTTATAAGGTTGACGCTGATACAGATGCGGCAACTGCTATGGACTATGCCCGAATAGCGATGAAAAATATCGGAGATGATTTAAGTACCGTGTGTAACTTTTATTCTCGGGAGCAAGATGTACAATATCAAAAAAAGAGATACATTCTTGAGCATTTTACCGAAGCTATGGAAAAGGAATGGATTAGGCCTTATTACCAGGCAATAAGAAGAACTCAAACCTCCAAGTATACAATTTTTGAATCTCTTGCAAGATGGATAGATCCAATATACGGAACCATTTCTCCTGGGGAGTTTATTCCGGTTTTGTCCCATTATCATTTGCTTCATGAACTGGATTTTTATATGGTTAAACAGGTTTGCAGAGATTTTGAAATGACGAATCGGGCGGGATTTCCAATGCTTCAGGTTACTGTGAATTTCTCGGCGCAGGACTTCGACCATGCTGATGTTGTTCAAGAGTTGAATAATATTTTGAAAAAATACGGAATAAGTAAGAGTTTTATCATAGTAGAAATTACAGAGCAGGATCTTGCCAAAGCGACAACGCATTTCCAGACACAGCTTGAAAGGCTGCGAAAGGAGGGGTATCAGCTTTGGATTGATGACTTTGGAAGCGGGTACTCTTCTTTGAGTGTATTTAGTCAATATGTATTTGACCGAATTAAATTTGATATGGAGCTTATTCATCATCTGGATGATAACAATATGGCCAACCGAAGGATTCTTAAATCGTTTGTAGAGTTATGTCGAGAGATGAATATTCACACTTTAGCGGAAGGCGTTGAGACGGAGGATCATCTGAATTTTTTGAAAGAAATTGACTGCGAAATGGTGCAGGGCTATTTGTTTAATAAACCGAGTGATGTTGATACTATAATAAATGATTTTAAAGAAAATAAAGATGCAGAATATGAATCAACAGAAGAGCGGGAAAAAATGAATGCGCAGTGGTTTAGCGGAACTGTATAAAAATAGAACTACTGATAAAGACCGGAGTTGGTATTCCGGTCTTTATTTTTATCATAAAAATGATATGGGCCGTTAATTTGAAAAACGTTAGATAGAATTAACGGTCAGTGGTATTATATAGATGTAAAAATAGTAGCTATAAGATGTTTAATGGGCGAGAGCCATTTTGGTTTAATTTGTAAAGAAAGAGGGGCGTATATGGAATACACTTGGTTATTAATTGTGGCAATGGTTGGTCACATTCTTAATTGGTATTGTGACAGATTACTATTTTGTACATCGAGCGGGACTTTTAAATTCTCCGATATGAAGGACAATGAAAAGATGGCGGCGGTTTTCAAAGCCATGCCTGAGAATGCTCCGATTCGTTCAATAGGTCTTGGAACGCTTGCCATGTGTTTGCAATTATTCGGATATCTTACACTTGGAATATGGATGCAACAGTATTCACCATTATGGGCGAATCTTATGATTGTCGGTGCGGCACTGATCTATACCTTCGGTCTGGCTTATCATGTGGTAGGAGGATCCGCTGAATGGATTTATATTAAAAGCGGCCATACTGAACATGGTCGAGAGCTTACCGAGGAATTTTTTCGAAAAAATTCGGCGACTATGATCGGTTGCTTCATAGGTATATTTATGTTTTCAATCACATTTTTTATTCCGGTGGTAGTAGGGATAACACCGCTTCCGGCATGGGCGTGTGTGTTCAATATGCTACCTGTTTATCTTGTGCTGGCTCCGTTTCATATTCCCGGTGCGGGAAATATTGCAGGAGCCGTAATGTATTTCAGTTTATTGTTGCTGTTTTTGCTTTAAGATGTGGCATAACATGCTGATTGAAACTATTTGTCTAAAGGAATATACTTAAAAAGTAGTAAAATTACTCCTAAGTTATAAAGGTTATGTATGAAATTTTTATCGTTAGCAATTAAGTCTGAGGATCCAAGAAAGGCAAGAAAGAATGAGCGTTAGAGTTGCAAAACCTATTATTAGAAAAATTGAAGATACTCAAGATGCTCTGGACTTTTTTGAAAGTGTTACCTTGCCGAAAGAGGATGAAAAGACACAGGATATTATTATGAACTTTCCAACAGTATACATTCATAATTGGAAAGAATCAGGTGATTTTGAGGTATATGTTGGGGAAACAAATGATATTTTTAGAAGAACACGTGAGCATTATGGCGCTGCATATGATAAGGAGGCATGGCAGAGAAAACTTGCAGAAAAAGATGCGAGCCTTTTTATTATAGGGCACGAGCACTTTAACAAATCACTTACACTTGATATAGAAAACCGATTGATGCATTACATGATGAGTATTGATTGTGTGAAGCATGTGCATAATGGAAGAGGAAATCCACAGTCCAATTATTATCCGGCGGAAGAACTGGATGTGATATTCCGCAGTATTTGGAGAGGACTTAGGCAAGAAAATAAAGAACTTTTTCCTACCGAGAGTTCAATAAAAGACTCTGCTATTTATAAAGCATCTCCACTGCATAAATTAACAAAAGAGCAGAAAAACGCCAGAGATCTAATTATAAAAAAGGTAGAAAGAGCACTTGAGAAAAATGAGACAAAGCAACTGATTTTTATCGAAGGCGAAGCCGGGACAGGCAAGACAGTTCTCAATAGTAGTACATTTTATGAATTATATTGTCGTACTGAAGAAGATAAAAAAGAGTTGGATTGTCATTTGCTTGTAAACCATGATGAACAGATTACCGTTTATGAGCAAATAGCAGAAAAACTCGGACTTACTGAGAAATATGGGAAAGTAGTTAGTAAGCCGACGTCTTTTATTAATAATCATACGGAAGATAATCCGGTTGATGTTGCTTTTGTTGATGAGGCGCATCTGCTTCTTACACAAGGTAAACAGTCTTATCAGGGGCAGAATCAGTTACAGGATATTATTGAAAGATCACGAGTTACTGTGGTGATGTTTGATGAAAATCAAATTCTGACAACCGAACAGTTTTGGGAGGCTCAGATTTTAGAGAAGTATCGTGAACAGGCAAAGGCCTCTGATAATTACATGGTTTTAGAAAAGCAGCTTCGTATGCAAGCGGATCCGGAAACAATAGATTGGATTGATTCATTTACAAAAAACGGTGAATTAAAGAAGATACCGGTTTCACCTTCGGGATACAGCATCAGAGTTTTTGATAGCCCGGAACTGTTGGATAAAGAGATTAAGAAAAGAGCCGGCGAAAGTGATTCTGCACTTTCTCGCTTGATTGCCACATACGACTGGGAATATAGTTCAAATAAAAAACCGGAAGAACGCTTGATGAAATATTGGGAAGTACTTATTGGAAAGTGGCATAAACCCTGGAACAGAGAGCTGGAATCAGATTTATCTCAAAAAGAAAAACGAGTTATCAAGGGCTTAGCATGGGCAGAACAGCCTCAGACAATTGGCGAGGTGGGATCAACATTTACTATACAAGGGTTTGATCTGAATTATGCAGGTGTAATTCTTGGACCTTCCGTAAAATACAGAAACGGAAAGATTATTTTTGATCCATCTGCTAGTTACAATAGTAAAGCTGTTAGAAACAGGACATTATCAGATGGTACAAAAAAGAAGTTTGGTGAGATGTTGATTCAGCATGAAGTCCGAGTTCTTATGACCCGTGGAGTGAATGGAATGTATATTTACGCATGCGATCCGGAACTTCAAGCGGAACTTATTAAGGCTTCTCGATAAAAGGAATAAATATGAAACAAGAAACAATAGATAGAATCAGAAAATTTACAGAAGATCGTGATTGGGATCAGTTTCATTCGCCATCTAATTTGGCAAAGTCGATTGTTATCGAGGCAGCTGAATTATTGGAATGCTTTCAGTGGTCAGATGAAGAATATGATTTGCAGCATATTAAAGAGGAATTGGCTGATGTTATGGTTTATAGCCAGAATCTCCTTGATAAGCTTGGCTTGGATGCAGACGAAATCATCAATATGAAGATGTCTCAGAACGAGGCAAAGTATCCGGTAGACAAATCAAAAGGGATTAGTGCAAAATACACGGAGTTGTAAATATAATTCTTTTTGAAGTATTGATTATCACTGATAGTTGTAAGATTTTGAGAATCACTGTCAATGAGCTCCTGTCGGGCGAAAAAATATTGATTGGTACGCCTGCAACAATCGCAGGTATTGCATTATGCGGCGTTGCATCATATGTGGAAATGCGCAGCGTTGGTAGGCATACCTATTGCTCGAATATGCCAAAATCGGGAGTGAACCCTAAAACGCTTCAGTGCATTATGGGCATTCGGATATAAGTGTTACCTTAAATACCTATACACATCTGACGTTTAACGATGCAAAAGAGGAGATGGACATATTTATGATTTTTATATGCTTTTGCCAAAAATAAAGTTTGATGATGGTTTTAAACAACTTGCTGGAGACGTAAGACCTGAGAGATTAAAGATGCCAAAGATGTGTCCTGCAGCTGAAGTTGGAATAGATATAAATGAACACCTTCAGAAGATAGTCGATAAGAGAATATATGAAAAAGACTAATAGGAGATAACGTCGTACTTCCAAAAAGAGAGAGTAAACTACGACGGGGCAATAGGTGTAATTGATAAAATAATTAGTTCTAAGATGTTCGTATAAAATGTGACTTATTTTTAGATATGCCAGTAGCAATTAAGATTTTAGGCCGCGCCTGACGCACACGACCTGGGAGTGTGGAATGATGCGTAAAGTAATAGTAGAAATTGTCGCTTTCGGGCGGCGATTTTTAGTATGCAATTTTTATGCGTATCCTGCTACTACCTAAATCGTTGTAGTGTTAAAAATCGAAAAACAGCTACGAAGGGTTCGTAAGTTTTAGAGCTATTTAGTAAGAAGAATATTGAAATGATATGAGTGAAACAGTGTGAAACTTAGATTGGTTTTGATATAATGAATGGGAATTAAAATTTAAGTTTTTACGAGTAATGCAAATTAGAATTTGTTGTTCCATTAAAAAATCCCCTTGCGTAAGGTATTGCTTGTTACGTTGCGTCATGAAGTAAAATCCATGGCGTAAGGAGGTGAAAACTATGTCAAAATATACCACGGGAGAGATGGCAAAACTTTGTGGAGTCACTGTCCGAACAGTTCAGTATTATGATACCAGAGGAATCCTGATTCCC